>DATKKT010000094.1:0-12516 GCA_035542795.1 Burkholderiales bacterium
CTTCCGCGAGGGCAAGGTGGTGCGCCTGGAGCTGTGGCTCGCGAGCCTCGGCCGGCGCCTCGGCGACTTCGCCGGGTCGACCTTCTACAGCGACTCGCACAACGACCTGCCGCTGCTCGAGCGGGTGAGCCGTCCGGTGGCGGTCGACCCCGACGAGACGCTGGCGGCCGAAGCCGCACGCCGGGGGTGGGCGGTGCTGTCCCTGCGCGGCGAGCCAGTCGCGCACGCGCGCGATCTTGCCCTCGCGGAAGCAGGGCGTGCCCGCGACGCGGCCCGTGAAGCGCTCGCCGTTGCGCTCGGGCTCGGTGGCCACCAGGTGCGGCACGCCGAACTCGCGCGCGATCGGGGCGGTGACGAAGCTGTTGGTGGCGGTGACCACCGCGCACAGGTCTCCCGCATCGAGGTGCCGGCGCACGAGCGCGCGCGCCTGCGGCGTCATCGCGGGCCGGATGCGCGCCCGCATGAACCCGGCGTGCCAGCGCGCGAGGTCCTCGGGCGTGTGCGCGGCGAGCGGCCGCAGCGCGAAGCCGAGGAACTCATGGATGTCGAGCGTGCCGGCCTTGTACTGCTCGTAGTAGGCCGCGTTCTGCGCCTCGTATTCCTCGCGCTCGAGCACGCCCTGGTCGACGAGGTACTGGCCCCACTCGTAGTCCGAGTCGCAGGCGATCAGCGTGTTGTCGAGATCGAACAGCGTGAGATTCATTCTTTCAGCGCGTCCCGGACCAGGGGCAGGGTGATCGGCCGCTTCGTCTCCAGAGAGTACTGATCCAGCCTTTCGAGCACCGAGGTGAGCGAACGCAGATCCCGGCGCATGCGCGTGAGCAGGTAGGAGATCACCTCGTCCGCCAGTCTGAATCCGCGCCGCTCGGATTCCGCGCGCAGGAACGCCGCGCGCTCCTCGTCGCTGGGCGGCTTGACCTGGTAGACCAGGCCCCAGGCGAGGCGCGACTTCAGGTCTTCGCGCAGCGGCAGCTGGGCCGGCGGCGCGTCGCCCGCCGCGAGCACCGCTCCTCCCGTCTCGCGCGCCTCGTTGATGGCGTTGAACAGCGCGATCTGGGCCAAATCGTCGAGCTTCTGCACGTCGTCCACGGAGTTGGCGCCCGCGCAGGCCGCGAGAAGGTGGCTCTTGCCGCAGCCCGCCTCGCCCCAGAGGTAGAGCACGCCCTCGGTGAATCGGCCGGCCCGCAGGCGGCGCAGGTGCGTGAGCAGCTCGGCATTGGCGCCGGGAACGAAATTGTCGAGCGTGGGCTGCGGCGGCGGCGAGATGCCCAACGCAAGTTGCTTCATCCGGCGAGCGGCTTCATCGTAAAATTGCTGAAAAGACATCATTTTACCGTCATGGCGGAACCCCTCTCGTATCGCGACGCCGGCGTCGACATCGACGCGGGCGACGCGCTCGTCGAAGCGATAAAGCCCTTCGCCAGGCGCACGATGCGCGAGGAGGTGCTCGCGGGCCTGGGCGGCTTCGGCGCGCTGTGCGCGATTCCGAAGAAGTACCGGGAGCCGATCCTGGTCTCCGGCACCGACGGCGTCGGCACAAAGCTCAAGCTCGCGTTCCAGCTCAACCGGCACGGCACGGTGGGCATCGACCTCGTGGCGATGAGCGTGAACGACGTGCTCGTGCAGGGCGCCGAGCCGCTGTTCTTCCTCGACTACTTCGCCTGCGGCAAGCTGGACAAGGCGGTCGCGACGCAGGTGATCAAGGGCGTCGCGCAGGGCTGCGAGGAAGCCGGCTGCGCGCTGATCGGCGGCGAGACCGCAGAAATGCCGGGCATGTACCCCCCGGGCGAATACGACCTGGCCGGATTCTGCGTGGGCGTGGTGGAACGGAGCCGGATCGTCGACGGCCGCACGATCCACCCCGGCGACGTGCTGCTCGGCCTGGCTTCGAGCGGAGCGCATTCCAACGGCTATTCGCTCATCCGGCGCATCCTCGGCGACACGCAGATCGGCTCGGAGACGGCCGATGCGCTGATGGAGCCCACGCGCATCTACGTCAAGCCGCTGCTCAAGCTGATGGCGGCGCTGCCGGTGAAGGGCATGGCGCACATCACCGGCGGCGGCCTGGTCGGCAACGTGCCGAGGATGCTGCCCAAGGGGACGCGCGCCGAGATTCAGGCCAAGTCCTGGCCGCGGCCGGAACTGTTCAACTGGCTGCAGCGCGAGGGCAGCGTCGCGGAGGCGGAGATGCACCGCGTCTTCAACTGCGGCATCGGCATGGTCGTCGCGCTCGCCAAAGGCGATGCCGTGCAGGCGATGGAGCTGCTGCGCGCCGAGGGCGAGCTCGCCTACGAGATCGGCAGCGTTGAATACACCCCCTCGGGCGAGCCGGAGGCGGTGGTCCTGTAGGTCAGCGCATCAGTCCTGCGCGAGCGCGGGCCGAACGTGCCGCGCGAACAGCTCCACCGAGCGCAGCGACTCGGCCAGCGTCAGGTCGCCGAAGGCGAAGCGCAGCAGGAAATAGTTGATTCCGGCCGCCTTCACCTGCGCGGCGATCGCCTCGTGCACGGTGTCGGGCGAGCCCGCGATCGCCTGGCCGCTGGCGAGCACCGCGTCGAAGTCCTCGGTATAGGTCGTGAAGGGCGGCTTCAGGCCGCGCAGGCGCCAGAGGAAGATGAATCCCTCCCACCAGCGCGCATAGGCCCGGCGCGCGATCGTCGTCGCCTCCGCGTCGGTGCCGGCGATGACCACGTGGCGCGCGGTGCCCATGAACGGGATGCGCGCCGGGTCGTTGCCCCTTCTTTGCCATGCCGCGCGGTAGCGGTCGGTGATCACGCGCACGGCGCCGGGCGCCGCGTTACTGACGACATTGAAGCGGTACTCGGCGGCGAACTCCGCGCTCTCCGGATTCGACAGCCCGTACCAGATCGGCGGATGCGGCCGCTGCAGCGGCGCGAGCTGCAGCGGCACGTCCTTGAAGCGGTAGAACTCGCCCTCGAAGCTGAGGATGCGCTCGCGCATCGCCTTGAGGATCACCTGGTAGGCCTCGACGTACATCGCCTGCGACTTCGCCGGGTCGACGCCGAAGTGCTCGATCTCGATCGGCGAGACACCGCGGCCGACGCCCAGCTCGAAGCGGCCGCCGCTCAGGTTGTCGAGCATGCAGATCTCGTCGGCGAGGCGCAGCGGATGGTAGAGGGCGAGCGTGTAGACCAGGGGCCCGAAGCGCAGCCGCCGGGTGCGCTGCGCCACGCAGGCGAGGAACACGGACGGCGAGGGCGAAAGCCCGAGCGGCGTGGCGTGGTGCTCTGCGACGTGCAGCGCGTGGATGCCGATGCGGTCGTAGGCCTCGGCGAGCCGCAGGCGGGTCTCGTAGAACTCCGCGAGCGGCGCGCCGCTCGCATCGAGGTGATCGAAGACGCCGAACTTCAGCCCGCCCTCGAGGCCGCCCCTTCCTCCGCCTTTCACCTGCCATCCCTCCCGCGATGCGCCAGGTAGATGCCGAACAGTACCACCGCGCCGCCGGCGCACTGCAGGGCGCCGAGCGGCTCGGCGAGCAGCAGCCAGGCGAACGCGCCCGCGAGCATCGGCTGCAGGAGCAGCCCCACCGCGGAAAACGACGCCGGCAGATGCGCGAGCGCGAAAGCGATGAGGCCCTGGCCGCCGGCGTGCGAGATCCAGGCCAGGCCCGCGAGCGTGAGCCAGCCCGCGGCCGAGCTCGGCAGCAGCGCCTGGCCGGACAACTGCGCCGACGCGGCGGCGACCGGCAGCAGCAGCAGCGCGGTGATCGTCGTGGTCGCCGCCATCAGCGCGAGCGTGCCCGCGCCGCGATCGCGCAGGCTCTTCACGGACATCAGGTACCAGGCATAGAACAGCGCCGTCACGACGCCGAGCGCGTCGCCGAGCAGCGCCGTCGGCGAGAAGCTCACGCTCGCGCGCACGAGCACCGCCGTGCCGGCGAGTGCCGCCGCGAGGCCCGCGAGAAAGACCCCGCTGGGCCGCTGCTTCCAGAGCACCCAGGCCGCGAGCGTGACGAAGATCGAGGCGAGGTTGGCGAGCAGCGTCGAGTTCGCCACCGAGGTGTACTGGATCGACCAGTGCCAGAACGCCAGGTCGCCCGCGAACGCGCAACCTGCCGCCAGCGCAGCTGCCAGCGGAAGTCCGGGTTTTTTTGTTTCGTTTGTTTTTATTGAGAAAAACAAAATCCAGAGCAAGGGCGCGGCGAGCGCGACGCGCCAGAACGCGCTCGCGGTGGGGCCCACGTCGGCGACGCGCACCCAGATCGGCGACAAAGCGATGCACGCCGCGCCGGCGAACAGCGCAGCGAGGGGCATTCCGCGCATGCGCCGATGGTAAACTTTTGACGACATGCCTGCTCCGCGTTTCGTTCACCTGAGGATGCATAGCGAGTACTCGGTGACGGACGGGATCGTGCGCCTCGACGACGCGGTGACGAAGGCGAAGGCCGACGGCATGCCGGCGCTCGCGCTCACCGACGCGGGAAACGTCTTCGGCATGGTGAAGTTCTACACCGCCGCGCGCGCCGCGGGCCTGAAGCCCGTCGTCGGCGTCGACTGCTGGATCCAGAATCCGGCCGACCGCGACAAGCCCTGGCGGGCGCTGCTGCTGTGCGCCTCGCGCGCGGGATACCTGCGCCTCTGCGAGCTGCTCTCGCGGGCCTGGCTGCGCAACCAGCACCGCGCGCGCGCGGAGCTCTCGATGGACTGGTTCAAGCCGGACGCGGGCGGCAGCGAGGGCCTCATCGCGCTCTCGGGCTTCGCCGCCGGCGACGTAGGGCACGCGCTCGCCGCGGGCAACGCCGCGGCGGCGGACAAGCTCGCCGCCGCCTGGGCGAAGCTCTTTCCCGGCCGCTACTACCTGGAGATCCAGCGCGCCGGCGCGCCGGGCGGCGAGGCGCTCGTCGGCGCGACGCTCGCGCTCGCGGTGCGCGCGGGGCTGCCGGTGGTGGCCACGCACCCGGTGCAGTTCACCGAGCGCGAGGACTTCAAGGCGCACGAGGCGCGCGTGTGCATCTCGCAGGGCACCATGCTCGGCGACCAGCGCCGGCCGAAGCTGTTCACGCCGGAGCAGTACTTCAAGACGCAGGCCGAGATGGCGAAGCTGTTTGCCGACGTGCCGCAGGCGCTCGAGAACGCGGTCGAAATCGCGCGCCGCTGCAGCCTGGAGATCGAGCTCGGCAAGAGCCGCCTGCCCGCGTTCCCTACGCCGAAGGGGATCACGCTCGACCAGTACCTGCGCAAGCAGGCCGAGGCCGGGCTCGCGGCCCGCCTGGAGCGCCTCTACCCGGACGCCGCCGTGCGCCGCAACGAGGCGCCGCGCTACAGGGCGCGCCTGGAGTTCGAGATCGGCACCATCGTGCAGATGGGCTTCGCGGGCTACTTCCTCATCGTCGCGGACTTCATCAACTGGGCGAAGGCGAACGGCGTGCCGGTCGGACCGGGGCGCGGCTCGGGTGCCGGGTCGCTCGTCGCCTACTCGCTCGGCATCACCGACCTCGATCCGCTGAAGTACGACCTGCTGTTCGAGCGCTTCCTCAATCCCGAGCGCGTGTCGATGCCGGACTTCGATATCGACTTCTGCCAGGACGGGCGCGACAGGGTGATCGACTACGTGCGCAAGAAGTACGGCGAGGACTCGGTGTCGCAGATCGCCACCTTCGGCACGATGGCGGCGCGCGCGGTGGTGCGCGACACCGGGCGCGTGCTCGATCTCGGCTACAACTTCTGCGACCAGATCGCCAAGCTCATCCCGTTCCAGCCGGGCAAGCTCATCACGCTGAAGGAGGCGCGCGAGCTGGAGCCGCTGCTCGCGCAGCGCGAGAAGAAGGAGGACGAGGTGCGCGAGCTGCTCGAGCTCGGCGAGAAGCTCGAGGGCCTCACGCGCAACGTCGGCATGCACGCGGGCGGCGTGCTCATCGCGCCGGGCCGGCTCACCGATTTCTGCCCGTTGTATGCGGCCGAGGGCGCCTCCAGCGTGATCTCGCAGCTCGACAAGGACGACGTCGAGGCGGTCGGCCTCGTGAAATTCGACTTCCTCGGCCTCACCACGCTCACCGTCCTCGACTGGGCCGAGCGCTACGTGCGCGAGCTGGGCGAGAAGGAATTCACGCTGGAGAAGGTGCCGCTCGACGACCGGCCGACCTACCAGCTGCTCTCGGCGGGCAACACCACCGCGGTGTTCCAGCTGGAATCGCGCGGCATGCGCGACATGATCAAGCGCGCGCGCCCGGACCGCTTCGAGGACGTGATCGCGCTCGTGGCTCTGTACCGGCCGGGGCCCATGGACCTGATCCCGGACTTCATCCGTCGCAAGCACGGCGAGGAGCGCTGGGATTACCTGGATGCGCGCCTGGAGCCGATCCTCGCGCCCACCTACGGGATCATGGTCTACCAGGAGCAGGTGATGCAGATCGCGCAGGTGATCGGCGGCTACACGCTGGGCGGCGCCGACCTGCTGCGGCGCGCGATGGGCAAGAAGAAGCAGGAGGAGATGGACGCGCAGCGCGACGTGTTCGTCACGGGCGCTCAGAAGAACGGCCTCGCGCGCGGCAAGGCGATCGAGCTGTTCAACCTCATGGAGAAGTTCGCCGGCTACGGCTTCAACAAGTCGCACGCCGCCGCCTACGCGCTGCTCGCCTACCAGACCGCGTACATGAAGGCGCACCACGGCGCGGCCTTCATGGCAGCGAACCTTTCAGCTGTGATGGACGACACCGACAAGGTGCGCCAGTTCCGCGACGACGCCGAGGCCAACGGCATCAAGGTGCTGCCCCCCTGCATCAACGCCTCGGTCTACCGCTTCGTGCCGGTGGACCTGAAGACGGTGCGCTACGGCCTGGGCGGGGTGCGCGGCACCGGGCAGGCGGCGATCGAGTCGGTGCTGGAGGCGCGCAAGGCTGGCCCCTTCAAGGACCTGTTCGATTTCTGCCGGCGCGTGGACAAGCGGCTGGTCAACCGGCGCTGCGTCGAGGCGCTCGTGCGCGCGGGCGCCTTCGACGCGCTCGAGCCCAACCGCGCCAGCCTGCTCGCGTCGGTCGGGCGCGCGATCGAGGGCGCCGAGCAGGCCGAACGCTCCGCTTCGCAGACGAGCCTGTTCGGCGACGCCGAGGCGAGCCATCAGGCGGGCCTCGCGCTCGCGCCCGCGCGACCCTGGGACCTCAAGCAGCGGCTCACCGAGGAGAAGGCAGCGCTCGGCTACTGCCTGTCGGGGCATCTGTTCGCCGTCTATGAGCGCGAGCTCGCGGGATTCCCGCGCACGCCGATGGCGAAGATCGCCTCGGCGGGCGAGCGCGTCTGGATCGCCGGCGTGGTCGCCTCGGCGCGCGTGCAGATGACGCGCCGCGGCCGCATGATGATGGTGGTGCTCGACGACGGCAGCGCGCAGCTCGAGATCTCGGTGTTCAACGAGCTGTTCGAGAAGCACCGCGACAAGATCCGCGAGGACCGGCTGCTCGTGATCCAGGGCAGGGTGCAGCGCGACGAGTTCATCAGCGGCCTGCGCGTCTCGGCCGAGGACCTGCTCGACCTCGCGGCGCTGCGCACGCGCTTCGGCGCGCGCCTGCGCATCGAGATGAACGGCGGCACGGACGCGGGGCGCGATCCGAAGCGCCTCATGGACCTCCTTGCGCCGTATCGCGCGCCCGGGCGCGAGGGCTGCCCCGTGCTGGTGCACTACGAGAACGCAGGCGCGAGCTGCGACGTTGCCCTCGGCGAGGCCTGGCGCGTAAGGCCGGATGAGCTGCTGCTCGGCGAGCTGACCTCGTGGCTGTCGCCCGAGGCGGTGCAGTTCCAGTACGGTGGCGTTACTCCGTAGGCTTCTGCTCGAAGCCGGAGTAGCGCGTTTCCCCGGGCTCCGCCTGCACTTCCACGCAGTCGACGCGCGCGGCGGGCGGGCCGCGCCGCGCCCATGTGATCAATTTGTCCACCGCGGCCGCGTCGCCCTGCAGCAGCGCTTCCACCGAGCCGTCGCGGCGGTTGCGCACCCAGCCGGCGAGGCCGTGGGCGCGAGCTTCGCGCGCGAGGCAATGGCGGAAGCCGACCCCCTGCACGTGCCCCGAGATGCGCAGCTGTTTCGTCACCGCCATGACCAAATTTTGCCTCGTGCCGGGGCCGGGGAGCGCGGCTCGCAGCCCGGCCCCCGTGGTAAAGTGCCGCGAAACGCCATATAGGGAGAGCACGACATGCGCGCCGCACTTCTCGTCATCGCCGGACTGGCCCTGATCGGATTCGTCGCCGTCTCGTTCGTCCTGCCGCAGATGGCGGGCTCCGAGGCGAAGGAGGCGGCGCAGACGCTCGTCGCCGGCGCCGAGGCGGCCAAGGCGCAGGTCGCGGCGGCGGCGGCGAAGGCGGGCAACCTCTCGGGCGCGGGCGCGGGCGTGAAGCTCACCAACAAGCCGGACCCGAAGTTCGGCGAGTTCAAGTGGATCGTCGAGTCGAATGGCGCGATCCGCGGCTGGAACGAGAAGAACGCGATCGAGATCTCGGTGACGCCCAAGCTCGAGGGCGGCAAGGTCGAGTGGACCTGCCGCGGCTACCCGAACGCCTCGATGCCGGCCGCCTGCGGCGGCCGGGGCTGAGCGGCCCGGCGGCGGCGTCCGCTAGGCTCTGGCCGCGGCCGAGACCGCGGTCAGGATTCCCTGGATGATGGCCGTGGGCGCCGGCGGGCAGCCGGGCACCGCGACGTGCACCGGGATCACGTTGGCGACGCGTCCGCGGCTCGCGTAATTCTCGCCGAACACCCCGCCGTCGCAGCCGCAATCGCCCACCGCGACCACGAGCTTGGGCTCGGGCATCGCCTCGAACGTCCGGCGCAGCGCCAGCTCCATGTGGCGCGACACCGGCCCGGTCACGAGCAGCAGGTCCGCATGGCGCGGGCTCGCCACGAACTTGATGCCGAGGCCCTCGAGGTTGTAGTAGGGGTTGTTCGCGGCGTGAATCTCCAGCTCGCAGCCGTTGCAGGAGCCGGCGTCGACGTGGCGGATGGCGAGCGCGCGCCCGAGCTGCTTCAGCACGTCGGCGTTCAGCGCGGGCGCCGCGGCGCGCAGCGCGGCATCCGGCTGCGGCGCGGCCTCGGTGCGGATGCCGACGCGTGCGATCTGCAGGAGGATCTTGTACATGGCTAGAGGTCCGCGCCCGCGTAGGAGAGATTGAACGACTTGTTGATGAGCGGAAAGTCCGGGACGATGTTGCCGAGCACCGCGTATTCCAGCGCCGGCCAGTTCTGCCAGGACGGGTCGTGCGGATGGCAGCGGCGCACTCGGCCGCCCGCGCCGGCCTGCAGCGCGACCAGCACCTCGCCGCGCCAGCCTTCGATCCAGCCCAGCCCGCGCGCGCCGGCCGCGGGCTCGGGAACGTCGACGCGCAGCGCGCCGGCGGGCAGGCCGCGCACGATGCGGCGCTGCAGCTCAATCGACTCGAAGGCCTCCTCGAAGCGCACGACGATGCGCGCCGCGACGTCGCCGTTGCGGTGCGAGGCGACGCGCGGCGCGATCTCGTCGTAGGGCGCGTAGCCGGGGTAGGCGCGCGCGTCCATCGCATGGCCGCTCGCGCGCGCGGCGAGCCCGACCACGCCGAGCCTCGCCGCCGTCGCCGGCGTGAGGCGCCCGCAGTTGATGCAGCGGTCCTGCAGCCCCGCGTGGTCGTAGTAGATCGCCCTCATCGTCCGCAGCTCCGCGCGCACGCGCGTGCACTCGTCGAGGATCGCCTGGGCGCCGGCCGCGTCCAGGTCGGCGGCCACCCCGCCCGGCACGATGCGGTCCATGAGGTAGCGGTGGCCGAAGAGGCGCGCGTTGGTGCGCAGCAGATCCTCCTTCAGGCGCGAGAACTGCGCCAGGCCGAACGCGAGCCCGCCGTCGTTGCCGAGGTAGCCGAGGTCGCCGAGGTGGTTGGCGATGCGCTCGCGCTCGAGCAGCAGCGCGCGCAGGCGCAGCGCGCGCGCGCCCGGCTGCGCGCCCGCCATGCCCTCCAGCGCCATCGCGTAGGCCCAGGCGTAGGCTACCGTGCTGTCGCCAGAGACGCGCCCGGCCAGGCGCGCGCCCTCGACGAGCGAAAGCGACTCGAAGCGCTTCTCGATGCCCTTGTGCTTGTATCCCAGGCGCTCCTCCAGCCGCAGCACGCGCTCGCCGACGATGGAAAAGCGGAAGTGGCCGGGCTCGATGGTGCCCGCGTGCACCGGCCCGACCGCGATCTCGTGCACGCCGTCGCCCTCGACGCTCACGAACGGGTAGCGATCGTCCTCGGGAGGGAATTTGCTTCCCGCTGCAAGATCCTTTCTCAGCGGAAACGCGTCCGCCGGCCAGGCCCCATGCCGCAGCCATTTGCGTGCATCGGCGGCGCCGTGGGCGGGCACGCCCGTCATGTCGAAGGCCGCGCGCTGCATGCGCCGCGCGCTCGGGAAGACCCCGGACAGGTCCGGATAGCCCTCGGTGTCGGTCGCCGCGAGCTCGAGCCACAGCAGGCCCTCGAAGGTCGCGTACAACGCGTGCGCCGCAAACGCGCCGCCCGCGTCGCGCTCGTCGCTCGCCCAGAGCGCCGCGAGGCGCCCGCCTGCGGCGGCAACCTGCTCGGCCGCGGCGAGCCACTGGCCGCGCTCGCAGCGCGCGCGCCAGGCGGGCACGGCGCCGGGCAGGGCTTCGAGCGCGAGTCCGGGGACGGGCGGACGCATGCGCTCAGCCGATGAGCTGCGCGGCTTGGCGGTACCAGCCGGCGAGGTAGGGAGGCATGTACAGGCCGAGCATCAGGACGAGGAGCAGGTGCGCGAAAACGGGCAGGAGCGCCGGACGCTGCGGCAGGCGCGCGGCGCTCGGCTCGCCGAACACCATCGGCTGCACCTTGCCGAAGATCGCGGCGAACGAGATGCCGAGCGAGGCGAGCAGGATCGGCGCGGCCCAGGGCAGGTGGGCGATCGCCTGGGTGAGGATCAGGAATTCGCTCGCGAACACGCCGAAGGGCGGCAGGCCGAGGATCGCGACGGTGCCCAGCGCGAGGCCCCAGCCGACCGTGGGGGAGAGGCGGATCATGCCGCGGATCTCGGTCATCACCTGGCTGCCGGCCTTCTGCGTGGCGTGGCCTACGGCGAAGAAGATCGCGCTCTTGGTGAGCGAGTGCATGGTCATGTGCAGCAGGCCCGCGAAGCTCGCCACCGGGCCGCCGAGCCCGAAGGCGAAGGTCACCAGGCCCATGTGCTCGATCGACGAGTACGCGAACATGCGCTTGATGTCGCGCTGGCGCGACAGGAACAGCGCCGCCACGGCCACCGACAGCAGGCCGAAGCCGATCAGCAGGTTGCTCGCGAACGGGCGCTCGAGCGCGCCGTCGGTGATCACCTTGAAGCGGATCAGCGCGTAGAGCGCCACGTTAAGCAGCAGCCCGGAGAGCACCGCCGATACGGGCGTGGGGCCTTCGGCGTGCGCATCCGGCAGCCAGTTGTGCAGCGGCACAAGGCCCACCTTGGTGCCGTAGCCCACGAGCAGGAACACGAACGCGATCGACATCACCACGGGCTCGAGCTGGCCCTTCACGCCCTCGAGCTGCGTCCAGAGCAGCGCGCCGGCGCCCGCGCCGAGGATCTTCTCCGAGGCGAAGTAGACGAGGATCGTGCCGAGCAGCGCCTGCGCGATGCCGACGCCGCAGAGGATGAAGTATTTCCAGGCCGCCTCGAGCGAGGCGTGCGTGCGGTACAGCGCTACCAGCAGCACGGTGGTCAGCGTCGCCGCCTCCATCGCCACCCACATGATGCCGAGGTTGTTCGTGGTGAGCACGAGCAGCATCGTGAAGGTGAACATCTGGTACATGCTGTGATAAAGGCGCATGCCGCCGTCCGAGACGCGGCCGTGGCTGCGCTCGATGCGCATGTACGGCCGCGAGAACAGCGCCGTGGTCATGCCCACGAAGGCGGTGAGCGCGACGAGAAACACGTTCAGCGAGTCGACGAAGAACTGCCGGTCGAAGGCCTCGAACGGCCCGTCGGCGACCACGCGCGCGACGAGCGCCGCGGCGGCCGCGAAGCTGAGCGCGCTGAACGCCGCGTTGACCTCGGCCGCGCGCGGCCGGTGGCCGACGAGCGCGAGCACGAAGCCGCCGGCGAGCGGCGAGGCGAGCAGCAGCAGCATCTCGAGCGGCATCAGTGCTCCTTCAGGCGCTCGAGGTGGCGCGTGTCGAGCGAGTCGAAGCGCTCGCGGATCTGGAAGAAGAACACGCCGAGGATCAGCATGCCGACGAGCACGTCGAGCGCGATGCCCAGCTCGATCACCATCGGCATGCCGTAGACCGCGCCGGTGGCGGCGAAGAACAGCGCGTTCTCCATCGCCAGGAAGCCGATCACCTGCGGCACCGCCTTGGAGCGCGTGATCATCATGAGGAACGACAGCAGCGCGCAGGCGAGCGCGATGCCGAGCGTCGCCTTGGTCACCGTGCCCGCGAGGCGCGAGATCGGCAGCGCGAGGTTGAAGGCGAGGATCACCAGCACGATGCCGATCAGCATCATGGTCGGGATGTTGATCAGCGTCTCGACGTCCCACTTCACGTTCAGGCGCCGGATCAGGCGGTGCAGGATCCA
>DATKKT010000095.1:0-8137 GCA_035542795.1 Burkholderiales bacterium
CCCGGCGTTCCGCCCGACCGCGCTGGAGGCCGGCGCCGACTACGCCACGCAGTCCACGCACAAGGTGCTGTCGGCCTTCTCGCAGGCCTCGATGATCCACGTCAACGACCCCGCGTTCAACGAGCACCTGTTCCGCGAGAACTTCAACATCCACACCTCGACCTCGCCGCAGTACTCGCTCATCGCGAGCCTCGACGTGGCGCGCAAGCAGGCGGTCATGGAGGGCTACAAGCTGCTGCAGCGCACGCTGTCGCTCGCGCGCGAGCTGCGCCAGCAGATCGGCTCGACGGGCGCGTTCCGCGTGCTCGAGCTCGCCGACCTGCTGCCCGACGAGGTGCGCCACGACGGCATCCGCCTCGACCCGACCAAGGTGACGGTGGACGTGTCAGGCTCCGGCTATACGGTGGACGAGCTCGTCAAGGAGCTGTTCGACCGGTTCAACATCCAGGTGGAGAAGAGCACCTTCAACACCATCACGCTGCTGCTCACGATCGGCACCACGCGCTCCAAGGTCTCGCGCCTGTACGACGCGCTCATGCGCCTCGCGCGCGAGAAGCGGGCGCCGCGGCGCCTGGTGCGCGCGCCGGAGATCCCCGCCTTCACGCGGCTGCGCTACCTGCCGCGCGACGCCTACTACTGCGGCGGCGAGCTCGTGCCGGTGCTCGACGACAAGGAGCGCGTCAACCGGCGCCTCAGCGGCCGCGTGTGCGCCGACGGCATCGTGCCCTATCCGCCCGGCATCCCGGTGCTCGTGCCCGGCCAGCTCGTCACCCCGAAGATCACCGAGTTCCTCGCCGCGCTGCTGCGCTCGCAGAAGCGCACCGAGCTGCACGGCATCGTCTACGAGGGCTACCAGCCCTGCGTGCGGGTGCTGCGGCCGGCGGAAGAGCGCGGCTTGCGCCGCATCGGCTAGCCCGCTAACATCCTCGAAACGGCGGTGTTGCGACCGCCGTTTTGCATTTTGGGGCGGCCCTGCGCCGCGATGAAAGGAGCCAAGCCATGAGCCATGTGATGAACACGTACGCCCGCCAGCCGGTCGCGTTCGTGCGAGGCCAGGGCGTGTGGCTGTGGGACGAGTCCGGCCGCAAGTACCTCGACGCGCTTGCCGGCATCGCGGTGAATACGCTCGGGCACAACCACCCGCGCCTGGTCGCGGCGCTGCGCGAGCAGGTCGGCGCGATCATCCACACCTCGAACCTGTTCCAGGTGCCGCTGCAGGAGCAGGCGGCCGACCGCCTCGCGCAGATCACGGGCCTGGACGAGGTGTTCTTCTGCAACTCGGGGCTGGAGGCGAACGAGGCCGCGATCAAGGTCGCGCGCAAGTACGGCCATGACCGCGGCGTCGCCGAGCCGGCGATCATCGTCATGGAGAAGGCCTTCCACGGCCGGTCGCTCGCCACGCTCTCGGCGGGCGGCAGCCGCAAGGTACAGGCCGGCTTCGAGCCGCTCGTGCAGGGCTTCGTGCGCGTGCCGCTCAACGACCTGGACGCGGTGCGCCAGGTCGCGGCGCACAACAAGAACGTGGTGGCGGTGTTCATCGAGCCGATCCAGGGCGAAGGCGGCATCAACGTCTCGCGCATGGAGTACCTGAGGGGGCTGCGCGAGATCTGCGATCGCCAGGAATGGCTGTTCATGTCCGACGAGGTGCAGTGCGGCCTCGGGCGCACCGGCAAGTGGTTCGTCTACCAGCACGCCGGCCTCATGCCGGATGTGGTGCCGCTCGCCAAGGGGCTCGCCGGCGGCGTGCCCGTGGGCGCCTGCGTGGTCGGCGGGCGCGCGAAAGGCGTGTTCAAGCCGGGCAACCACGGCTCGACCTTCGGCGGCAATCCGCTGGCCATGCGCGGCGTGGTGACGACGATCGACACCATGAAGGACGAGGGCCTGCTCGAGAACGCGGCGCGCGTGGGCGGCGCCATGATCGACGGCCTGAAGGCGGCGCTCGGCGGCCTGCCGGGCGTGGTCGAGGTTCGCGGCCGCGGCCTCATGATCGGCGTCGAGCTCGACCGCCCCTGCGGCGAGCTCGTGAAGAAGGGGCTCGACGCGGGCCTGGTGTTCAACGTCACGGCCGACAACGTGATCCGGCTGCTGCCCGCGCTCGTGATCGGCGAGGCCGAAGGGCGGGAGGTGGTCGAGCGCCTGGTGCCGATCGTGCAGGCTTTCCTCGCGCAGGAGACCGCCAAGCCCAGGACCGCGGCGGCGCGCTGAAGCCGCCATGGCCTCGGCCAAGAAGCCGCGCCTGCGGCACTTCCTCCAGTTCCGCGACCTCACGCGCGTGGAATACGAGCACCTGTTCGCGCGCACGCGCTGGATCAAGGCGCGCTTCAAGCGCTACCGGCGCTACTGGCCGCTCGAGGACCGCACCCTCGCGATGATCTTCGAGAAGCAGAGCACGCGCACGCGCCTGTCGTTCGAGGCGGGCATGCACCAGCTCGGCGGCACCGCGATCTTCCTCAGCACGCGCGACTCGCAGCTCGGCCGCGGCGAGCCGGTCGAGGACGCCGCGCAGGTGATCTCGCGAATGTGCGACCTCGTCATGGTCCGCACCTTCGAGCAGCGCGTCATCGAGCGCTTCGCGGGGGCCTCGCGCGTGCCGGTGATCAACGGCCTCACGAACGAATACCACCCCTGCCAAGTGCTGGCCGACGTCTACACCTTCCTCGAGCACCGCGGCCCGATCCGGGGCAAGACCGTGGCCTGGATCGGCGACGCGAACAACATGTGCCGGACCTGGATGCAGGCGGCCGAGATCTTCGACTTCAAGCTGAACGTCTCTACGCCGCCGGCCTGCGCGCTCGAGGAGCAGGACCTGAACCGGCACGTCGAATGGTTCGCCGAGCCGCCGCGCGCGGCCAGCGGCGCGCATCTCGTCACGACCGATGTTTGGACCTCGATGGGCTTCGAGTCGCACGACGGCGCGCGCAGGAAGAAGGAGTTCTCCGGCTGGCAAGTCGGAAGCACGGTCATGAAGGCGGCGCGCAAGGACGCGCTCTTCATGCACTGCCTGCCCGCGCACCGCGGCGAAGAGGTCACGGCCGAGGTGATCGACGGCCCGCAAAGCGTGGTCTGGGACGAGGCCGAGAACCGCCTGCACACGCAGAAGGCGCTGATGGAGTTCCTGCTGCTCGGAAAGGTCAAGGCCTAGTAGCCTGGCGGCGCGGGGACCGGCGCGTAGACGACGCCGGATTCGGCGAGCGCCGGCGAGTACCAGCGATCGCCGCATTTGTAGTACGGCGTAGAGCCGACGGTCACGGGCGCGGTGCCGCAGGGCGGCCCCGGCTTGATCGCGCCGTCGCCGGCCTTGACCTGCGGCTCCGGCCTGCTCGGCGCATCGCCGTAGGCGAAGCCGCCGCTGGAGGACGTGCCTGCGCGATTGAAGCCGGCGCTGGTACTGCCCGTAGGCCGCATGCCTCCCCCGCCCACGCCGCCGAAGCCGCCGCGCTGCGCGCCGGCGTCGAGGGCAACGCCAGCCAGGAACAGCACGGCAGCGGCAACGCGCCATCGGACGCTCATGGTTTCGCCCCTTTCGCCGCAGGCCGCGCCCGCGCGAGCTGGGCCGCAAACGGGATCTTCTGCACCCCGTCGGGCATGCGCGGCTCGAACGTCGCATCGTCGATCGCCGGCGCGAGCGTCCAATCCTCGAACTGCGCTCGCAGCTGCGGCTGACCCGGCGACCTGCGGTAGGTGACCACCACGCGCAACGGCAGCGGCCGCTCGCCATCGGCGACCCAGACCTGAATGTCGTCCGCGCCGGCGCGCGCCGCAAGGTGATGCGCGGGCATGCCGAGGATGCCGGTCTTCTCCACGTACCGCACCATGTGCAAGCCTGCATCCAGCTCGGCGGGCAGCCGCTCGAGCAGCAGCGCGGCGAGCGGCAGTCGCAGGTCGAGATCCCGCACGAGGCGGTCGACCGAGGCATCGATACCGCCGGGCTGCGGCGTGCTCGCGTAGACGTTGCGCGTCGCGTCGAGCACGACGATCTCCCTGCCGGTGAACACGGACAGCGTGCGCACGCCGTCGCTGCGCTCGCTCTCCACGCGCAGCCGGTCCGGCCGGCTGAGGACGATCCGCCGATGCTCTAGGCGCTCGATCTTCTGCCCGGACTTCTGCACGGCGTCACGGCCGCTGCGCAGGCTCACGCCGAAGCGCGGCGCGCCCGCGAGGTAAGCGGCCATGCGCATCAGGATCTCCCTCGCGCGCGCCTGGTCCGCGGCGGCCGGCGCCGCCGCGGGCAGCGGCTGCGCTTGCGCTTCGAGCGATGTGGCGAGCGCGAGTGCCGCGGCGGCAAGGAGCGGTCGCACTCTAGTCGAGATTTCTGGCAAGGCGAAATCCAGTGAGGTTATCGCGGAAGTCGGCCGGGTTCTTGTAGCGAGTCGCCGAGCGCGCGTAGCGCGGCACCGTGCTCCAGGACCCGCCGCGAAGGACGCGCTGCGAGCAGTCGCCGCTCAGCCAGGCTCCGCCGTCCGAGGGCGCGCCCGCGTAGCTCGCGTTCCAGCAGTCCTCGGTCCATTCCCAGACGTTGCCGATCACGTCGTACAGGCCGAAGCGATTGGGCGCGTAGCCGCCCGCCGGCGCGGTGAAGTAGTGCCCGTCGGTGCACTCGTGCTTCTGGCCGAAGCTCCACGTCTGGAACCGGCTCTGGTCGGCCACGTTGGCGTAGCGGCAGGCCTGCACGGGGTCGTCGCCCCAATAGCGCGAGCTGCTGCTGCCCGCGCGCGCCGCGTACTCCCACTCCGCCTCGGTCGGCAGCCGATAGCGCTTGCCGGTCTTCTTCGACAGCCATTGCGCGTAGGCGCGCGCGTCGTTCCAGCTCACGCAGAGCACGGGATGCGGATCCGCCTGCGCTTGCGCGAGCCCCGGGCTGCGCCAGCTCGTGTACGGCGGCGACCCGGGGCCAGGCGCGGCTGGATCGGCGTAGATGAACCCGGCGCAGCCCTGCGCGCGTGTATCGCGCTCCGCCTCGGTCTTGTAGCCCGCCTCCTCGACGAAGCGCCGGAACTCCTCGACCGTCACTTCGCTGCGCCCGAGCGCGAACGGCCGCGCGATCTGCACCTGGCGCTGCGGCCCCTCGTCGAGGCCGCGCCCGATCTCCGATGCGGGAGAGCCCATCGTGAACTCGCCCGCGGGAATCACCACCATGTGCGGACAATCGGCGCAGTCCTGGAACACGGTGCCGGGCCGCTGGGCCGCGCGCGGCGCCTCCTGCGCGCCCTTTGCCGCCACCGCCTTGGCCCGCTCCTCGGCCTGCGCCATCGCCTTTGCCTGCGCCGCGAGCTCGGCCTGGCGCCGCGCTTCCTCGCGGATCTTCAGCGCAAGCGTCCTCGCCTTGTCCGCCGCAGCCTTTTTCGCGTCCTCGCCCGACGGCGCCTTCGCGGAGGAGTCTGCGGCGACGCCGGGAGGCTTGCCGGGCTCGGGCGCGAGGGCCTGCGCCCGGGACTTGCCTGCGCGCTCCTCCGCGTCGCGGCGCGCAAGCGATTCGGCCGCCAGGCGCAGCGCCTCCGCCTCGGCCCTGCGCTCGCGCTCGGCCCGGTAGCTGTAGACCACCGCGCCGACGATGCCCGCGGCGATGAGCAGGGCCGCCGCAATCGTGAACGCGCGTCCGGAGGCGCGCCGGCCGGGATCGTCCTTCAGCTCGGCGACGGCGCGGCTGTATTCCGCCTGCTCGCGCCACGCCCTGTCGAGCGCCTCCCGCTCGACTTCCTTCGCTTCGCTCTTCGCCTGCTTCTCCGCCTCGAGCCGGGCGAACTCCTCGGCGTCGATCCTCGCTAGATCGACCGCCTCGGGCTTCTTATCCATGGCGCGGGCGCAACCGGCGACTCAGTGCCGCTCGGCGCTCTTGTCGTGCAGCACGATGGCCGATCCCCGCACCTCGATGTAGCCGCTCGTCTGCAGGTCCTTCATCACCTTGCTCACCATCTCGCGCGAGGCGCCGATCATGCGCGCGATGTCCTGCTTGGTCAGCCGCTTGGTGACGGTGCGCTCGCCGTTCACGTCCTCCGACATGTCGAGCAGCAGGCGCGCCACGCGGCCGTAGACGTCGAGCATCGCCAGGCTGCCGATCTTGCGGTCGGCCTCGCGCAGGCGCCGCACCAGCACGCGCATCACGGCCATCGCCAGCTCGGCGTTCTCGACCAGGCATCGGCGGAACGCGCCCTTGGCGACCGCCAGCAGCTCGCAGGGCTCGATCGCGATCACGCTCGCCGAGCGCGGGTTGTCGTCGATGAGGCCCATCTCGCCGAAGAACTCGCCCGGCCCGAGGATGCTGAGGATCGTCTCCTTGCCGTCGGCCTCGCCCATCATCACCTTGAGCCGGCCGGAGATCACGATGTAGAGCGAGTCGATCGCGTCGCCCTCGCGCATGATCGCCGAGCCGCGCGGCGCGCTGCGCCGCGTCACCATCGCCGCGAGCGAGCGCATCTGCTCCGCCGAGAAGCTCGCGAACATCGGCAGCGATTTCAGCACCGTCGTCGAGACCGTGGTCGAAGCGGACATGGCGTCTGAGCGGTGCGAGGAACCGCGCGGCTAGCGCTTGCCGCGCTTGGAGGGCTTGCCGGGCTTTCCCGGCCCGAGCAGCGGCACGCCGCCCGACGTCGCTTCGCCGAGCAGACCCGCCTGCGCGTAGACGCGCAGCTTGTCGCGCGTGTCGGCGATGTCGAGGTTGCGCATGGTGAGCTGGCCGATGCGGTCGCCGGGCGTGAAGAACACCTGGCGCCCTTTCTCC
This sequence comes from Burkholderiales bacterium, assembly GCA_035542795.1. GTDB lineage: Bacteria > Pseudomonadota > Gammaproteobacteria > Burkholderiales > SG8-39 > RBG-16-66-20. The sequence goes on from DATKKT010000095.1 coordinate 6,719, forward strand.
ATCGTCAGCCGGTCCGGGTGGTAGGTGAGATTGGCGCTCCTGGTGCCGAGGATGCTGTAGTCGTTGCCGCGGCGCAGCTCGAGCACGACCTCGCCCGTCACGGCCTTCGCCACCCAGCGCTGCGCGGTCTCGCGCAGCATCAGCGTCTGCGGGTCGAACCAGCGTCCTTGGTAGAGCAGCCGCCCCAGGCGCCGGCCGTTCAGGCGGTACTGCTCGATCGTGTCCTCGTTGTGGATGCCTGTGACGAGGCGCTCGTAGGCGAGGTGCAGCAGCGCCATGCCCGGCGCCTCGTAGATGCCGCGGCTCTTGGCCTCGATGATGCGGTTCTCGATCTGGTCGGACATGCCCAGGCCGTGGCGCCCGCCGATCGCGTTCGCTTCCGACATCAGCGCCACCGCGTCCGCGAAGCGCTGGCCGTTGAGCGCCGCCGGCACGCCCTCCTCGAAGCGCACCGACACCTTCTCCGCCTTCACCTTCACGTCTTCGCGCCAGAACGCGACGCCCATGATCGGCTTTACGATGCCGATGCCCTTGTCGAGGAACTCCAGGTCCTTCGCCTCGTGCGTCGCGCCGAGCAGGTTCGAGTCGGTCGAGTACGCCTTCTCGGTGCTCATCTTGTACTTGAAGCCCGCCTTCGCCATGTAGGCCGACATCTCGCGCCGGCCGCCGAGCTCGTCGATGAATCTCTGGTCCAGCCAGGGCTTGTAGATCTTCAGACCCGGGTTGGCGAGCAGGCCGTAGCGGTAGAAGCGCTCGATGTCGTTGCCCTTGTAGGTGCTGCCGTCGCTCCAGATGCCGACTCCGTCCTCCCGCATCGCGACGACGAGCATGGTGCCGGTGACCGCGCGGCCGAGCGGCGTGGTGTTGAAGTAAGTCGCGCCGCCGGTGGAGATATGGAATGCGCCGCACTGGATCGCCGCGATGCCCTCGGCGACGAGCTGCGGCCGGCACTCGACCAGGCGCGCCTTCGCGGCCCCGTAGGCGAGCGCCTTGGCCGGAATCGCGCCGTAGTCCGCCTCGTCGGGCTGGCCGAGATTCGCGGTGTAGGCGTACGGAATCGCGCCCTTGGCGCGCATCCAGTGCACCGCGGCGCTCGTGTCGAGGCCGCCCGAGAAGGCGATGCCGATCTTCTTTCCCCTGGGCAGCCGGTCGAGAATCGTTGGCAAGACCGTGTTCTCCGCAAATCGTGGATGATACGTAGAATGTCGGCCGTGCGCATACTCGCCGCCCTGCTGCTCGCCCTGGCGGTCGCGCTCGATTGCGCGGCCGATCCGTTCGCGGTTCGGGTCGGATCCGACAAGATCGTGCTCGACGTCCCCGGGGGCTTCACCGACACCATGAACCTCGGCTCGCCGCGGCTGCTCGACTTCGCCGCGTCCGTCAACGCGCCCTCGAACCGTCTGCTGCTGTTCGGGCTCA
>DATKKT010000096.1:0-12194 GCA_035542795.1 Burkholderiales bacterium
GCTGCAGGCGCGCTACGCGGACCTGGTGGTCATCGGCCAGCAGAACGACGATTGGCCGAGCGGCGTTTCCAGGGAGTTCGAGCGCGCGCTGCCGCTCACGACCGGCCGGCCGGTGCTGGTGGTGCCCTACGCGTTCGAGCAGCGCGAGCTGGCGAAGCGCGTGATGGTCGCCTGGGACGCGAGCCGCGAGGCCGCGCGCGCGGTGCGCGATGCGCTGCCGCTGCTCTCGCGCGCGAGCCAGGTGCACGTGGTCACGGTGGACGCGCGCAGCACGGCCGAGGGCCATGGCGAGGAGCCGGGCGCCGACATCGCGCTGTTCCTCGCGCGGCACGGCGTCAAGGTGACGGTGTCGCGCCAGGACTCGGCCGGCGTGGACATCGGCAACGTGCTGCTGTCGCGCGCCGCCGACCTGCAGTCGGACCTCATCGTCAGCGGCGCCTGGGGCCATTCCCGGCTGCAGGAATTCGTGCTGGGCGGCGTGACGCGCACGCTGCTCAGCTCGATGACCGTGCCGGTGCTGATGTCGCACTGAGCGGCGCCGCCCTGCGGCCGCGGCTCAGTTGCGCGCGGTGCCCAGCAGCTTCGTGAGGCCTTCGGCGTCGAGGATGCGCACGTGCTTCTGCTGCACCTCGATCAGGCCGTCGTCGTGGAAGCGCGAGAACAGTCGGCTCACGGTCTCCAGCTTCAGCCCGAGGTAGCTGCCCAGCTCCTCGCGCGTCATGCGCAGGTGGAAGTCCGAGGGCGAGTAGCCGCGCGCCGTGAAGCGCTTCGAGAGGTTGAGCAGGAAGGTCGCCAGGCGCTCCTCCGCGCGCATCGAGCCCAGCAGCATCATCACGCCGTGGTCGCGCACGATCTCGCGCGCGAGCACCGTGTGCAGGTGCCGCTGCAGCGCCGGCACCTCGACCGAGATGCGCTCCAGCAGCGCGTAGGGCAGCACGCAGACCTCGCTGTCCTCCAGCGCCGTGGCGGTGCCGTGGTAGCGGCCGCTGCCGATGCCGTCCATGCCGAGCAGCTCGCCGCCCATGAAGAAGCCGGTGACCTGCTCGCGGCCTTCGCCGTCGGTGAGGCTGGTCTTGAAGAAGCCGCTGCGCACCGAGTAGATCGCCTTGAACTCGTCGCCCGAGGTGAACAGCGACTCGCCGCGCCTGAGCTTGCGGCGCGCGTAGACGAGCTTCTCTACGCGCTCCAGGTCCTCGCAGCACAGCCCGCCCGGCAGGCACATCTCGCGCAGGTTGCAGCTGGAGCAGGTCACCTGGAATTTGGGCGCGACGCTGGCGGGCTGAATCGTGATGGCGACGGACATGAGGGCATCCTTTCTTCTCTCGTTGTTCAGTGACAGGTGACGTTGCGGCGCTGCACGAGCAGGTCGTGCACGCGCTCGAATTCCTTGCTCTTGTCGATGAAGCCGCGTGCGCCGAGCCGCTCGGCGAGCTGGCGGTAGGGGTCGGCGGCGAAGTTGGTGAAGAGGTAGACGTCGATCTCGGGCGCCGCGTCGTGCACCGCGCGCAGCACGTCGAAGCCGGTGCCGTCGGCGAGCTGCAGGTCGAGGATCACCACGTCGGGGCGCGTCTCGAGGATCGCGCGCGTGGCCGGGCCGACTTCCTCGGCGTGCCCGGCGTTCTCGGCTCCCGCCTCCGCGATCAGCGTGTCGAGGCGCTGGCGGATGCGCTCGGAGTCCTCTACGACGAAGACCCGGACCGGGGCGGCGGGGCTGGCTTGGGCTTGCATGGCTGGCAGTCTGCGCCGGCTGCCGCGCCCGGCCTATCGGCAATGCCCGATTCGCGCCTAGGAAAGAGGCGCGCCCGCCGTTCGGAGGATTCCTACGCGGGGGCGGCCGCCGCCGCCAGTACGGAGTGCAAGTGCTCGAATTCGTTGGACTTGTCGAAGAAGCCGCGCGCGCCGAGCTTTTCGGCCGACTGGCGGTAGGCCTCGTTGGCGAAGTTGGTCAGCACGTAGAAGGCAATGTCCGGCATGCGTTCGCGGACCGCGCGCAGCACCTCGAAGCCGCTGCTGTCGGCGGCCAGACGTAGGTCGAGCACCACCGCCTGCGGACGCGCGGCGAGGATGCCCTCGACCGCGCTCTGGGCGTCTGCGGCATGACCGACCAGCTTCGCGCCGGGGATCGAGGCGAGCATCGCCTCGACGCGCTTGCGCAACAGCGGCGAGTCTTCGACGAGGAAGACGTCGTACGGCATCGGATCTACCCCCTCCAAAGGGACCGGCAACCGCGTTCTTAGAGTTCTGTCATGCCCTTACAGCGGTCCGGAGTATCGGAGTTCGCGTGCCGCCGTGTCTGTAGGACGATTCCGAAAATCTAAAAAAGTTTGTTTTCGAGCGCGTAGCGCACGAGTTCGGCAGTGCTGCGCAGCTCGAGCTTCTCGAGGATGCGCGTCTTGTGCGTGCTCACGGTCTTGACCGAGAGGTGCAGCTGTCCGGCGATCTCGGTCGGGCTCCTGCCGTCCACGAGAAGGCGCAGCACCTCGAACTCGCGGTCCGAGAGCGCCTGGTGCGGCTGGCGCTCGCCCGCGACGAGGCTCGCCGCGGCCGCGTCACCCAGGTGCACGCCGCCCGCGGCCACCTTGCGCAGCACGCTGACGAGCTGCTCGGCAGCGCTGTCCTTGTTGAGGTAGCCCGCGGCGCCGGCCTTCAGCGTGCGCGCCGCGTACTGGTCCTCGCCGTGCATGGAGAGCACGAGCAGCGGCATCGCCGGGCGCTCCAGCTTCAGGCGCTTGATCAGGTCCAGGCCCGCGAGGCCCGGCATCGACAGGTCGATCACGGCGACGTCGAACGCGTTCGCGCGCACCAGCGCGAGCGCCTGGTCGCCGTCGGCGGCCTCGGCCGCGACCTGCATGTCCGTGGAGGCGGCGAGGATGCGGCGCAGGCCGTCGCGCACGATCTTGTGGTCGTCGGCGAGCAGCACGCGGATCATCGCCGCGCCTCCTCTCCCGGCACGGGCACCTGGATGCGCAGCCGCGTGCCGCCGCGCGCGGGGCTTGAGATCTCGAGCGAGCCGCCGAAGTAGGCGACGCGCTCGCGCATGCCCTTCAGGCCCAGCGAGCGCGCCTTCTTCAGGTCCTCAGGCCCGATGCCGCGGCCGTCGTCCTCGATTTCGATCTGCACGCCGCCGTTCCCGGCGGCGAACGCCACCCAGGCGCGCGTCGCGCCGGAGTGGCGCGCGACGTTGGTGAGCGATTCCTGCACCGCGCGGTAGATCGCGGTGGACAGGGACTTCGGCAGCCCCAGCAGCGCCTCGGGCTCGACCATGCGCACCTCGCAAGGAATGCCGGAGCGCTTCGCGAAGTCCTGCGCCAGCCAGTTCGCGGCCTCGGCGAGGCCGAGGTCGTCGAGCATGAGCGGGCGCAGGTCGGCCGAGATGCGCCGCGTCGCGCTCACGGTGTCCTCGAGCAGGCCGCGCATCTCTCCCGCGCGCGCGGTCAGCTCGGCGTCGGCCGCGGGCAGGCGGCCGGCCAGCCAGGCGAGGTCCATCTTCAGCGCGGTGAGCATCTGGCCGAGCTCGTCGTGCAGCTCGCGCGCGATGTGCGTCTTTTCCTCCTCGCGCGCCTCCAGCACGCGAGCCGAGAGCTCGCGCAGCTCCTGCTGCTGCGCGCGCAGCGCGTCCTCGGCGGCCTTGCGCAGCGTGATGTCGCGCAGGATTACCGTGTAGAAGCGCCTGCCGTCCTCGACGGCCTGCGAGATCGAGGCCTCGATCGGGAATTCCTCGCCGCTCGCGCGCATCGCCCACAGCGTGGTCTGGTCACCCATGCGCCGGCCGGTGACGCCGGTGCGGCCGAAGTCCTGGACGTGCGCGCGGTGGCCGGCGCGAAAGCGCGAAGGCAGGAAGCGCTCGAGCGTCGAACCGAGCGCGTCCTCGCGGCGCACCCCGAAGACCGTTTCGGCGGCGCGGTTGAACAGCACGATTTTCTGCTCCTCGTCCACGGTGAGGATCGCGTCCATCGCCGACTCGACGATCGAGGCGAGGCGCGCCTCGCTCGCCTCGCTGCGGTGCGCGGCGCTGAGCACTGAGTGCGAGGCGACCAGGATGCCGGCGCCGATCGCCAGCATGTCGGCGAGCACCACCGAGCCGAGCAGCCAGGGCCAGTCCAGGCCGTGCCGGAGCGCCGACAAATTCGCGGCCAGCAGCGCCAGCAGCGACACCGCCCCGACGACGATCGTCGCGGGGTGGCGAACGTAACCCCGTTTGACCAACGTCAATATGTCCGGACTGCCCTCGCCCATAGTGGCTCGTGATGATGCTGAAATACCCGTCTTCCGAACTGGTCATCGACCCGGTCCTGATCCGCAAGTACGACCTGAGCGGGCCGCGCTACACGTCCTATCCCACCGCGGATCGCTTCGTCGAAGCCTTCGGCGAGGCGCAGCTGCGCGAGTGGCTCGCCCGGCGCAACATCGGCGGCATCAATCTGCCGCTCTCGCTGTACCTGCACCTGCCATTCTGCGCGACGCTGTGCTACTACTGCGCCTGCAACAAGGTCGTGACGCGCGACCGGGGGAGATCGGCCAAGTATATCAAGTACTTGAGCAAGGAATTGACGCTGCTGGGCGAGGCGATGCGCGCCGGCGGCGAAGAGAGCCAGAGCGTTTCGCAGCTGCACTGGGGCGGCGGCACGCCGACGTTCCTGTCCCGCGACGAAATGGCGCAGCTCGTGGCCGACACCGAGCGCGTGTTCCCGCGCGCGCCCGAGGCCGAAGTGTCGATCGAGATCGACCCGCGCACGACCGAGCCGGGCGCCATGGCCTTTCTCGCCGAGCTGGGATTCAACCGCCTGTCGATGGGCGTGCAGGACTTCGACCCGGAAGTGCAGCGCGCCGTGCACCGCATCCAGAGCGCCGAGGAGACGCGCCGCGTGGTGGAGGAGGCGCGCGCCGCGGGCTTCCGCTCGGTGAACTACGACCTCATCTACGGGCTGCCGAAGCAGACGCTGGACGGCTTCCTGCGCACGCTCGAGCGCGTGCTCGAGGATGCGCCCGACCGCATCGCGCTCTACAACTACGCGCACCTGCCGGCGCTGTTCAAGCCGCAGCGGCGCATCCTCGCCGCCGACCTGCCGTCGCCCGAGACCAAGCTGCAGATCATGACGCTAGCCATCGGCCGCCTGACGCGCGCGGGCTACGTCTACATCGGCATGGACCATTTCGCGCGCGCCGACGACGACCTCGCGGTGGCGCAGGCGCAAGGGCGCCTGCAGCGCAACTTCCAGGGCTACTCGACGCACCCGGAGTCGGACATCGTCGGCGTCGGCGTCTCGGCGATCGGCCGCGTCGGCCCGACCTACAGCCAGAACGTCAAGTCGCTCGACGAGTACTACGCGGCGCTCGACGAGGGCCGGCTGCCCGTGCTGCGCGGCCTGGAGCTCACCGCCGACGACCTCGTGCGCCGCGCGGTGATCCAGGCGCTGATCTGCCACTTCCGCCTCTCGATCGAGTCGATCGAGCTCGCGCACCTCGTCGACTTCAAGCGCTACTTCGCCGAGGAGCTGAAGGATCTGAAGGCGCTGGAGCGCGACGGCCTGGTCGAGCTGCAGCCCGACTGGATCGTCGTCACGCCGCGCGGCCGGCTGCTCGTGCGCGCGATCTGCATGGTGTTCGACCGCTACCTGCGCGCGCGCCAGCAGGCGGCGTCCTACTCCAAGGTGATCTGAGCTTGGAGGCGCTCGCCGCCGCGATGTTCGCCGCGGGCCTCGCCTCCGGCGCGCACTGCGTCGCCATGTGCGGCGGCATCGTCGCCGCGTTCGATGCACGACGAACGATTCCGATCAGAAATGCCGGCCAGCGCGCTTCCTGGGCGCGGCGCCTGTGCTTCAACGCCGGCCGCATCAGCGCTTACGCGGTCGCGGGCGCGGCGGCCGGCGCGGTGGGCGGCGCGGCCTACGCCGCCGCGGCGACGCCGGCGCAGGCCCTCTGGCAGGTCGCGGCGAGCGTCCTGCTGATCCTGATCGGCCTGCACCTCGCCGCAGCCGGAACTGAGGCGGGCCGGCTGCTCGGCTCGCTCGAAGCGCTCGGCGCGCCGCTCTGGCGGCGCGTGCAGCCGGTCGCCGCGCGGCTGCTCGGCGCGCCCACGCCGCTGGGCGCCTATGCCGCGGGCCTCGCCTGGGGGTGGCTGCCCTGCGCGATGGTGTACGCCGCGCTGTTCGCGGCGGCCGCGGCGGGCGACCCCGTGCGCGGCGCAGCCGCGATGGCCGCCTTCGGCGCCGGCACGCTGCCGTTCCTGCTCGCCGCGGGCTGGCTGGCGGCGCGGCTGCGCGCCTGGCGCTACACTGCCGCTGCGGCGATCGCCGGCTTCGGCATCTACGGCCTCGCCCATGCGGGCGCGCTGGAAGGCGTTCGCAGCCTGCTTTGCCTATAGGAGACGCGCCATGCAGAAGGCGATCGGCATCATCTACGACGAGCACCGCTCGATCTCGGCGGTGCTGAGCGGGCTGAGGTCGCTCGCGCAGATGGCGAAGGACGGCAAGGTGCGGCCCGACTTCAAGGCCTTCCGCGCGATGATCTACTACATCGATGCCTTTCCCGAGCGCATGCACCACCCCAAGGAGGACGCCTACCTGTTCGCGCACCTGCAGCGGCGCGACCCGGGCGCGCGCGAGCTCGTAGAGGCGCTGAAGGCCGAGCACGTGCTGGGCGCGCAGCTGGTGCGCGACCTCGAGCAGGCGATGCTCGCCTACGAGCAGACCTGGCCGAAGGGCGCCGACAGGTTCATCGCCGCGGTCGAGGCGTACTCGCAGTTCCACTGGAACCACATGCGGCGCGAGGAGCGCGAGGTGATCCCGCGCGCCGAGCGCGCGCTCAAGCCCGAGGACTGGGCCGACATCGAGGCGGCCTTCGCGGGCAACGCGGATCCGATCTCCGACCTGCGCGAGAGCGACTTCAGCGCGCTCTACCAGCGCATCCTCATGCTCGCGCCGGCGCCGGTGGGCCTCGGCGACGCCTGGAAGCAGGCGGGCTAGCGGCGCGGGCTACCGGCAGACCAGCACCGGGACCTTCGAGTGCGTTAGCACCTTGACGGTCTCGCTGCCGAGCAGCAGGCCCGCCAGGCCGCGCCGGCCGTGCGAGGCCATGACGATGAGGTCGCACTTCTTCGACTGCGCGGCCTTGAGGATGCCCTGCCATGGCGTGTTCGCGGTGATCGTCGCGGTGCCGGCCGACACGCCCGCCGCCTTCGCCGCCCCGGTCACATGCTCAAGCGCCTTGCGCGCCGCGCTCTGCACCGCCTTTTCGTACTGCGCGCGCGTCACGTTCGCCGAGTAGATCATGCCCTCGCTGTAGATCGGCGCGATGTAGGGCGCGCCGACGTAGGCGCCCGTGAGCCGCGCGCCGAGCGCCTTCGCCAGCCGCGCCGCGGTCTTGATCGCCTTCTGCGACAGCTTCGAGCCGTCGGTGCATACGAGAATGTGGGAATACATAACGCCTCCTTGTTGACGGTACTTTATTGGAGCACAGCGGCGCAGATTTGAGCCAGATCAAGCCTGCGCGCGCGGTTATCTGCTCCCATCACGCATGCTCAGGATCCGTGGCAGGAAGGTGCGCCCGCTCGTGCAGGGCGGCATGGGTGTGGGCGTTTCCGCGCACGGCCTCGCGGGCGCGGTCGCGCGCGAGGACTGCGTAGGCACGATCTCCAGCGTCGACCTGCGCCGGCTGCACCCGGACCTCATGCAGCGCACCGGGCGCGTGCGCGACCGCCAGGCGATCGAGGCGGCCAACCTGACCGCGCTCGATCGCGAGATCCGCGCCGCGCGCGAGGTCGCGGGCGGCCGCGGCCTGATCGCCGTCAACGTAATGCGCGCGGTGTCGCAGTACGCCGACTACGTGCGCCAGGCCTGCCGCAGCGGCGCCGACGCGATCGTGGTGGGCGCGGGGCTGCCGTTCGACCTGCCGGAGCTGACGGAGGACTTTCCCGACGTGGCGCTGATCCCGATCCTGTCGGAAGCGCGCGCGATCGGCCTGGTGCTGAAGAAATGGCAGCGCAAGGGGCGGCTGCCCGACGCGATCGTCATCGAGCACCCGCGCTACGCGGGCGGCCACCTCGGCGCGGCGAAGCTCGAGGAGGTCGGCGAGGCGCGCTTCGACTTCGCGCAGGTGCTGCCCGCGGCGCGGCGCCTGTTCGAGGAGATGGGCATCGCGCCGATCCCGCTCATCGTCGCCGGCGGCATCAATTCGCCGGCGCGCGTGCGCGAGGCGCTCGCGCTCGGCGCCGCGGGCGTGCAGGTCGGCACGCCGTTCGCGGTCACCGCGGAGGGCGACGCGCACGCGAACTTCAAGCGCGTGCTCGCCGAGGCGAAGCCCGAGGACATCGTCACCTTCATGAGCGTGGCCGGGCTGCCGGCGCGCGCGGTGCGCACGCCCTGGCTGGCGCACTACCTCGAGAAGGAAGCCGCGCTGCAGCGGCGCGCGAAGAAGCGGCGCGAATGCACGCTCGGCTGGGACTGCCTCGCGCACTGCGGCCTGCGCGACGGCAAGCCGGGCATGGGCCAGTTCTGTATCGATCACCACCTCGCCGCCGCGCTGCGCGGCGACACCGACCGGGGCCTCTTTTTCCGCGGCTCCGAGCCCGTGCCCTTCGGCGCCGAGGTCCGTCCCGTCCGCGACCTTACGGAATATTTGCTCGCGGCTTGACTAGTGATCGGCTGGTTTGGACGTGGCCGAGAGATGACACGTACGGAATGCCCGCTTGAGGCCAAAAGCGGATTTTCGATTCGCCACCAGCCGAGGCGCGTTCCTATGCACGTCAAGCGGCGTGATAGCCGCGCTTGCCGCTCTGTTTAGCCCTGTACATAGCCTCGTCGGCGCGCTTCATGACTTCTTCCGCAGTGGCCCCGGCGCCCGGAAAATCGGCGACTCCTATGCTCGCAGAGATTTCCATCGCATGGGGTGGGACCGAGTACGGCGCCGACAGACTTTCGACCAGCTTTGCGGCGACCGTCTCTGCAGCGTCCCGGTCCGCATGAACGAGTAGCAGCGCGAACTCGTCTCCGCCAAGGCGTGCCGCGACGTCCGAACCGCGCACCGCGCCCGTCAGGCGTTCGGCGACTGCGCACAATAGCCGATCGCCGACATCGTGGCCGTGCCGGTCGTTGATTGCCTTGAAGCCGTCGAGGTCAATGAAGAGCATCGAAAGTGGCGTCGCCTCGCGGCGGCACAGCTCGACGTGCTTTTTGGCATGCTCCAGGAAGAGGTCGCGATTTGCGAGTCCGGTCAGCGCGTCGTGTTGCGCCCGGTGCTCGGCATGGGCGATTAGACGCGAGGCGCGAACGAGAGCCTCGCCGACCTCGTCCGCCTCCCGCAGGCCCAGCGGCGGCAGCTCGATCGGCTCGCGCAGCCCGATGCGACTGGCCGGCGCCTGCAATGAATGGATCGAGTGCGCGATCCGTCCGCCCAGCCGCCACGCCAGAGCGAGACCGAGGGCGAGCATGACGACCGCGGCTCCGGCGGCCACCTGAACCGCCAGCAATGCCTGAGCGGCGAGATTTCGGCGTGGAATGCCGAGCGCGACGGTCCATCCGGTCGCCGTCGAGCGGCTGAAGACCGACACCACCGGAATCCCCTCGAGCGTCACGGTCTCTACGGCGCCCTCCTGCACCTCCCGCATGCGGGCGACCAGCGCGGGCGCCCCCTGAGCGCCTACGAAGCGTTCGTGCTCCTGCGTCCTCGCCACAACCGTGCCGCGCGTGTCGAATACGGCGCCGATCCATTCAGGGGGCAATCGCTGTTCGTTCAGGAGCGCGAGGAAGCGGCGCGGCAGATCGCCGATACTGAGGTCGTACACGATTCGCCCCTCGCGGTAGATCGGAACGTCCACGCTCATCAGCGGCTGCCGCAGCACGCCGCCGACGTAGAGATCGGAAATCACGACGCGTCCGGCCCGGAACACCTCGTTCAGCTGATTGATATTCCCGTGGGGCGGAAGCTCGGCACCGTATGGCCGCAGCGTGTTCAGCAGCTGCTGGCCCGTAGCGTCGGAGAGCACGACGTTCATGCCGATATGCGCGCCGACAACCTCGCGCGCTTGCGCATGGAATTCCTTGAAGTCTTCATTTGCCAGATGAGGCGAGGTACCAAGCACCTGCGCGGCAATCGTAATGCTCACGAGTTCCCGGTCGACTGCGTGTATCATCGCGCGCGCCGTAGCGATCGAGTCGCGCTGCAAGCGCTCGCGGTCGCGCTGATAGCCGTACACGAGCAGGGCAGCCACGATCACCATGGCGGGAATGACGCTCGCGAGCACGAGCATCGACAGCCGTCGCCGGATGCCTGGCGCTTTTCTCACGCGCGTGACAGAGCGTCGACGCAAGCGGCGCGCATCAAGCCAATCTAAGGCACGGCGCCTGCGAAAGCTTGACCGAGGTCAATCAACACTGCCAGTAAGGCAGCGAGCCGCCAGCTAGTAGGCGATGCACTGCTCGCAGACGGTGCCGCGCACGTCCTTCTTGAGGTGCGCCGCGCGCAGGTTGGCGAACGGCGCCGAGTTCCACGCTTCCATGAACGACTGCTTGTTCAGGTCGCCCATCGTCCAGTGCGCGGTGGCGTCGAAGCAGCAGGCCGAGAGCTTGCCCTCGGCGGTGACGTGGCCTTCGGTGAAGGCCGACCAGCAGGGCAGCGGCGCGCGCAGCGCGCCGAGGCGCCCCTGGTTGCCGGCGGTAGGGCGGTAGCCGAGCTCGGCCTCGCGCTGCGTAGCGAACGCGCCCATCGAGTACAGCGGCAGCCAGTAGTGCTGGTCCACGTAGGGCAGCACGCGCTGCTTGAGCAGCGCCTGCATGCGCTCGAGCTGCTCGCCGTCGTAGCGGATCGAGGAGGCGTACAGGCCGGTCTTCCAGCCGCCGCGGCGGCGCGTTTCCCAGGCGGCGGCGATGTTCTCGAGCGCGCGGTGGAAGAGCTTCCCGGAGACGCCCATCACCTGCTCGAACTGCGCCTCGTCCGCGGCGTTCACCGACCACTTGAGCGAGTCCAGTCCCGCCTTCATGCATTCCTCCACGGCCTCCGGGAACGCCATCGACGCGTTCGAGGTGAGGAACACGTACGGCATGCCGATCTCGCGCTTCAGGTAGGCGATGCAGTCCACGAGCAGCCGCGGGTTCATGAACGATTCGCCGAGGTAGAACACGCCGATCTCCTCGACGCCGGCCTCGCGCATCTCGCGCGTGATGCGCTTGAACAGGCCGAAATCCATGTCCCACTTGGGCTGCTGCTCGCGCGTGCGCAGCGCGCAGAAGCCGCAGCGGTAGTTGCAGCGCGGCGAGATCTCGATCTTGACGCTGCGCGGCGCGGGCGGATCGGCGCGCAGGTACGCCGCCGGGATGCGCGTGACGTTGTCGATGCGCTCGGTGATGGTGGTCGTCATGGACGCCAACATTGCGCCCGGCCCCGGCCGGCGCCTTGACTTGAATCAATCGCGTTTGCGGCGGCGGGCGGCGAGGACGAAGAACAGCGGCACGAACAGGGTTGCTACGAAGGTGGCGGCCAGCATGCCGCCCACCACGCCGGTGCCCATCGACTGTCGCGCGCCGGCGCCCGCGCCGGAGGAGAACATCAGCGGCAGCACGCCCAGCACGAAGGCGAGCGAGGTCATGAGGATCGGCCGGAAGCGCAGCCGCGCCGCCTCCACCGCCGCGTCGATCGCCGACTTGCCCTCGAGGAACCCCTGCTGGGCGAATTCGACGATCAGGATCGCGTTCTTCGCCGCGAGGCCGATCAGCACCACCAGGCCGATCTGGAAGTAGATGTCGTTCTCCAGGCCGCGCAGCGCGACGAAGCCGAGCGCGCCCCAGACCGCGAACGGCACCGCCATCACCACGGCGAACGGCAGCAGCCAGCGCTCGTAGAGCGCGGCGAGGATCAGGAACACCATCACGAGGGCGAGGCCGAAGGCGACCGCCGAGGCGCTCCCCGTGCGCCGCTCCTGATAGGCCTGGCCGCTCCAGGCGATCGTGTAGCCCTCGGGGAGGTTCGCCGCGACCTGTTCCACGGCCTTGATCGCTTCGCCGGAGGAGACGCCGGGCTTGCCGCTGCCGAGCACCTTGGCGCCGAGGAAGCCGTTGAAACGCTCGAGCTGCTCCGGGCCGACCAGATTGGTGGTGCGGATCAGCGCCTTCAGCGGAATCATCTGGCCTGAGGCCGCCGAGCGCACGTAGACCTCGCCCAGATCCTGCGGCTGGGCGCGGAAATTCGCGTCCGCCTGCACC
>DATKKT010000097.1:0-3559 GCA_035542795.1 Burkholderiales bacterium
TCGTCCAGGCCCGCGTACAGGCTCCGGACCCGGGGCGTCTCGAGGCGCTCGAGGAAGACCTGCATCGCGCACATCACGTGCGGATGGGAGTTGAAGGTACCGCGTGCGAAGCAGATGTCGGCCGGCCGGTCCTCGCGATAGCGCTTCATGAGGTCCGCGCGTCCGCACACCACGCCGACAGGGAAGCCGCCCCCCAGCGTCTTGCCGTAGGTGACAAGGTCGGCGCGCACGCCGAAGTATTCCTGCGCGCCGCCCGGCGCGAGGCGAAAACCGACGAACACTTCGTCGAAGATCAGGACGATGCCGCGCGCGGTGCAGACTTCGCGCAGCTCGGCGAGCCATTCGGCATAGGCGGCGCGATCGAAATGCGCGCGGCGCGCGCTGTCGACGAGCGAGCCGTCGCCCGGCGCGCTCGAATTCGGGTGCAGCGACTGCAGGGGATTGACGAGCACGCAGGCGATGTCGTCTCGCCGGCGCAGCACGCGCAGCGAGTCCTCGTCCATGTCCTTCAGCGTGTACGTGTGCCGCGGATGCACCGGATTGCCGACGCCCGGCTGCACGTCCTCCCACCAGCCATGGTAGGCGCCGCAGAAGCGCACGAGGTGCGTGCGCCGCGTGTGGTAGCGCGCGAGGCGCACGGCCTGCATGACCGCCTCCGTGCCGGACATGTGGAACGAGACTTCGTCCAGGCCCGAAATCTCGCGCAGGCGCCGCACGTTGTAGGCGACCGCCGGATGGTAGGCGCCGAGCACTGCGCCGAGCGCGGCCGCGCGCGCGCCTCCCTCGGCCATGCAGGACTTGTAGAACTCGTGGCCGAACACGTTGACGCCGTAGGAGCCGGTGAGATCGTAGAACCGGTTGCCGTCGAGATCGACCAGGAACGGGCCGTCGGAAGCCTGCACGAACGCGCCGACGGGCAGGTGCTCGCGCACCGTGCGGCTGAACTGGAAGGGCACGCGGTAGGCGCTCGTGAACTGCAGGTCCGAGATGCCTTCGCGCGCCTCGGCCGTCAGCGCTGCGCTGCGCTGGTAGCGCTCGCGGTAGAGGTCCGACAGCCGCGCGAAGCCGACGCGGCGCTGTGCAGCGACCTCATCGGGCGCGCCATCGGCGCGGAAGAAGCGCATGTCGTCGTAGGCGTAGTACGGCACCAGTGCGGCGATCCTCCTGGCGATTCGGGAATGCCCGGAAAGCGACGGATGCTTGGCTTTGGACAGCTCGAGCCGCTGCTTCAGAGCCGGCAACGCTGCGAGCGCCGCGGCCGCGCCCAGCCCAACCGAAAGGAATTGGATCTCGTTCATTGCCGGCCTACGATTTACTGCAAGCGGGTTACAGCCCCATGACGGCGCGCTCGATGCTCGCGCGATTGCTCGCACAGGAGGACCTGAACTTCCTGCTCACCAACCGCATACCGCGCGAGCTAGCGACGCGGTTCATGGGCTGGTTCAGCCGCATCGAGCAGCCGCTGGTGCGCGACGCGTCGCTCGCCCTTTGGCGGCTGTTCGCCGACCTTCGCCTCGAGGAGGCGAGGCAGGCGAACTTCTCCAGCCTGCATGACTGCTTCATCCGCGAGCTGAAGGAGGGTGCCCGGCCCGCGGACGCCGACCCGGCGGTGCTCGCGAGCCCCTGCGACGCGATCGTCGGCGCCTGCGGCCGCGCGCGCGACGGCCAGGTCTTCCAGGCGAAGGGCTTTCCGTACACGCTGCACGATCTCGTCGGCTGCGCGGCGCTCGCGCGCGAATACCGCGATGCGACCTACGCCACGCTGCGCATCACCGCCAGCATGTATCACCGCTTCCACGCGCCGCACGACTGTCGCGTGCACGAGGTGCGCTACTTCTCGGGCGATACCTGGAATGTCAACCCGATCGCGCTGCAGCGCATCGAAAGGCTGTTCTGCAGGAACGAGCGCGCCCTGCTGCGCACGCGGCTCGAGGCTGCCGGTCACCAAGTGCTGCTCGTGCCGGTGGCCGCGGTGCTGGTGGCCAGCATCCGCCTGCACTGCCTCGACGTGCCGCTGCACCTGCGCTACCGAGGCCCGGAGCGCATCGCCTGCGACGCGCGCTACGCCAAGGGACAGGAGATGGGCTGGTTCGAGCACGGCTCGACGATCCTCGTCTTTGCGCCCGCCGGGTTCGATCTTTGCGGAAATGTGACCGATGGCGCGCCCATTCGCGCCGGCGAGCCGCTGATGCGCCTCGCCGCGTCTTAAGAAAACCTTAACAGTCGCCGGGCGCCTAGCATGCGAATATTGCAGGCGTATGTCGGCCGACATCTTCTGGTGGTGGTTTTTCCTCTGCACCGTCGCGGGCTTCAACATCCTCGCCTGGACGCTGACCGCGGCCGCGCTGGAGCGGCGCCAGGCCTCGCTCTCGCCCGAGGCCTATGACCTGCGCCGCCTGCAGCTGCTGCTGTCGGCGGGCTACGTGCTCGGTTGCGCCTACCGCTCCGCGCTGCCGGTCTACGACGTGCAGCGCTTCGTGCTGTTCGATACCTGGCTCTCGAGCGTGGTCGTCGGTCGCTCCGTGGCCACCTTCGCCGAGCTGTGCTTCGCCACGCAATGGGCGCTGCTGCTGCGCGAAATCTCGCGCGCGACCGGCAGCGGCGTGGGCCGGGTCACGTCGGCGGTGGTGGTACCCCTCATCGCGCTTGCCGAGCTCTGCTCCTGGTACTCCGTGCTCACCACCTCCAACCTCGGCCACGTCGTCGAGGAGTCGATCTGGGCGCTGAGCGCCGGGCTGCTGGTCACGAGCCTCGCGTGGATCTGGCCGCGCGTGCGCTCGTCGCTGCGCCCCCTGCTCGCGGCCTGGTGCGCGGCCGGGATCGGCTACGTGATCTTCATGTTCCTCGTCGACGTGCCGATGTACTGGTCGCGCTGGCTCGCCGACGAGGCGAGCGGCCGCAAGTACCTGAGCCTGCCGGACGGGTTGCTCGACGCCTCGCACCGCTGGATCGTCTCGCACCGCTGGCAGGACTGGCACAACGAGATCGCCTGGATGTCGCTCTACTTCAGCGCCGCAGTCTGGCTCAGCATCGCGCTCGTACATGCGCCGGTGCCCGCCCCCGCCGCGCGCCGGCCCGGGCCGTCCCGCGCGCTCTCGCCTGAAGCCGGCTAGACGAGCGCCAGCGACGCCAGCGCCACCGCCGCGCCGATCGCCGCCCCCGCGAGCACGTCGCTCGGGTAGTGCAGGCCGAGCACGAGGCGCGACGCAGCCACGGCGAGCACCATGGGCGCAAGCAGCGCGGCAAGCTGCGCGTAATGGGCCGACGCCACGAGGCTGAACGCGACCGCGTGCAGCGTGTGCCCCGAAGGGAAGCTGAAACGATCCAGCGGCGTCGCGCCAGCGGCGATGTGCGCGTGCACCTCGAACGGCCGCGGCCGCAGCGTGCCCCGCTTGAGCGCGCGGTAAAGCAGCGTGCAAGCAATGCCGACCACCGCCATGTGCAGCACCGGCAGCGCGGCCCCGGCGCCCTCCGCGAGCAGCAGCGCAAGCATGAGCGCATACCAGAAGACGCCGTCGCCCAGCCAGCTCACCGCGCGAAACGCGAGGCGCAGCCAGCG
>DATKKT010000098.1:0-11446 GCA_035542795.1 Burkholderiales bacterium
TCGCCGCAGGCATAGATATTGGGATAGGTCGTCTGCAGGTATTCGTTGGTCGCGATCGTGCGCGCCTTTCCCACGCCGATGCCGAGCTCTTCCAGCCCGTAGCCCGCGGTATTCGCGGCACGACCGACCGCGCACAGCACCTCGTCGAACTCGATCCGCACCTCCCGGCCCTCGTGCTCGCAAACCAGCACCTTGCGACCGTCCTCGCGCAGGAAGCGCTTGGCGCGGTGGCTCGTGAGCACGGCGATGCCTTCGGCGGCGAACTTCGCGCGCACGAGCTCGGCGACCTCGGGGTCCTCCCGCGGCAGGATGCGCGGCAGCATCTCGACTTGCGTCACCTTCGAGCCCAGGCGCGCGAAGGCCTGCGCGAGCTCCGAGCCGATCGGCCCGCCGCCCAGCACGAGCAGCCGCGCGGGCAGCGCGCGCAGGTCCCAGACCGTGTCGGAGGTGAGGCACCGCATTTCCGCGAGGCCGGGGATCGGCGGCACGAACGGGCGCGCGCCGGCCGCGATGACGACCGAGCGGGTCGTCAGGCGAATCCGCTCGTTCGCCGGGGTGCGGATCTCGACTTCCCAGGGCGAGACCAGCCTCGCCTCGCCTGGCAGGCACTCCACGCCGAGCTGCGTGTAGCGCTCCACCGAGTCGTGCGGCTCGATCGCGCGGATCACGCGCCGCACGCGCTCCATGACGTCCGCGAAGTCGAATTCCACGCTTGCATTCTTCATTCCAAGATCTCTTGCCTTGCGTGCCTGCGCAACGAACTTGGCGGAACGAAGCAAGGCCTTCGAGGGAACACATCCCGTATGGAGGCAGTCGCCGCCCATGCGGTGCTTCTCGACCAGCGTCACTTTCGCCTTCACCGCCGCGGCGATGTACGCCGCCACGAGGCCCGCCGAGCCCGCGCCGATCACCACCAGGTTGCGCTCGAAGCGCGCGGGCCTCACGTGCGCCCAGCGCGCGTACACCCGGCGCGCCTTCACGGCGTCGACGATCTTCTTCGCGATCAGCGGAAAGATCCCGAGCAGCGCGAACGCGCCGATGAGGCCGGGGGACAGGATTCCCGCCGGCGACTCGATGGCCGCGAGCTGCGTTCCGGCGTTCACGTACACGACGGTGCCGGCGAGCATGCCGAGCTGGCTGACCCAGTAGAAGGTCGCCACGCGCATGGGCGTCAGTCCCATCGCGAGATTGATGACGAAGAACGGCACTGCCGGAATCAGGCGCAGCGTGAACAGGTAGAACCCGCCCTCCTTCTCGACGCCCTCGTTGATCGCGCGCAGCTGCCGGCCGAACCTGCGCTGCACCCAGTCGCGCAGCAGGAAGCGCGAAGCGAGGCAGGCCAGCGTCGCGCCCAGCGACGAGGCGAACGACACGAGCACGGTGCCCCATAGCAGGCCGAAGATCGCTCCCGCGACCAGCGTCATGACGGCGGCCCCGGGCAGCGACAGGCCGGTGATCGCGACGTAGAGCGCGAAGAATCCGGCCGCGGCCTGCCAGGGATGGGCGGCGTAATAGCCGGCGATGGCGGCCTGCTGCGCCTTCACCCCGGCGAAGCTGAAGTAGCGGTGCCCGCCGAGCGCGAAGAACGCCGCGGCAGCGGCCGCGAGGAGCAGGAAAAGCGCGAGCCGCGCCCGGGTCACGCATCCTCCGTCGCGCGGAGGCCGGCAATCATTACGGCTTGGCGGTGCGCTGCGCCTGCGCGTCCAGCATCTGCAGCAGCCGCCCGCTGGTCGCGCGCAGGCGCTGCGAGAGCATGAGCACCATCTGCATGAGGATCTTCGCGCCCAGCATCGGCTGCTCGACGATGATGCGCGCGAGATTCTCGCGGTCGAGCACCGCGAGCACGGTCGGCTCGACCGACACGCAGGTCGCGAAGCGCGCCTCGCCGTCGATCATCGACATCTCGCCGAGCGTCTTGCCCGCTTCGACCACGGCGATCACCTGCGGCATGTTGGCGCGGTCCTGCTTGACCACCTCGACCTTGCCCTCGATCATCATCAGCATGAAGTCGCCGCTCTCGCCCTCGCGGATGATCTCGACGCCGGCCGGCGCCTGGTAGACGTTCATGAAGTGCGCGAGCAGCCGCACTTCCGCGGGCGAAAAGTTCTCCAGCAGGTGGCAGCGCGGAATCAGCGCGTGGATCTGCGGCGAGAACTTGGTGGCGTCCCCGAGGTGCTCCAGGTGAACGAGATAACCGGGGCGTTCGGCCATGGGCGGTGGGCGGAAGGATGGGCCCGGAATTCTAGCCGATGAGCCAGAGAACGGTGGCCATCCATCCCGCCACGGACAGGGCGAGAACGGGATCGCGCAGCAGCTCGTCGGTCGGGTCGCCGCCTCCGCCCCGGCGGTGCAGCCGATAGAGATAGCGGCCGGCGCCGAGCAGGACCCAGGGCACCGTCCACGCGAGTCCGGCCGTGCCGTGCAGCCGCGCCGTGTCGGGCGCAAGGCTGTAGGCCGCGTACGCGAGCGACATGCCGACGGCGCAGGCGATGGTTGCCCGGTCGAGGAACGCGAGGCTGTAGCGCTCGAGCACCGCGCGGTGGCGGCCCGCCGCCTGCGCGAGCTGCGCGATCTCGGCGCGACGCTTCGCGAAGCCCAGAAACAGCGTCAGCAGGAAGCCGCAGGCCATCAGCCAGAGCGAAGGCGCGATGCCGATGCCGAGCGTGCCAGCGAGCAGCCGCAGCATGAAGCCGGCCGCGATGATCACCACGTCGAGCACGGGCACGCGCTTGAACCACTGCGAATACGCGTGGCTCAGGCCGATATAGATGGCGACGATCCAGGCGGCCGCCGCGCTCGCCTGCATCGCCAGCAGGATGGAGGCGATGCCCAGCACCGCCGACACCGCATTCGCCTCGGCGGGCGAGACCGCGCCGCGCGCGACCGGCCGCCGGCGCTTTTCCGGGTGACCGCGGTCCTGCAGCGCGTCCTGCGCGTCGTTGAACGCGTAGACCGCGCTCGAAGCGAGGCAGAACGCGGCGGTCGCCACCAGCGCCGCCTCGACCGTGGCGGGCACGCGCCAGGCGTGGCCGAACACCAGGCCCACCAGCACGAAGCCGTTCTTCACCCATTGGCGCGGGCGCAGCAGCTGGAGCAGCGCGACCACGCGCCTCACGATGCCGCGCCGCCCGGAAAATATCGCTCGAAGAAATAGCAGCGCCCGACCGGCAGCAGCGCGGGGATCCGGTAATAGCGCTCGCGAATGTCGGCGAGCACGTGCGCGCGATACGACCCGTAATCGAACCCGGTACCGATGTACAAATGCAGATTACCGCCGCCAAGCGTCAGCACCTTTTCGTCCAACTCGCGGAAATAAGGCGCGTACTCGCCGGCATCGGACGGCTGTCGGCGCAGGATGACGATATCCCTGCCGTCGAGCGCCCGCCAGTCGGTGTCGATGTCGTCCTGGCGCGCGTGCGAGGTGCCGCGGCCGAACACGACCACCGACCGGCGCAGCTGGTACTCGAGCAGCGCCGCCGAGGCGTAGCTGTCGGTCGCGAGCACCTTGCCCGCGAGGCTCGGTCCGGCCGCCGCCATGAGCTCGGCGATCCGGCCCGGGAACACCAGGCGCGAATACAGGCGCGTGTCCCTCCAGGTCTCCAGCGGCAGCGCCGCGATCACGGCGATCGGGACGGCGTGCAGGACGGCGAGCAGCGCGAACCAGCGCACGCTCGAGGCGAGCGCCTGCGGCGCCAGCGCCAGCGCCACGCTCGCCACCAGCGCGGGCAGGAACGACAGCAGCCAGTGCAGGCCGATCGTCTTCACCGGCGCGAGCAACGTGAACACGGCGAGCGGCAGGATCCAGGCGAGCAGCAGCGCGCCCTCGGCAGGGCGCCGCCAGGCCTTGGCAAGCTGCCGGCGCCCGCGCCAGGCAAACCAGAACAGCGGCGCGGCGACGTAGGCGAGCGCTGCCGCGTAGAGCGCAGGTTTCGAGGGCGACCAGCCGCTATGGCCCTCGACGTGCCTGTTGATGCCGTTGAACATCACGTTGCACCAGCAGGCCTCGTAGTTCCAGTACAGGTTGATGAGACCGAACGGCAGCGCGCCCAGCAGGACGAGCAGGAGAGCGCGCGGCCGGCGCGCCAGCGCCGCCCAGACAAAGAAGGCCAGGCCGAGCAGCACCGCGAAGTACTTGGACAGGAAGGCGAGTCCCAGCAGAACGCCCGCGGCGAGGTAGAGCGGGCTCGAGTCGCGCTGCGCCGCGCGCGCGAGCACCAGCGTCGCCGCCACCGAGAACAGCACGAGCGGCGTGTCGGTGGTGATGAGCACGTTCAGCACGTTGACCGGCATCAGCAGCACCGCAAGCGCGGCGAGATCCGCGGTCTGCGCGTCGCGCCCGAACCAGCGCACGAGCGCCGCACCCAGCATCAGCGCCGCGGCCGGAGGCACGAGCACCGCGGGCAGCCGCATGAGCCAGGGCGCCTCCGTGAGCGCTGCGAGCGGCGCGAGCAGCCAGCCCACCATCGGCGGATGGTCGTAGTAGCCGAGCGCCGGCGAGCGGCCCCAAAGGATGAAATAGGCCTCGTCCGCGGTGACCGGCAGGAATGCGGCGAACCAGAGCCGGAACAGCAGCGTCGCGGCGAGCGCGACGAGCAGCCAGCGCCGGGTACGGGTTGCCGTCAAAGCGAGCGCGCGAGGAGCGTCAGGCCGGCGATCACCAGCAAAGCGTACACCGCTTTCACCACCGCGGCCGCGGGCACGGCGGCGTGCAGGCGGTTGCCGAGCCACAGGCCGCCCAGCAGCGGCGGCACGAGCAGCGCCGCGAAGGCGAGCAGCCCCTCCTGCGCGAGCAGGCCGGCGGCCGTGAAGATCACCACGCGCACCAGCGACGACACCATGATCATGGCCGCGTTGTTGGCGCGCAGGGCCTCCTTGCTCCTCGCGCGCCCGGCGTTGTAGAGCGCGAAGAGCACGCCGCCCGTGCCGAACAGCGCCGAGAACGCGCCGCCGAAGAAGCCGATCGGCACGCACCAGGCGCGCGACAGCGCTGCCGGCGTGCCGCGACGGTACAGGCCGTATCCCGCGTAGGCGAGCAGGAATGCGCCGAGCACGCCGAGAAGGAAATGCTCGGGCACCCGGATCAGCAGCGTCAGGCCGAGCGCCATGCCCGCCAGCATGAACGGCAGCAGCCAGCCGATTTCGCGGAACTCCACGCGCCGCCGGAAGCTCGCGCCGAGCACGAAGAACGCGCACAGGTCGAGCAGCATCAGCATGGGCACGGCCAACTTGAGCGGCAGCACGAGCACGAGCACGGGCAGCGAGAGCACCGTCGAGCCGAAGCCCGTGAGGCCGTACACCGTGTAGGCCGCCAGCACCACCAGCGCCGCCAGCAGCAGGACCTCCGGCGCGAAAGGCAGCGCCGGGCTCAGCGCTTGGCCTTCTTGCGCCGCGCCTTCACCGCGTCGGCGAGCACGCCGAGCAGCTCGACCGAATCGTCCCAGCCCAGGCAGGGATCGGTGATGCTCTGGCCGAAGGCGAGCGGCTTGCCGGCAACGAGGTCCTGCCGGCCCTCGACGAGGTGCGACTCGACCATCGCGCCGACGACGCAGCGCGAGCCCCCGGCGACCTGCGCGCCGACTTCGCGCGCGACGTCCAGCTGGCGCTTGAACTTCTTCTCGGAGTTGGCGTGCGAGAGATCGATCATCAGTCGGCAATCGAGCTTCGATCTTTCCAGCTCGGCGCAGGCCGCGGCGACGCTCGCGGCGTCGTAGTTCGGCGTCTTGCCGCCGCGCAGGATGACGTGGCAATCCTCGTTGCCGCGGGTCTCGACGATCGACACCTGGCCGCTCTTGTGCACCGACAGGAAGTGGTGCTTCTGGCGCGCGGCGAGGATCGCGTCTACGGCGATGCGCACGTTGCCGTCAGTGCCGTTCTTGAAGCCGACCGGCGCCGAGAGTCCCGAGGCGAGCTCGCGGTGCACCTGCGACTCGGTGGTGCGCGCGCCGATCGCTCCCCAGGAGACGAGGTCGCCGATGTACTGCGGCGAGATCACGTCGAGGAACTCGCAGCCCGCGGGCATCCCCAGCCGGTTGATGCGCACCAGCAGGTCGCGCGCGATGCGCAGTCCCTCGTTGATGCGGAAGCTGCCGTTGAGGTAGGGGTCGTTGATGAGCCCCTTCCAGCCCACCGTGGTGCGCGGCTTCTCGAAATAGACGCGCATGACGACTTCCAGATCGCTTTCATGTTTCTTTCTCTCAACCAGGAGCTTTTCCGCGTAAGCGATGGCGCCGGCGGGATCGTGGATCGAGCAGGGCCCGATGATCACCAGCAGCCGGTCGGACTTGCCGCGCACGATCTCGCGCACGCGCTTGCGCGTGTCGGCGACCAGGCGCTCCACCGGCGTGCCCTGGATCGGGAAGAAGCGGATCAGGTGCTCGGGCGGCGGCAGCGGCACGATGTTCTCGATGCGCTCGTCGTCGGTGAGCGAGGTCTTGTCGTCGATCGGCGTGGTCATGGTGGGCCCCAGAAAACAAAAACCGCCAGGCATCTCTGCTCTGGCGGTTCGTCGGTGGTCGCAGGTTGCGCGGCTAGCCGTTCCCCTCCGCCAGAGGGCGCGGGAAGGTGAAAAAATAGCCGAAGAACCAGCGGTTCATGCGGTCATTCAATCATGAACCCCGGGGGCCTGTCTACCTGAATTGGCACTCGCGCGCGCCGGCTGCCAGCGCTGCAGCGGGCTCGCTATTTGCTACGAGAAAAGCAGCATGCTATTTTTTTCTCGCGCTTTCGGCCGATAACAAGAACGTCAGGAGGTAGCCCATGCCCTCAAACGTCGCTCTTCCGGTCCCCTCGCCGACGATCCCGGTCGCCGGCTTCAAGGATGTCTACGACACCGGCGCGGTCGAGCGCGCGCTGCAGGAGCTGCCCGCCTCGGCGAACGAGGCGCTGCGCGCGCTCTACGAGAAGATGCTGCGCCTGGGCGGCCAGCGCTTCGCCGTGAAGCCCTCCGGGCTGCCGCAGATGCAGACGCTGTTCGAGGAGCTGCCCAACTTCGACGAGGTGCTGGAGTACATCCGGCGCCAGCTCGCGCTCTGCGTCGACTCCGAGGACGACATCGAGCTGCAGCCGATCCTGCTGCTCGGCGACCCCGGCATCGGCAAGACCCATTTCGCGCGGCGCGTCTCGCAGCTGCTCGGCACGGGCTACGGCTTCGTGCCGATGAGCTCGCTCACCGCGGGGTGGGTGCTCTCGGGCGCCTCCTCGCAGTGGAAGAACGCCAAGCCGGGCAAGGTCTTCGAGACCTTCCTCAACGGCGAGTACGCCAACCCGGTGCTGGTGGTGGACGAGATCGACAAGGCGAGCGCCGACGGCCAGTACGACCCGCTCGGCGCGCTCTACGAGCTGCTCGAGACGCAGACCGCGGCGCGCTTCACCGACGAGTTCGCCGAGATCCCCATCGATGCCTCAGGCGCGGTCTGGTTCGCGACCGCCAACGACGCGGCACGCATCCCCGAGCCGCTCCTGAACCGCATGCACGTCTACGAGATCGAGGCGCCGGACGCCGAAGGCTCGGCCCGCATCGCGCGCGCGCTGTACCGGGAAATCCGCGATGCCCACGACTGGGGCAGGCGCTTTCCGGAGACGCCCTCGGGCAGCGTGGTGGAAAAGCTCGCGCTGCTCACGCCGCGCGAGATGCGCCGCGCGGTGCAGGCCGCCTTCGGCAACGCCAAGGTGGCAGGCCGCGACGAGCTCGCCCCGGAGGACGTCGACCTGCCGCGCGGCGGCCGCAAGAGCCGGATCGGCTTCTAGCGCCCTAGAGGCGCTGGCCAAACCGCGGCTAAAGCCGCTCGGCGACCCAGGGCCGGACCGACTCGAGCGCGCCGCCGAGCTTCGCAGGCTCGGTGCCCCCTGCCTGCGCCATGTCGGGGCGCCCGCCGCCCTTGCCGCCCACCTGCTGGGCGACGTAGTTGACAAGCTCGCCCGCTTTGACTCTTCCTGTGAGGTCGGCGGTGACGCCGGCGATCAGCGCCACCTTGCCGTCGCTCACCGAGCCCAGCACGATCGCGGCGCTTTTCAGCCTGTCCTTCAGCTTGTCCATCGCCTCGCGCAGCGTCTTCGCGTCGGCGCCCTCGACCGTAGCCGCGAGAACCTTGGCGCCCTTCACCTCGACCGCCTGCGCGGCGAGGTCGGTGCCCTGCCCCATGGCCAGCTTCGAGCGAAGCTTCGAGATTTCCTTTTCGAGGGACTTCCTCTCTTCCAGAAGGGCGCTCACCGCCTTCTCGACCATGCCGGCGCCCGGCTGCGCGCGCACCTGTCTCGCCACTTCATGAAATTCCTGCAGCTGGCTGCTCATCATCGCCAGCGCGCTCGGTCCCGTCGTCGCTTCGACCCGGCGAATGCCGGCGGCCACGCCGCCCTCCGAATACAGCTTGAACACGCCGATGTCGCCGGTGCGGGCAACGTGCGTGCCGCCGCAGAACTCGCGCGAATTGCCGATGTCGAGGACCCTCACTTCATCGCCGTACTTTTCCCCGAACAGCATCATCGCGCCCGACTTCTTCGCGTCTTCGATCGGCATCACCTGGGCGCGCGTCGGGGTGTTCTTCATGATCTCGCCGTTCACGAGCAGCTCGACGCGGAGAATTTCCTCGTCGGTCATCGGCTTGTCGTGCGCGAAGTCGAAGCGGGTCTTCTCCGGGTCGACGAGGGAGCCCTTTTGCTGCACGTGCGCGCCCAACACGTCGCGCAGCGCCTTGTGCATCAGGTGCGTGACCGAATGGTTGCGCATCGTCGCTTCGCGGCGCGCGACGTCCACCCTCGCCTCCACCTTGTCGCCGATCTTCAGCGTCCCGGTCTTCAGGCTGCCGTGGTGGCCGAAGACCTCGGCCTGGACTTTCTGCGTGTCGTCGACCCCGAAGGTGCCTCCCGCTCCGACCAGCTCGCCGCGGTCGCCCACCTGGCCGCCCGACTCGGCGTAGAACGGCGTCTGGTCGAGCACTACCGTGCCGGTCTCGCCGCTTCTCAGGGCGTCGGTCTGCGCCCCCTCGCGGTAGAGCGCGACGACCCTGGCCTGCGTGCTCAGCGTCTCGTAGCCGCGGAACTCGGTCTTGCCGCCCGAATAGTCCAGGCCCGCGGCCGAGGAAAACCTGCTCGCGGCGCGCGCGCGCTCGCGCTGCGCCTCCATCGCCGCCTCGAAGCCCGCGAGATCGATGCTCACGCCGCGCTCGCGGCCGATGTCGGCGGTGAGGTCCACCGGGAAGCCGAAGGTGTCGTAGAGCCTGAACACCGTCTCGCCGTCGAGCAGCTTCTCGCCCGAGGCGAGCGCGCCCTCGAGCACGCCCATGCCGTGCTCGAGCGTCTCGGCGAAGCGCTCTTCCTCCTGCTTGAGCACGTCGGCGACGCGCTTCGCCGCCGCGCGCAGCTCCGGATAGGCGTCGCCCATCGCGCGGTCGAGGTCGGGCACCAGCTTGTAGAAGAACGGCTGCTTCTGGCCGAG
Organism: Burkholderiales bacterium; assembly: GCA_035542795.1. Lineage (GTDB taxonomy): Bacteria > Pseudomonadota > Gammaproteobacteria > Burkholderiales > SG8-39 > RBG-16-66-20. The sequence continues at coordinate 9,434 of DATKKT010000098.1, forward strand.
CTTGTAGCCGTGGCGGATCGCGCGGCGGATGATCCGGCGCAGCACGTAGCCGCGCCCCTCGTTGCCCGGGATGACGCCGTCGACGACGAGGAAGGCGCAGGCGCGGATGTGGTCGGCGATGACATTGAGCGACGGGTTCCTGAGCTGCTTCTGATGCGTCTCGCGCGCTGCCGCCTTGATGAGGTCCTGGAACAGGTCGATCTCGTAGTTCGAGTGCACGCCCTGCAGCACCGCGGCAATGCGCTCCAGGCCCATGCCGGTGTCCACGCAGGGCTTGGGCAGCGGCGTCATCACGCCCTTCGCGTCGCGGTCGTACTGCATGAAGACGAGATTCCAGATCTCGATGTAGCGGTCGCCGTCGGCCTCCGCCGAGCCCGGCGGGCCGCCCTCGATGCCCGGACCGTGGTCGTAAAAGATCTCGCTGCAGGGGCCGCACGGGCCCGTGTCGGCCATCTGCCAGAAGTTGTCCGACTGGTACTTCGCGCCCCCCGGCTTGTCGCCGATGCGGATGCAGCGCTCCTTCGGCACGCCGATCGCCTTGGTCCAGAGGTCGTAGGCCTCGTCGTCGGTCTCGTAGACCGTGGTCCAGAGCTTCTCGGGCGGCAGCTGGTAGACCTTGGTGAGCAGCTCCCAGGCGAACTGGATGGCGTCCTTCTTGAAGTAGTCGCCGAAGCTGAAGTTGCCCAGCATCTCGAAGAAGGTGTGGTGGCGCGCGGTGTAGCCGACGTTCTCCAGGTCGTTGTGCTTGCCACCCGCGCGCACGCAGCGCTGCGAAGTGGTGGCGCGCTTGTAGGGGCGCTTCTCCCTGCCGAGGAACACGTCCTTGAACTGCACCATGCCCGAGTTGGTGAACAGCAGCGTAGGGTCGTTCGCGGGCACGAGCGGGCTGGAGGCCACGATCGCGTGGCCCTTGGACTTGAAGAACTCGAGGAAGCTCGAGCGGATCTCGGCGGAATTCATCTGCCGCCTATTTTAATGGAAGGCTCCGCGGCGCCCGGGCGCCGCGAGACCTCCTTCTGCCGCTAGGTCGCGAGCCTGCCGTACTTCACGAGCCGCGCGCGCACGCCGGTCTGCGTGCGCTGGTGCGCGGCCGCGAGATCCGGCAGGCCGCGCCCGGCGTCGAAGCCGGCGAGCAGCCGCCGGTCCTCGTCCTCGGTCCACGGCTCGCCGGTCTTCGCGGGCAGCTGCTGCTTGCGCCGCTCGAAGCGCTCGGCCTGCTCCAGCGCCTCAGCCGCCGCGTACAACGCGCGCACCGTTTGCGCGCGCTGGTAGGCGCTGTCGGCCGGGAACACTTCGCCCGTTTCCGGATCGACGCCGTTGGCGAGCGAGCGCACAACGCTCAATGCTTCTGCTTGATTCATTCCGTTCACCTCCTCTCCGCTGCACGTGCAGCTGAAAGATGAACGTTCAAACTGCCCGACGGATGACCTCGATCGCGAAGCCGCGCGACTGCAGGAAGCGCATGCGCTTCGCTTTCTCCTCGCGCGTCGCGGCGGGCGTGCGGTACTTGCGCTCGAGGATTTCCCTCGCCTTTTGCAGTTCGTCCAGCGGCGAGGCGAAGCGCGCGACCAGCTCCTCGGGCACGCCCTTCGATTGCAGGTCCTGGCGGATTTTCGCAGCGCCGTACTTGCGCGAGAGCCAGCGCGCGCGTTCCTCGGCGAAGCGCGCTTCGGACAGCTGGTTTTTTGCTTTTAGGCCCGAGATCAAATCCTTCAGGTCGTCCGAAGATCCCGCATGAGCCGCCAGCTTGCGCTCCAGCTCCTGCCGGGAGTGCTCGCGGCGCGCGAGCAGCCGTAACGCCCGCGCCCGGAGCTCCGCCTCTGTGTCGTGCTCAGCCACGCTTGCGCGTGGGCAGGTGCTCCACCTTCTTGTCCTCGGCCGGCGCCTCGGCCTCTGCTGCGGGCTTCAGGATGCCCGCCTTCTCGCGGATCTTGCGCTCGATCTCGAGGGCGAGCGCGTGGTTCTCCTTGAGGAAGTCGCGCGCGTTGTCCTTGCCCTGGCCGAGGCGGTCGC
>DATKKT010000099.1:0-23493 GCA_035542795.1 Burkholderiales bacterium
GCGCGCGCCGGACTTTCGGCGCGCAGCCGCGCTTTCGTCGACTTCCTGAAGGAAAAACTCGACCCGCCGCCCTGGCGCCAGCGCTAACGCAGCCGGAAGCGCACCGGCAGCAGCGCCTCGCGCGGCGCGCTCGCGGGCAGCGCGCGCAGGCGGCGGGCGGCGCGCAGCGCCGCCTCGTCGAGGATGTCGTGGCCGCTGCTGCTCTCCAGGCGCGCGGCGATCGCGTTGCCCGCGCCGTCGAGGAAGATCAGCACCAGGGCTTCGCCCTGCAGGCCGCGCTCGATCGCTTCGGGCGGGTAGGGCAGCTCGCGCGCGAGCTGCTCCGCGGCGCGCCGCGCTGCTTCGCCCTCGAGGCGCTCCGGCACCGCTCCCGGTGATGGCGGCGGCGTTTGGGGGAGCGCGACGCGCGGCGAGGCGGGCCGTGGTTTCGGCGAGGCGAGCGGCGCGCTTGCGCTAGCATGCGGCTGGAGATCCGGCGGCAGCATCAGGCGCGGCACCGGCTCGGGCTTCCCGGCCTCGGTCAGGTACACGTCGAGCGCTCGCGGCACCTGCGGCAGGCGCTGGGCCGGCAGGTTCGGCAGGCCGAGCGTGACAAGCGCGGCGTGCAGCGCGAGCGAGATGGCGAAGGCCGGCCCGAGGAACGGGCGCGTGTTGTGCAAGGTGGACGGCAAAGGAGCGACCTTGTTGCGGGACTTTATCAGCAGGCGGCTGGGCGCGAGCCTTCTCCTCGCGGCGCTGCTTTTCAGCGTCGGTGCGCGCGCGCAGCTGCAGCTGTTCGGCCCGCCGACCGCCACGCCCGATCCCGTCTATTACGGCTCGCAGGTGGAGGCGGGCAACCTGCCGCAGGTGCGCGAATGGCTCGACGCGGGCATGAGCCCGGACTACGTCGCCGATCGCATCGGCACCGGCCTGATGATCGCGGCCTGGACCGGCAACGTGCCGATGATGGAGCTGCTCGTCTCGCGCGGCGCCGACGTCAACCGGCGCAACGAGCTCGGCGAGACCGCGCTCATGCACGCGGCCTGGCGCGGCCAGGTCGCGGCGATGCAGTGGCTGATCGGCAAGGGCGCGCTCGTCGACAGTCCGCCGATGCACTGGAGCGCGCTGCACTATGCGGCGTTCGCCGGGCATGCCGAGGCGGCGGCGCTGCTGCTCGACTACGGCGCGGACATCAATGCGCGCAGCACCAACGGCTCGAGCGTGCTGATGATGGCGGTCTACGAGGGGCACGAGGCGCTCGCGAAGCAGCTGCTCGAGCGCGGCGCCGACCCGCGCCTGAAGAACGACCGCGGCGACGGCGCGCTCGAGTGGGCGTTCAAGTTCAAGCGCCTCGGCATCGCGCGCCTGGTCGCGGATCCGCAGCAGTTTGCGGCGGCGGCCAACCAGCCGCCGGTGCACTGGGGCGCGCCGGTGCGCTCGCAGGCTGCGCCCGCCGGCGGGCCGACCGCGGCGCAGGCCGATCCGCAGACCGAGAAGATCGCGGAACTCGTGCGCATGCGCGACACGCTCGCGCAGCGCGGCATGAAGAGCGCGGTGGACAAGCTGGACCGGCGCATCGCGACGCTGCGCATGCAGCGCGCGCGCGCCTACCTGGACTCGCTGCCCGCCGCGGTGCTCGAGATCAGCGCGCGCCGCGCGGCGCCCGCGGAGCAGCGCACGCGCCTGCTGTTCGAGCCGGGCGGGGCGCCGCCGTAGGCCTTACTTGAAGTCTCCGGCCTTCAGGATCGAGAGCTTGGCGGGGTCGATGTGCCGGCGCAGGGCGTCGCGGATCTCGTCGGGCGTGAGCGCGGCGATGCGCTTCTCCAGCTCGGTGTCCCAGGCGAAGGTGCGGCCGAGGTAGAGGTAGTTGGAGAGGCGCGCGGCGAGCGCGCCGTCCTGGCCGCGCTGCACGCGGCGCGCTTCGAGCAGGCCCTTCTTGCCGGCCTCGACTTCCGCGGCGCTGAAGCCGTCGCGCAGCGCGCGCTCGAGCTCCTCGCGGATCGCGCGCTCGACGCGGTCGCGGTTCTGCGGCGCGTAGATCGACGACACGCCGAAGCTGCCGGCCGCGTCCTGCTGGCCGGCGTTGAACAGGCTGTAGGTGGAGTAGGAGAGGCCCTCCTTCTCGCGCACGCGCGCGGGCAGGCGCGCGCTCGAGGTGCCGCCGATCAGCCAGTTGCCGAGCAACAGCGCCGGGAAGTCCGCATCGTCGTCGCGCAGCGGCAGGTTCATGCCGGCGCGCAGCACCGCGTTGGCCTTGTCCGGCGTGGGCACGGTCTGCTCGATCGGCGGGCGCGCGAAGTACTTCTGCGGGATGCGCGCGTAGGGCGCCGGGCTCTTCCAGCCGCCGAACAGCTCCTCGACGAGCCTCGCCAGCGCCTCGGGGTCGAAGTCGCCGATTGCGACGAACTGCGCGCCGGTCGCGCCGACCAGGTCGCGGTAGCAGTCTTTCGCCTCGGCGAGCGTGACGCCCTTGATGTCGGCGATGCTCTCGTCCACCGAGGATACGTAGTTCCAGTGCCCGCGCGGCCAGGGCTCGAGGTAGCGCGCGAGGCGCTCGCCGGCGATCGCGTCGGGCTCGCCGCGCCGGGCCTCGGTGGCGGTGAGCGCGGCGCGGCGCAGTTCCTCGAACTCGGGCTCCGGGAACGCGGGCTCGCGCAGCACCTCGGCGACGAGGCGCAGCGTGCCCTCGAGCTGCGGGCGGCGCACGTTCATCGCCGCGCCGCTCGCGCCGACCGAGACGTTGGCCTGCAGCTTGTCGAAGGCGTCGCGCAGCTCGGCGCGCGTGTGCTTGAGCGAGCCGCGCATCAGCATGCCGCCGGCGAATTCGCAGGCGCGCGCGCGGTTCATCTTGCTCGCCTCGTCGCCCCAGTAGAGCGCGAGGCGCGCCACCACCGTGCCGCCGCGCGTCTTCTTCGGCAGCAGCGCGACCTTGATGCCGTTGGACAGCGTGCGCCGGATCAGGCGAGCCTCGATATTCTGCGGCGTCGGCTCGAAGGCTTCGCCCGCCTGCACGCCTTCGCCGTCCTTGAGCCCCGCGATCGCGGACGCCAGGTCGGGCGCGGCGGGCATCACAGCGCGGTCGGGCTTGTCGGTCGGCAGGAAAGCGCCTAGCACGCGGTTGGCCGGCTTGAAGTAGGTGTCGAGGACTCGCTGCACGTCGGCCGTGGTCACCTTGCGCAGGCGCTCGCGGTACAGGAAGAACAGGCGCCAGTCGCCCATCGCGGCGAACTCGCCCAGCCAGCGCACGTAGGCGAGCGAGTCGAGCGGCGCCTTTTCCATGTCGTTCAGGAGCGCCGTGCGCGCGCGCTCGACCTCCTCGTCCGTGATGCGCTCGCGCCCCGGGCCCTCGAGCGCGGCGAGCAGCGCGTCGCGCGCGGGCCCGATCGGCGCGTCCTTGGGCAGCTGCGCGCCGAAGCTCGCCCAGCCCGGGTCGTGCAGCATGCGCTCGTAGCCCCAGGTCGCGGTCGCGAGCCTGGTCTGCACGAGCGCGCGGTGCAGCCGCCCGGTGGGCGCGGTGCCGAAGGCCGAGACGAGCACGTCGACCGCGGCGTAATCCGGGTCGCTGCCAGCCGGGATGCGGTACTGCGCCGAGACGATCTGCACGTCGCCGGCGCGCCGCAGCGTCACCGAGCGCTCGCCGTCCTGCGTCGCCTCGACGGTGTAGAGACGGGGCAGCGCGCGCGACGGGCGCGGAATGGGGCCGAAGTGCTTCTCGACGAGCGCGAGCGTCGCCGCCTCGTCGATCTTGCCGCCGACGATGAGGAAGGCGTTGTCGGGCTGGTACCAGGTCCTGTAGAACGCCTGCAGCCGCTCGATCGGCACCTGCTCGATGTCGCTGCGGAAGCCGATCACCGGATTGCCGTAGTTGTGCGCGGCGAAGGCGAGGCGCTGCATGCGCTCGGCGAGCACGCTGCCCGGCGAGTTCTCGCCGCGCTCGAACTCGTTGCGCACCACGGTCATCTCGCTGTCGAGGTCCGACTTCCTCACGAACGAGTTGACCATGCGGTCGGCCTCCAGGTCGAGCGCCCAGTCGAGGTTGTCGCCGCCGGCGGTGAGCGTCTCGAAGTAGTTGGTGCGGTCGTTGGAGGTCGTGCCGTTGAAGCGCGCGCCGCGCTTGTTGAGCTCCTGCTTGGGGTTCGGGTGGCGGGTCGCGCCCTTGAAGAGCATGTGCTCGAGCAGGTGCGCCATGCCCTTCTCGCCGTAGCCCTCGTGCAGCGAGCCGACGAAGTAGGTGATGTGCACCGTGAAGTTGCTCGCGCTCGGGTCCGGCACGAGCAGCACGCGCAGGCCGTTGTCGAGGCGGTACTCCGAAACGCCCTCGATCGAGGCGACTTTTTCGGCAACGCCCCGGCCAAAGGCCGAAAAAGCGAAGAACAGCAGCAGCAGTGCAAGAAAACGCCGTCTCATCTCAGGAAATCCAGTCGAAAAGGTGCAAGGCCGCGAGCCCCGCGAGGATCGTACCGAAGGTGACGCGCCAGCGCCATGCCACGCCGATCGCCACGAGCCCCGCGAGCAGGCGCTCGTTGCCGGGCGACAAGCTTGGGACACCGTCCCGCAGCAGCAGTTCCGGCGCCCAGATCGCGGTGAGGACCGCGGCGGGCACGTAGCGCAGCGCGCGCACGAGCAGCGGCGGCAGCTGCACGCGCTCCGGCAGCAGCAGGAAGGAGGCGCGCTGGTAGAAGGTGAGCGCGGCCATGGCGAAGACGATCAGCCAGAGAGTCATTGCGCCTTTGTTCTTGAAAGCCTCTCAAACAAAAGGCCGAAACAAATGCCGACGGCGGCGGCAAGGGCCAGCCCCAGCTTGAGGGGCAGGCCGTTGGCGAGCACGGCCGTAGCGCCGGCGGAAAGCGCCGCGGCGAGCATCGGCCGTCCGCGCAGGAAGGGGATCGTCATGGCGATGAAGGCGAGCGGCGCGGCGAATTCGAGCTTCCACGCCGCCGGCAGCTTCGCGCCCGCCGCGATGCCTATCGCCACACAGCTCTGCCAGCACAGCCAGATCGGCACGGACATGCCCGCGAAGTACTCGAACTTGCCCGGCGCATTGGGATGCGTGCTGTAGCGCTGGATGAAGAGCGCGTAGGGGTTGTCCACCAGCGCGTAGGACAGGAGCAGGCGCCGGTGCAGCGGCTCGCGCGCGAGATACGGCCGCATCGAGGCGCTGTACATGAACAGGCGCAAGTTGACGATGAACGCGGCGGCCACCACGACGAGCGCGGGCGCGCCGGCCGCGATCAGCTGCGTCGCCGCGAGCATCGAAGCGCCGGCGTAAACGAGCACCGACATCGCCATCGCCTGCAGGGGCGGGATGCCCCCGGCGGCCATGGCCACGCCGGTGATGAGGCCGAAAGGACCTACCGCGACCAGCAGCGGCAGGCTCGCTCGCAGCCCGGCCTGGAATTCAGAGCGGGCGAATCCGGGCTGCGGCGGCAACTGCGGGCCGGGCTCCTACTTTGCGGGCGCGCCGCGCTGCTTCTGGCGCTGATCGCGATAGCAGGCCTCGAGCTCGGCGCCACGCTTGCCCGTGCAGGCCTCGGCGATCGCCTGGTGCTCGTCCAGCCGCCTGGTCAGCTGCGCGTGGCGCTGCTTGGCGCGCTCCTGGCACTTGGCCGGGTCGGCCTGCTTCGAGCAGTACTGCTGCTCCATGCAGCCGCGCTGGTCCGCGTTGCCCTTGCAGGCCTCGCGCGCGGCGCGAAGGTCCTCGCGCGCCTTCTTGCGATCGGCCTCGCACTTCGCCGGGTCGGCCGCCTGGCTGCAGGGCTGGAAATTGCGGTGCGGGCCGCCGGGGCCGCCCTGGCCCCCCCGACCGCCCGGTCCCTGCTGAGCGAAGGCGAGGCCCGCGGACAGGCTGAAGAGGGCCGCAGCGAGAATGGTGGTGGTTCGTTTCATGGATATCCCCTACGTGGTTGATGACGCGCCCAGACTAGAGACGCGCGTCCCTTGGCACTGTGAGGATTTGTATCCTTCTGTAACCGCTCGAGCCCGCCGCGAGGAACTATTTGGCTAGCCGGCCTGCTTCAGCATCGTCGCGCCGTCGGAGACCTCGAACTTGCCGGGGCCCTCGATGTTGATCGTCTTCACGACGCCGTTGTCGACGAGCATCGAGAAGCGGTTCATGCGCACGCCCATGCCGCGCGCGGTGAGATCGAGATCGAGGCCGAGCGCCTTGGTCCAGGCCGCGCTGCCGTCGGCGAGGAAGCGGATCTTGCCGAGCCCCTTCTGGTCCTTGCCCCAGTGCGCCATCACGAAGGCGTCGTTGACCGACACGCACCAGACCTCGTTCACGCCCTTCTTCTTCAGCGCATCGAGATTCTGCAGGTAGCTCGGCACGTGCTTGGCGGAGCAGGTCGGCGTGTAGGCGCCCGGCAGGCCGAAGATCGCGATCTTCTTGCCCTTCACCGCGTCCGACACCGTGACCTCCTTCGGCGGCATGGCACACTGCGTCTGCGAGTCGAACTCCAGGGACTCCATGAGCTTGCCGTCGGGCAGCTTGTCGCCGGCCTTGATCGTCATAAAACCGCCTCCTCAGTAGGGTTCTTGCGGGGGAGCGGGCATGATACCGCAGTAGGATTTGCGCAAGACAACGTTCGGGGAGGCGGCATTGGCGACATTCGTGGTGGCCCACGGGGCATGGTCGGCGGGCTGGGCCTGGAAGAAGATGCGGCCGCGCATGCGGGAGCGCGGGCACGAGATCTTCACGCCCACGTACACGGGGCTCGGCGAGCGCGCGCACCTCGCGCACAAGGACGTCGACCTCGAGACGCACATCGCCGACGTCCTCGGCCTGCTCGAGTGCGAGGAGCTGCGCGACAGCATCCTCGTAGGCCACAGCTACGGCGGCATGGTGGCGACCGGCGTAGCGGACCGGGCGAGCGACCGCATCGCGCGGCTCGTCTACGTAGACGCCTTCGCGCCGCGCGACGGCCAGTCGCTGCTCGACCTGCAGACCGAGGAAAACCGGCAGCGCGTGCGCGAGGGCGCGGCGAAAGAGGGCGGAGGCTGGCGCATCCCTCCCAACCCAGCGCCGCCCGACACGAGCCCGGAGGACCTCGCCTGGGTCAACGCGCACCGCATGCCGCAGCCCCTCAAGACCTTCGAGCAGAAAATCAAGCTGACCGGCGCCGTAGAGCGGCTGCCGCGCACCTACATCTACTGCAAGATCTTCCGGCCTGGCGACGTCTTCCGCCAGTTCCGCGACCGCGCGAGCAAGGAAAAGGGCTGGAAGTGCATCGACCTGGACGCGAGCCACAGCCCGAACGTCACCGCACCCGACGCGCTCGCCGCCATTCTCGACGGCGTTGCGCAGGGGCGTGGATAGAGACGCGCTAGCGCCCGCTCAGGCGTCGGTTCGAGCGATGAGCCAGGTCGCACCTTAGCCATTGACCGCCAATTGAGCAGCGAAAGCTCGCTTGTACGCGGGTCGTGCCTCACCGCGGGCAACATAGGCGGCGAGGCCCGGATACTCGCTGAGAATGCCGGCCGACTTCAGCCTTTGCAGCACCGATGCCATCATCAGGTCGCCCGCGCTGAATGCCCCATCGAGCCAATCGGCGCCGCCAAGACGAGCGGATAGCTGCTTCAACCGGGTGCGGAGGCGATCCTCGACCAAGGGCAGACGCTCTGGAGTCCAGGGCTTGTCGCCCTCCAAGAGCTTGGCGTTGGCGAGTTCAAGAATGGCCGGCTCCACGGTGTTGAGCGCGGCAAACATCCATGCAATTGCGCGCGCCCGTGCGTTGGGATCGTCCGGCAGCAGGCCAGCATGGCGCTCAGCGATGTGGAGGACAATCGCCCCTGTCTCGAACAGTGCGAGGTCGCCTTGCTCAAACGTTGGAATTTGACCGAAAGGATGAATGGCCAGATGCGCCGGCTCCTTCATCGCCCGGAAAGTAACGAGGCGCACCTCGTAGGGTTGGTCCACTTCTTCAAGGGCCCAGCGAACGCGTGTGTCGCGCGCGAGTCCTTTTGCGCCATCAGGTGAACGTTCAAAGGCGGTAATGATCATGATCATCGTGCGAACAAGCTCCGTGCGACCGCGGGGTCAGACAGCACCTTGCGTTGGCATTTCGCGTGCCAATTCCACCGCTTCGTGCGCCACATTGTCGCGCAACGGTTGCCTGCGCCCGGTGTTCTTGAAACCTGCCTCACGGTATAGCGCGAGTGCGGCAGCATTTTCGGATGGAGCCCACAACGCGAGGCGGCGGGATCCACGCTCGCGCGCCCAAGAGGCCACGGCTTCCAGCAATTCGCGGCCCACTCCGCGCCGGCGGTGCGAAGGCGCTACCCAGGTCCCGCCGATGCGAGCTACTTCGCGATGCTCCCGGTCACGCAGGCCGTAAATTGAGCCCACAACGGCGTCACCGTCACAGGCGAGATACATGACGTGACGATCAGGCTCGGTGACGGATCGTGTGAGGTCTTCCCAATACGAGGATGGTCGTTGCTCAACCTCCTCAGCGGAGTCCGCGAATGACTCGGGGGAATCTCGTAGTGCACGAAGCCGCAGCTCGCGGTGAAGCGCAATCTCGTGCGATTCCAATTTCCGAATCCTCATCGACCGCGACCCAGGGCTGTCAATTTGGCTTCACGTCAGAGGGCACGACGCCGGTCTGGATCCAGGAGCGCATCGCGAGGACGGTCTCCTTCTCGACGCCCACGAAGCCGTGGTGGCTGTAGGCCATGCACGGCTGGCCGCGCTCGGGGCCGCCGCCGTGGACGAGGACGAGGGGCGCGCCGCTGCGCTGGGCGGCGTCCTTTACCAGTGAGGTGAGGGTGAAGTCGCAGGGATCGTCCTCGTGGTTGACCCACAGCAGCTTCGACTTCAGCGCCGAGTAGTCGACGCCGGAAAGCCCCGGCCCGTTGCGGCCCGCGCGGATCACCGAGGAGGTGAGGATCACGCGGCGCGCGAGCGCGGGATTCATGCGCGCGGCGTGGAAGGCGCTCACCGAGCCTTCGCTGGTGCCTACGAAGGTCCAGTCCTGCACCGGCCATTGCTTGGCGACTTCCTGCAGCAGCGCCGCGACATCGGCGCCGTAGCGCTCGGTCGTGCGGAAGTTCTGGCTGAACGAGCCCCACTGGTCGGAGGGCGCGTCCACGACGACGACGAGCATGTCCTCGTCCAGCCACCAGCGCCGCGCGCGCACGAGGAAGTTGCCGCCGAGCTCGAACCTGATGGCGCTGCCTTCGTCGCGCAGGCGAAGGATGCCCGGATGGCCCGGGAAGAGCGCGACGCCGTGCTTGAAGTTCTTTGCGCCTTCGAGATGCGTGACGAGGCCGGCGATCGTGTAGCCGTCGCGCTTGGCTGTCACCACGATGGTCGGATTCGCCATGTTCGGATCGGCCGTCTGCGCGCGCGCGCCGCAGATGAAGAGACAGAGAATGGAAACGAAAAAGCGATTCATGCGGTTGCCAACGCAGCCTGCCGGCCGCGCTCCACGTCGATGCCGGCGAGCAGCACGATGCCGATCACGAAATACGCCCCCACCGCGAGGATGCCGAGGCGGTGGTCGCCCACGAAGATCCAGGTGACCGCGCCGTAGGTGAGCGGTCCGAAGATGGAGGCTGCCTTCACCGCCAGGCCCCAGAGGCCGAAGAATTCGGCCGTGCGCAGGGGCGGGGAGAGGTAGCCGACGATGGCGCGGCCCGCGGCCTGCGATGAGCCCATGCACAGGCCGGCGAGGTTGGCGGCGACCCAGAACATCGCCACGCCCTCGGCGAGGTAGGCGAGCGCGATCATGACGATCCAGCCGGCGAGCACGAGGAACATCGCGCGCACGTGGCCGATCGCGTCCTGCAGGTAGCCGAAGCAGAAGGCGCCGACGGCGGCAGTGATGTTGACGACGAGCACGAGCACGATCGTCTGCGTGCTCGTGAACTTCATCGCCTCCTGCGCGTAGATCGCGGCGAGCGCGATCACCGCCATGATGCCGGCCTGGTAGAAGAGGATGCAGACGAGGAACCGCCACAGGTCGCGGAAGTTGCGCGCGTGCGCGAGCGTCTGCTGGACCTGGCGCCAGGCGCTGCGGACCTGCTTCTGCGGCAGCGCCCGTTCCTTCAGGAACAGGAACGTCGGCGTTGCCGACAGGGCGTAGAGCGCCGCGGTGATGACCATCACGACCGGCACGAATTCGTTGGCGCTCTGGCCCGATTTCTGCGCGAGCGTGATGTACAGCAGGCTGATCGCCAGGGAAACCAGCCCGCCTACGTAGCCGAACGCCCAACCCCAGCCCGAGACGCGGCCCATCGCCCCGGAGTCGGCGATCTCGGTGAGAAAGGCGGCGATGAGGTTCTCGCTGAACGCGAAGAAAGTGTTGGAGGCGATGATCAGGACGATCGCGAGCGCCACCGTGCCCGGGCCGGTGAAGTACAGCGCCGCGGTGAAGGCGACGCAGCCCGCCGTGGCGACGAAGAGCAGCTTCTTCTTCGCCGCGTGCGCGTCGGCCCAGGCGCCGACGAGCGGCGCCGCGAGCAGCACGACGAAATACGACACTGACAGCGCGGCCGTCCAGGCGAAGGTGGCCCAGGGGGCCTTGCCGGCCACCGCCGCGACGAAAAAGGCGTTGAAGACGGCGGTGATGACCACCGTCGTGTACCCGGAGTTGGCGAAGTCGTACATGCTCCAGGCCCAGGCCTCGCGCAGGCTGACGTCCTGTGCAAGCGATCGTGAATGCGTGGCAGCCATGACGCAGCGAGTGTAGCCCCGCTGGGGCATAATCGCGTCACATGGCCGCCGTGGACCCCAAAGCCGCTGCCGCCGCCGAGCCGAAATCGGCCGAGCGCCGGCTGACCATCGCCGATTGCCTCGACTGGATGGTCGCGGACAAGATGGTGCGCGCCGAGGACGCCGAGAAGCTGAAGAAGGAGCGCCGCTACTACCGCGGCGCGATGCACCCGCTCGCGCTGATCGCCGACCAGAAGTGGAAGGACCTGCGCCAGCCGAGCCGCGTGCTGTCGCTGGAATTCCTCACCGAGTGGCTGGCCGCGCGCGTCGGCATGGAGTTCAAGCACATCGACCCGCTCAAGATCAACTTCAGCGCGGTGACCGAGGTGATGTCCTCGACCTACGCCTCGCGCTTCAAGATCCTGCCGGTCGCGATCACCAGCAAGGAAGTGGTGGTGGCGGTGAGCGAGCCGTACCTGCGCGACTGGGAGCCCGAGATCGCGCGCATCACCAAGCTCGAGATCAAGCGCGTGCTCGCCAACCCGGCCGACATCGAGCGCTACCAGGTCGAGTTCTACAACCTCGCCAAGTCGATGAAGGGCGCCGCCAAGGGCGCGACCGGCGGTTCGGGACTGCAGAACTTCGAGCAGCTCGTCGAGCTGGGCGCCGCCAACAAGAGCTTCGACGCCAACGACGCGCACATCGTCAAGGTGGTGGACTGGCTCTGGAGCTACGCGTTCGAGCAGCGCGCGAGCGACATCCACATCGAGCCGCGGCGCGAGTTCGGCATCGTGCGCTTTCGCATCGACGGCGTGCTGCACCAGGTCTACCAGATCCCGGCGGCGGTGCTCGCGGCGATGACCAGCCGCATCAAGATCCTGTCGCGCATGGACGTGGTCGAGAAGCGGCGCCCGCAGGACGGCCGCATCAAGACGCGCACGCTGGACGGCGATGAGGTCGAGCTGCGCCTGTCGACGATCCCCACGGCCTTCGGCGAGAAGCTCGTGATGCGCATCTTCGACCCGGAGGTGCTGGTGCGCGACTTCCGCGAGCTCGGCTTCTCGGAGGAGGACAGCCAGCGCTGGAAGGAGATGACCGAGCGGCCGAACGGCATCGTGCTGGTGACCGGGCCCACCGGCTCGGGCAAGACCACCACGCTGTACTCCACGCTCAAGCAGCTCGCCACGCCCGAGGTCAACGTCTGCACGGTGGAGGACCCGATCGAGATGGTCGAGGGCTCCTTCAACCAGATGCAGGTCAACGCCGCGATCGACGTCGGCTTCGCCGAGGGGCTGCGCGCGCTGATGCGCCAGGACCCGGACATCATCATGGTGGGCGAGATCCGCGACCTCGAGACCGCCGAGATGGCGGTGCAGGCGGCGCTCACCGGCCACCTCGTGCTCTCTACGCTGCACACCAACGACGCGCCGAGCGCGATCACGCGCCTGATGGAGCTCGGCATCAAGCCCTACCTCGTCAACGCCACGCTGAACGGCGTGATGGCGCAGCGCCTGGTGCGCATCCTCTGCCCGCACTGCAAGCAGAAGATCGAGCTGCACCGCGTCGAGGACGTGCAGGCCTGGGAGGGCCTGGTCACGCCGTGGAAGGCGAACCGGCCGACGGCGGTGTACAAGCCGGTCGGCTGCCTCGAATGCCGCATGACCGGCTTCAAGGGCCGCGTCGGCATCTACGAGACGCTGCTGTGCTCCGGGCCCATCAAGGAGATCGTCGGCGCCACCGGCGACCTGCAGAAGATCCGCGAGCAGGCCTACCGCGAGGGCATGAAGCCGCTGCGCATCAGCGGCGCGATGAAGGTCGCGGCCGGCTACACGACGATCGAGGAAGTGCTGAACAGCGCGCCGCCGGCGATGGACTCGGCGGGCTAGCGTGGTCTGGTCGCAGCTCGCGGAGGCGCTGCTCCTGCTCACGGGCGGGGTGGCGCTGCTCGGGGTCTGGCTCGGCATGCGCCGCAGCGACCGCCTGGCGACGCAGGCGCTGCGCGTCTCCGAGGAGCGCTTCCGCCACCTCACCTCGCTCTCGGCCGACTGGTTCTGGGAGACCGACGCGCAGCACCGCGTGAGCTGGCTCGCCGGCGGCCCCGCGGTGGTGGCGCTGTTCGGCGCCGAGATGGCGCACGGGCGGCGCCTGTGGGACGTGCCCGGCGTGCAGGTCGAGCCGCGCGCGCTCGTCGAGCACTTCGAGCGCCTGGAGGAGCTCGATGCCCAGCTGCCGTTCTTCGACTTCGTGATCTCGCGCAGCGACGCGGGCGAGCGGCGCGTGCACCGCATCACCGGCAAGCCGCGCTACGACGTCTCGGGCCGGTTCCTGGGCTACCGCGGCGTCGGCCAGGACATCACCGACAAGCGCCGCGCCGAGCGCTCGCTGGCCGAGGCGAAGGAGCGCCTGGAGCTGGCCACCGAGGGCGGCAACCTCGCGGTCTGGGACTGCGACGTCGGCATCGGCACGGTGTTCCTGTCGCACGCCTGGGCGAAGCTGCTCGGCGAGGAGCCGGTGGCGCGCACCGCGCGCATGGCCGAGCTCATCGAGCGCATCCACCCGCGCGACCGCGACGCCGTGCGCGCGGCGTTCGTGCGCACGCTGAAGGGCACCGAGGGCCGCGACGCGACCGTCAACGCGGTCGAGTACCGCGTGCGCGCCGCGGGCGGCGACTGGCGCTGGGTGCTCGCTACCGGGCGCGTCAGCGAGCGCGACGAGCGCGGCCGCGCGCTGCGCATCGTCGGCACCGTTTCCGACATCGACGCGCGCAAGCGCGCCGAGCAGGCGAGCCGCGACGCCGAGGAGCGCTACCGCTCGCTCATCGAGCTCGCGCCCGACGCGGTGATCGCGTTCTCCGACGGCCTCATCGACTACGCCAACCAGGCCGCGGCGCGGCTGCTGAAGGCGGGCTCGCCGCGGCGCCTGGTGGGCATGCGCGTCGAGGAGCTCGTGCACCCGGAGCAGCGCGCGCGCCTCGCCGAGCGCCTCGCCTACGTGAGCGCGGGCCCCGGGCGCCTGGAGTTCGAGGACCGGCGCCTGCGCTGCCTGGACGGCAGCGAGCGCACGGTCGAGGCGGCGATGGTGTCGTACCTGGAGCGCGGGCGCCTCGTCATGCAGGCGGTGATGCGCGACGTCACCGAGCAGCGCAAGGCGCGCGAGCTGCTCGCCGAGCGCGAGCAGCGCTTCCGCGACGTGCTCGAGGCCTCGGGCGAGTACGTCTGGGAGACCGACGAGAACTGGCGCTACACCTTCCTCTCCGAGCGCGTCGAGACCGTGCTCGGCTTCCTGCGCCACGAGATGATCGGCCGCACGCCGCGCGATTTCATCCCGCTCGGCGAGGGCAGGGTGCTCGACGAGTGGTTCGCGCGGCACGCCTCGGCGGGCGGCGGCTTCCGCGAGCTCGTGCACCGCTCGATGACCAAGTCGGGGCGCGTGATCTGGCAGTCGGTCAACGGCGTGCCCGTGCTCGACGCCGCCGGGAACGTGAAGGGCTACCGCGGCACCGGCGCCGACGTCACGGCGCGCAAGCAGGCCGAGGACCGCATCCAGTACCTCGCCACGCGCGACGCGCTCACGGGCCTGCCCAACCGCGCGCTGCTCGCCGACCGGGCCGACCAGGCGATCCTGCAGGCGGCGCGCACGCGCGGCGGCCTCGCGCTGCTGTTCCTCGATCTCGACCGCTTCAAGCTCGTCAACGACTCGCTCGGCCATGCCGCGGGCGATGCGCTCCTGCGCGCGGTCGCGGAACGCCTCGGCGGGACGTTGCGCAGGGACGACACGCTCGCGCGCCTGGGCGGCGACGAGTTCGTGCTGCTCTGGAACGGCCTCAAGGACTACAGCGAGGCCGCGGCGCTCGCGCAGCGCTCGCTCGCGCTGCTCGCGCGCCCGTTCACGATCGACGGGCGCACGCTCGGCGTCACCGCCTCGATCGGCGTCAGCGTCTATCCGGGCGACGGCCGCGACTTCGGGGAGCTGCTGAAGAACGCCGATGCCGCCGCCAACCACGCCAAGGAGACCGGGCGCAACAGCTTCCGCTTCTTCTCGCCGGACCTGAACGCGCGCGCGGTGGAGCGCCTCGGCATGGAGAACGACCTGCGCCACGCGCTCGCGCGGAACGAGCTGCTGCTGCACTGGCAGCCGGTCCTCGCCGCGCGCCCGGGCGGCGGCGCGAAGGCGGCGAGCCGCATCGTCGGCGCCGAGGCGCTCGTGCGCTGGCAGCACCCGGAGCAGGGGCTGCTCATGCCCGACCGCTTCATCCCGGTGGCGGAGGAGTGCGGCCTGATCCGGCCGCTCGGCGCCTGGACCATCGAGCGCGCGCTCGGCCAGGCGGCCACCTGGTGGCGCGCCTGCGGCGGCGCGCCCGAGCTGTGCTTCGCGATCAACGTCTCGGCGCACGAGCTGGCGCAGGGACAGGGCTACGTCGAGATGCTCGAACACGCGCTCGCGGCCAACCGTCTGCCCGGGCAGGCGATCGAGCTGGAGGTCACCGAGCGCGTGCTGATGCAGCAGCTGGACGAGAACGTGCAGACGCTGCGCCGCATCGGCGCGCTCGGCGTGCGCGTGGCGATCGACGACTTCGGCACCGGCTACTCGAGCCTCGCCTACCTGCGCCGGCTGCCGATCGACAAGCTGAAGATCGACCGCTCGTTCCTGCGCGAGCTGGAGGCGCACCCGCACGACGCCGCCATCGTCCAGGCGATCGCGGCGATGGCGAAGGCGCTCGGCCTGCGCGTCGCCGCCGAGGGCGTGGAGAACGAGGCGCAGCTCGCGCGCCTGCGCATGCTCGGCTGCGACGAGTGGCAGGGCCACCACTACAGCGCTCCGGTGGACGCGGCCGGCTTCGAGCGGCTGCTCGCGCGCGACGGCGCGCTCGCGCGCCAGGCGGGTTGAGCGGCGGTGGGCACGACCTTCAAGTACGCGATTCCGCTCGAGGAGACGCACTGGAAATTCCCCGCCACGGGCGAGGTCGCCTTCACCTGGGACTACGACGCGAGGTCGGATGAGCTGCTGCGCCTGTATTCCAAGGGCAAGCAGGAGCAGTGGGACGCCGAGGCGCGCATCGACTGGAGCCTGCCGGTCGACCCGGAAGACCCGATGCAGATGGACGACCAGGTGGTGCCGCTCTACGGCACCGGGATCTGGAACAAGCTCTCCGAGAAGCGGCGCGCCGAGCTGCGCTACCACAGCCAGGTGTTCAACCTGTCGCAGTTCCTGCACGGCGAGCAGGGCGCGCTCGTCTGCGCGGCGCGCATCGTGCAGGACGTGCCGAGGATCGAGTCGAAGTTCTACGCCGCGACGCAGGTGATGGACGAGGCGCGCCACGTGGAGGCGTACCGCCGGCTGCTCGGCGAGAAATTCCGCTTCGCCTACCCGATCTCCCGACCGTTGAAAATGCTGCTCGAGCAGGCGCTGAGCGATCCGCGCTGGGACTTCACCTACCTCGGCATGCAGGTGCTCATCGAGGGCCTCGCGCTGGTCGCCTTCCAGCGCATCCGCGACTACTCGAAGAACGCGCTTTGCCAGGCGGTGAATGCCTACGTGATGCAGGACGAGGCGCGGCACGTCGCCTTCGGGCGCCTGGCGCTGCGCGACTACTACCCCGAGCTCAGCGAGGCCGAGCGGCGCGAGCGCGAGGAGTTCGTGATCGAGGGCTCCTTCCTGCTGCGCGACCGCTTCAATTCCCCGGAGATCTGGGAGCGGCTGGGCATCGACGCCAAGGAGGCCTTGCGCACGCTCGACAGCTCGGAGGGGCAGATCCGGTTCAGGAAGAGGCTGTTCTCGCGCATCGTGCCCACGGTGCGCGACATCGGCCTGTGGAGCGAGAAGGTGCAGAAGGCCTACACCGAGCTGGGCGGCATCCAGTACGCGAACACCGACGCACAGGCGATGCTCGACAACGACGCGAAGGTGGCCGAGGAGTTCGACCGCCGCATGCAGGACAATCGGGGTCAGAGCCCGATTTCCGGAACGTGTAAGTAAATCGGGCTCTGACCCCGATTTTCCGCGGTTTCCGAAGTGATCGATACCACCCCGCACATCATCACCGCGCTGCTGGCAATGGGCATGGCGCTCGCCTTCGTGATCGCCGACCGCAGCTCGCAGCCGACGCGCGCGCTAGCGCTGTTCCTGATGTCGATCGGCATCTCGATCGGCGTCGGCTCGCTGATCGCCTATCCGCGGCACTACTACGGCATCGTCGCGTGGTGGGACGGCGTGTTCGCGATTCCCGAGGCCGCCGCGTTCTTCTTCGCCTACGAGTGGATCCTGCGCGTGCGGCGTACGATCCCGGCCGCGGGCCTGAAGACCGCGGGGCCGGACAAGCTGCTGCGCGTTGCGCAGGGGCTGGTGGTGTTCTACCTGCTGGCCGCCTTCGCCTTCCCGGAGCTGCGCGTCGAGAAATTCCTCGGCGCGGGCTTCCGCGAGGCGTTCATGGGCGGCGAGCCCGAATTCTGGCTGTTCGCGCTGCCGCTCACGCTGGGGCTCGCGATGTCGCTGTTCTCCGGACTGCTGATGCTGCGCCGGCGCCCCGACCGCGCCGAGTCGCTGCGCCTGCTTGCGTTCGCGATCGCCGCGCCGTTCATGGCCTCGGGCGTCGTGCTTCCCAACACCATCGCGCCGGTGTCGACGGCCATAGGCCTGCTGATCTTCCTCGTCGGCAGCGTGCAGTACCACGTGATCCAGGGCCGGCGCGCGCAGTTCATGTCACGGTTCCTCTCGCCCGCGGTGGCGCAGATGGTCGCGCGGCGCGGACTGAAGAGCGCGACCGACGAGCAGACGGTCGAGCTCTCGGTGGTCTGCTGCGACCTGCGCGGCTTCACCGCCTTCACCGCGGCCACCGAGTCGAAGAAGGTCATCGCCATCCTGCGCGAGTACTACGACGCCGTCGGCGCGGCCGCGGCCGAGTGCGGCGGCACGATCAAGGACCAGGCCGGCGACGGCGTGCTGATCCTCGTCGGCGCGCCGATCGCGTATCCGGACCACGCGCTGCGCGCGCTCGCGCTCGCGCAGCAGATCCGCGAGCGCGGCAGGGCGGTGACGGCGCGCTGGTCGGACGAGGACCTGCGCCTCGGCCTCGGCGTGGGCGTGGCGAGCGGCTTCGTCACCGTCGGCGTGATCGGCGGCGCCTCGCGCCTGGAGTACACGGCGGTGGGGCCCGCGGTGAACCTGGCCTCGCGCCTGTGCGCCGAGGCCGCCGCCGGCGAGATCCTCGTCGACGGCCGCACGCTCGAGATGCTCAGCGAGGAGGCGCGCCGCCGCCACGCGCTGCAGCCGGGCGAGACGCTGCGGCTGAAGGGCTTCCAGCAGCCCGTGCAGAGCTACACGCTGGCCGCGGCCTAGCCGCGCGCTAGCGGCGGCCGATCAGCAGCCCGACCAGCAGCCCGACGCCCGCGGCGACGCCCGCGGCGACGTACGGGTGGCTGTGCACCTCGCCATCGACGCTCTGCGCGACGTCGCGCACGTTCTGCCCGGCGGCCGTGCCGGCTTCGGCGAGCCGCGCTCGGGCGACGCCGATCGATTCCTCGGCGCGCGCGCGCAGGCGGGCGATCTGCTCTCCCGTCTGGCTGGCGGTGGCCTTGAGCAGGTCTTCCGCGTCGAGGACGACGGTCTGCAAGTCCTGTCTGAGCTTCTGGGTCAACGGGGCGTTCATGGGGGCATCCGTGTCGTGAGCAGCGAGGATTCGCGCTTTCAAGTTAGCGCGGCCGCCGCAGGGCGGCTTGACGCACGTCAAAAGCGCCCAACGGCAGCAAACACCGGCGGCCTGATCAGTAGTGCCGCCTGACCGTTCAGCATTTCCGCGCGTCGAGGCGCGGCCCGCCCCCGTCGATCCAGTATTTGAGCGTTGGCTGGATGCCGGGAGAAGCTGCCGGGTAGCGCTGCTTGAGCTCGGCCATGGCCCGGTCCGCGACGTCCCACTTCTGCAGCGTGCAGGAGGTCACCATCACTCCGGCCGACGCCAAGGCGAACCTGTCATTGCGTACCTCTTCGCTGGCATCGATCTCGGACGCGGCCGCGTAGGCCTTCTGGTAGTAGGCGAACGCGTCGGCCGGGCGCCTCCGGTCCCATAGCAGGTCGCCCAGCTCTCGCGCCACGCTTTCCCTGTCGATCGCCCACCCCAGCGGCCCGAGCGCCTGCTTGACGTCCTTCACCGGATGCTGCTCGAAGATGTCGAGCGAGCGCTTGAGCGCCGCCTCGCGATCGGCCTTCCTGCGCTGGTTGCCGTAGTTCATTGCCAGGTGGTAGTGGAGCAATCCGGCGTGAGGATGCCCCGGGCCGGATTCGCGCTCGATATCCGAGAGGATGCGCTGGAATTCCCGCTCCGCTTCGTCGAAACGCCGTGCCGAGATCTCGGCGTTCGCGCGCTCGAAGCGCCGCCACCAGCGGGCGCTCGTGGCGTCCACGGCGGCCGCAGGCTGCGCCGCCGCCGCCGCTTGCGCGGCCTTTCCGTCTCCCCAGTTGGCCTGGTAGAAGGCATCGAACCACGGCCAGGTCAGCCAGCCGGCGATCGCCAGCACGACGAGAGTTCCCGCGAGTTTGACTCCCGGCGCTTGCGGCTGCTCGTAGACGTGCGCCGGCTGCGGCCGCTGCAATTCGCGCGCGCCGGCAATCGCCTGCGGCGCGAGCGCTAGGCGCCCGGCGACCAGGTTGCACAGGGCGAGAATGTCGCGCGTTCGCGTCATGAATTCGGCCAGCGCGTAGGTCCGGCCCTCCGCGGTGCGCACGCGCACCGTGCGCGGCGCGATGCCGTCGGCGTGGAGGCCGAACGACGGGACGACTTCGACCGCCTTGATTCGCGTGCGCTCGATCCGGACGTCGATCAAGGCGACCTTGCCGATACGGCGCACGATCCGCAGCTCTGCCGCGCTGAGAGTCACGATGAGCTCGTGCGAGAGATATGCGCCGATTGCCGCCAGCGGGACCGCGCCGGCGAAGAACAGCAGGGCGCCGAGGGACCCGCCGAGATCCCATCCGATCAGCATCGCGCTGGCCATCATGCCCGCGCCGAGCATGTTGGCGGCCGATCCGGGCTTCCCCGGCTTCCTGAACGCGGGCTGCGTGACGTTCAGCGCGTTCCCCGATCGAGCCATGACGAACGAAGGGTTCTCGCCCTCGCGCAGCTGCAGTTCGGCGGCGCCGGGCCGCACCACGGGGATCTCGAAGGTCTCGTCCAGATCGACGCCGGGAACGTCGGCCGAGAATTGGAGATACCACTTGACGTAGACCCGGTCCGCCGTGTCGTTCGTCCAGAGCACCGGCTCGCCGTAGCCGAGGCTCTGCGGCGCGTCGGCGGGCAGGCGGAAAGCGAAGCGCAGCAGCGTGCCCGCGCCGGAGGCCTCCGAGCTCGCGGTGCACGCGTCCCCATGGAGCGGGCGCGTGATCGTGCGATAGCTGTCGGTGTCGCTCTTGCTTTCGCGGTAGCGCTGCGCAGTCAGTTCGCTGCCGCTGAAGGCGACCTTGAATTCGCGCCCCGCCTGAAACGGCACGGGCACGAGGAGAGCGCCGGAAAACTCGCTTCCCGCGACCGCGGTTTCCGGCGTCAGCTCCAGCCCGAGGCCGCGATAGCGGAAGTGACGGAACGTGCCGTACGTCGCCTGCCAGAGCGTGCCCAGCGCGATCAGGCCGGTCACGGCGACCGCCGCGAGGAGCATGTTCTGCTGCGTCGCCGTCGGCAGCGGCGAATTCCACCAGAAGATTCCGGTCGCCAATCCCGAAAAGATCGCGACGGTCACCCAGCTGCTCCAGGGAAACGCGTGGCTGCTGCCGCTGATCAGCCGCTTGCCGGAGACGGACATGCCAAGCCTTTCGCGCGATCCCGATGCGGCAGCTTACACCCCCGGCCGCTAGTTACCGGATTTGCCGAGCTTGCGCTCGAGCAGCTGGCGCTTTGCCTGCCCGAACTCCTGCAGCGAGATGCGCCCGTCGCCGTCGCGGTCGACGCGCTGGAAATTGCGCGCGAGCGCCGGGAAGCGGCGCACTTCGTCGGCCGACAGGAAACCGTCGCCGTTCGAGTCCGCCGCCTTGAATTCGGCTCCGACCTTCTCCTTGAAACGCTCGACGGCCTCCTGGTGCTCGGCAGCCGGGGCCGGCACGGGGGAGGCTGCCGTGGCAGGCGCGGGAGCCGCGGCAGCGGGGGCGACGGGGGCCGGCGCGCGAACGGCCTCCAGCCGCGGGCTGTGCTGCTTCTTCCAGTAGCCGAAGCCCGCAAGTGCGAAGAGCGCGATCACGATGACGACGGGCCAGCTCCGGCGGCGCGGCGGCTCCACGCGCGGCGCCGGCGCTGCGCGAACCGTGCGCACGGTGCGCCGCTCCGCCGCGGGCGGCGGCAGCGCCTGCGTGCGCCGCTCGGCGAGCACGGCCTGCTTCCACTGCGCCACGCTCTGCGGCCGCTGCTTCTCGTCCAGCCGCAGCGACCACTCGATCGCGTTGAGGAAGCCCTCGCTGTACTTGCCGCGCGCGGCGGCGAGGCCGGCGCCGAGCGAGTCGCCGCGGATGCGCGACACGGCGTCCGGCGGGCTCTTGTCGGTGACGGCGCGAAACAGCACGCCGCCCATCGCGTAAAGGTCGGTCCACGGGCCCTGCTTGCCCTCGCCCGAGTACTGCTCGAGCGGCGCGTAGCCGGGCGTGAGAATCGAGGTGAGGCTCTTGGTCTCGCCGCCGAGCGCCTGGCGCGCGGCGCCGAAGTCGATGAGCACCGGCTTGCCGTCGGCGCGAATGAAGATGTTGTCCGGCTTGATGTCGCGGTGCAGGAAGCCCGCGGCGTGCACCGCGGCCAGTCCTTCCAGCAGCGGCGCGAGCCAGCCCTTGAGCTTCGCCTCGGGCGGCTGCGGGTCGAGCTGCAGCACGGTCTTGAGCGGGTCGCCCTGCTCGTAGTCCATCACCACGTAGGCGGTGGCGTTGGCCTCGAAGTAGCGCAGCACGCGCACGATGTTCGGGTGGCTGAACTTGCCGAGCGTGCGCGCTTCCTGCAGGAAGCGGTCGAGGCCCCACTGGTAGCCGCCCTCGTGCTGCGTCGCCTGCGGCGCCACCTTGCCGTCGGGCGCGCGCATCGCGAGCTCGCCCGGCAGGTACTCCTTGATCGCGACGTCCTTGTCGAGGTTGGTGTCGCGCGCGCGGTAGGTGATGCCGAAGCCGCCCGCGCCGAGCACCTGCTCGATGCGGTACTCGTGCAGCATCCGCTGCATCGGCAGCGCGTTGCGGAAGTGATGCGGAGCGTTCATAGCGCTAGAAGAGCTCGTCCACTGTGTAGCGGCGCGGGATCAGGCCCTGCCGGTGCACGTAGTCGATCGCGACTTCGAGGTTGCGGCGATTCTCCTCGATGCCGAAGGGGCAGCCTTCTAGGGCCTTTCCCGTTTCTCGTTCTGCAAGTTTTTTGCTCTCGGAAAGCAGGCGAAAGACTTCCTTGGAAACGTCCCCAACCAGTTCCTTCCGGATCGCGACCATGTGGTTGATCTGCAGCGCGCCCTTGCGCTTCGCCCAGTCGGCCGCCGCGGCCTGAGGGTCGGGGATCACGGGCTTGAGGCGCGCATCTTGCGGCACCGGGTCGGAGAGGATTGCAGCGTCCACCTCGCTCGCGAGCAGCATGCCCAGCGCGGTCTTGCCCGCGGGCGCGCGCTCGGAATTCGGCGGGTCGCGGAATTCGGCCACGTGCGCCTCCTCGAAGGTGATCCACTTCACCTTGCCGAGGTCGACGCCGTAGTCGTCAGCGAGGATGCCGCGCAGCCAGGCGACCGTCGTCACGGAATTCGAGCGGATCGCGACGCGCTTGCCCTCGAGGTCGTTGGGTCGAAGGCCGCTCGTGCTCATCAGGTACGGATGCTGGTACCTGCCGAACATCACCGCGGGCAGCAGCACGTACGGCTTGTCGAACGCCTTCGCCATGAGGAAGGTGACGATCGCGATCTCGGCGACGTCGAACTCGAGGTCGCGCACCACGCGCTTGAAGCCCGCGTGCGGCGGCTTGACGTCCGCGAAGTCGAATTGCACCAGGGAGCTCGCCACGCGGCCTTCCTTGAGGGGTCGGGTCACCGGGTAGTCGCCCAGCAGTGTCTTTAAGCGCATGTTTCCTGTAGAATCCTGCGTCTTTTTGCCCGAAGAATCAAA
Source organism: Burkholderiales bacterium (assembly GCA_035542795.1). Taxonomy (GTDB): domain Bacteria; phylum Pseudomonadota; class Gammaproteobacteria; order Burkholderiales; family SG8-39; genus RBG-16-66-20. The sequence goes on from DATKKT010000099.1 coordinate 22,730, forward strand.
GCCATGCCCCGCAATTTGCGCAACGTCGCCATTATCGCCCACGTCGACCACGGGAAAACGACCCTCGTCGACAAGCTGCTCCAGCAGAGCGGGACCTTCGCCGCCCACGAGCAGCTGCAGGAGCGGGTGATGGACTCGAACGACCTGGAGCGCGAGCGCGGCATCACGATCCTCGCCAAGAACTGCGCGGTCAATTTCGAGGGCACGCACATCAACATCGTCGACACCCCCGGCCACGCCGACTTCGGCGGCGAGGTGGAGCGGGTGCTGTCGATGGTGGACGGCGTGCTGCTGCTCGTCGACGCGGTGGAAGGCCCGATGCCGCAGACGCGCTTCGTCACGCGCAAGGCGCTCGCGCTGGGCCTCAAGCCCATCGTCGTCGTCAACAAGGTGGACCGCCCGGGCGCGCGCGCGCAGTGGGTGGTGAACCAGACCTTCGACCTTTTCGACAAGCTCGGCGCCACCGAAGAGCAGCTCGACTTCCCGGTGGTGTACGCCTCGGCGCTGGAGGGCTGGGCGACCCTGGATGAAGGCAAGAAGGGCGACAACCTGCGCCCCCTGTTCGAGGCGATCCTGAAGCACGTGCCGATGCGCGACGAGGACCCGGAGGCGCCGCTGCAGCTGCAGATCTGCTCGCTCGACTACTCGAGCTACGTCGGCAAGATCGGCATCGGCCGCATCTCGCGCGGCCGCATCCGGCCGTTGCAGGACGTGATCGCGATGAACGGCCCGGATTCGGTGCCCGTGAAGGCGCGCATCAACCA
>DATKKT010000100.1:0-10480 GCA_035542795.1 Burkholderiales bacterium
CTCGTCAATGCGCTGCTCATCCAGCTCTACATCCCGCTCAATTTCCTCGGCATGGTGTACCGCGAGATCAAGCAGTCGCTGCTCGACCTGGACCGCATGCTGCGGCTGCTGCGCGAGAACCGGGAGGTCGACGACAGGCCGGAGGCCGCCGAGCTGCCGCCCGGGCCGGTCGAGGTCGAGTTCTCGCACGTCGACTTCTCGTACGAGAAGGCGCGCCAGATCCTGTTCGACGTCAGCTTCAGGATCCCGGCGGGGCAGCGCGTCGCCGTGGTCGGGCATTCCGGCTCGGGCAAGTCGACGCTCGCGAGGCTGCTGTTCCGCTTCTACGACGTTACGGGGGGAGAAGTCCTCGCGGGCGGAAAGAACATCAAGGACGTGAAACAGTCCAGCCTGCGCGGCGCGATCGGCATCGTGCCGCAGGACACGGTGCTGTTCAACGACACCATCCGCTACAACATCCACTACGGCCGCACCGGGGCGAGCGCGGCCGTGGTGGTGGAGGCGGCGCGCGCGGCGCACATCCACGACTTCATCGAGTCGCTGCCCGCGGGGTACGAGAGCATGGTGGGCGAGCGCGGCCTCAAGCTCTCCGGCGGCGAGAAGCAGCGCGTGGCGATCGCGCGCGCGCTGCTGAAGAACCCGCGCATCCTCATCTTCGACGAGGCCACCTCGGCGCTCGACTCCAAGGCCGAGAAGGCGATCCAGGCCGAGCTCGAGCGCATCGCGGTGGGCCGCACCACGCTGGTCATCGCGCACCGGCTGTCGACCGTGATGGACGCGGACACGATCCTGGTGATGAACCACGGCCGCATCGTCGAGCGCGGCACGCACCGCGAGCTGCTCGCGCTCGGGGGCGAATACAGCCGCATGTGGGCGCTGCAGCAAGAGGCCGCCCTGGCGGCAGAAGTGCTCGAAAAGGCCAGGGCGGCTTGAACCGGCCTGAAGTTCCGGCCCTAGGCCGTTAATTTTCCTTGCATTTTTGAAAATCCTTCAGATACACTCGCGCCTGCTTCCCATGCACACCAGCGAACGTAGCCTGCATTCGCTAGAAAAGATCGTCGCCATCGCGGCGCTCGTGGCGGTGCTCGCGCTCGCCGTGGGCTTCGCGCAGGCGGCCGATCCGCGCGCCAAGCACAAGACGACGGGCGCGCGCCCGGCGGCGGCCGTGCAATCGGACGAAGTGTTCCTGCGCTCGGCGGTCGCGCTGGTGCAGGACGCGGCGAGCGGCGAGACGCTGATCGCGAAGAACGAGGACGCGGTGCTGCCGATCGCCTCGATCACCAAGCTGATGACGGCGATGGTGATCCTCGACGCGGGGCTGAACCTGGAGCAGCGCGTCGTGGTGAGCGGCGAGGACTACGACTTCGTGAAGGGCACGCGCTCGCGGCTGCGGCCCGGCACCGCGCTCACGCGCAACGAGCTGCTGCTCATCGCGCTGATGTCCTCGGAGAACCGCGCCGCGGCCTCGCTCGCGCGCACCTATCCGGGCGGCACCGCGGCGTTCGTCGAGGCGATGAACGCCAAGGCGCGCGCGCTCGGCATGACGGACACGAACTTCGTCGACCCGACGGGCCTCTCGCCCGCCAACGTGTCGAGCGCGCGCGACCTCGCGCGCCTGGTGGAGGCGGCGCACCAGTATCCGCTGATCCGCGAGTATTCGACGCGCGACAGCGCCTCGGTGCAGTCGCTCGGGCGCACGCTCGACTACCGCAACACCAACGGCCTGGTGCGCAACTCGCACTGGGACATCGCGCTGCAGAAGACCGGCTACATCTCCGAGGCCGGCCGCTGCCTGGTGATGCGCGTGAAGATGGCCTCGCGCGAGGTGATCGTGGTGCTGCTCGATTCCTGGGGCAAGTTCTCGCGCATCGGCGACGCCAACCGCATCAAGAAATGGCTGGAAGCCAACGCAGCCAAAGGGCCGCGCGGCTAGTTTTTTCCGGTTCGAGGATTCCTGCGGACGGCTTCCGCGAGGACGTCATCGCGGGGCTCTCCCTGCCCCGCAAGTCCATCCCCCCGAAGTATTTCTACGACGCGAAAGGCAGCCGCCTGTTCGAGGCGATCTGCGCGCTGCGCGAGTACTACCCTACGCGCGCGGAGCTCGCGCTCACGCGCGCGCACCTGGCCGGCATCGCGCGCTTCGCGGGCCGCGGCGGCGTGCTCATCGAGTACGGCAGCGGCGCGGGCGTCAAGTCCCGGCTGCTCATCGGCGCGCTCGCGCCCTCGACCTACGTGCCGGTGGACATCTCGCGCGAGGCCCTGCGCGCCGCCGCCGCCGCGCTGCGGCGGCGCTTTCCGCGCCTCGAGATCCTCGCGGTGCACGGCGATTTCTCGCGGCCGCTGCGGGTCCCCGCGGCGCAGGGCCGCGGCCGGCGCGTCGTCTACTTTCCGGGCTCCACGATCGGCAATCTCACGCCCGGGGAGGCGCTCGCGTTCCTGCGCAGGACGCGCGCCCAGGTCGGCGCGCGCGGCGCGATGCTGGTGGGGGTGGACCTGAAGAAGGACGCGCGCGTGCTGCATGCGGCCTACAACGATGCCAAGGGCGTTACCGCTGCTTTCAATTTGAATCTTCTAGATAGAATCAATCGAGAACTAGGTGCCGGCTTTCGCCTGCATCGATTTGCGCACTATGCGTTCTACAACCCGGCGCTCGGGCGCATCGAGATGCATCTGGTCTCGCGCGTGCGCCAGCAGGTGCGCATCGGCCGCCGCCGCTTCTCGTTCGAAGCGGGCGAGACGATCCACACCGAGAACTCGTACAAGTATTCGGTGGAGGATTTCCAGAAGCTCGCCCGGAGCGCGGGCTTCCGCAGCGAGAAGGTCTGGCTGGACGCGAAGGGCGTCTTCGCGCTCCACGGACTGGTGGCCCGCTAGCTCCTAGCGCAGGCGCACGGGCACGCGCCGCCAGCCGCCCAGCGGGTAGGTCTCCCGCTCCGGCGCGGCATCGCGCGCCGGCTCGATACCGGAAGTCGCGCTCAGGAGCGTCTGTACGGCCACGACCAGTTCCAGCGTCGCCAGCGGACGACCCGGGCACGCGTGGATGCCGGTGCCGTAGACGAGGTTGTGCGGCGCGTGCTCAGCGGGCCGGAAGGCATCCGGATCGCCGAACACCCGCTCGTCGCGGTTCGCCGAGGTCCAGTTCAGATAGATTCGCGCTCCCCGCTCGAGCTCGAATCCGGCGACGCGCGTCGCAGCCGTCGTCACGCGCCGGTTGACGAGGAACGGGTCGTCAATCCGCAGCATCTCGTCGATGGCGGCGGCCAGATCGCCGGGACGCGCCCGAAGCGCCGCCTGCACCTTCGGGTGCGTCGCCAGGAATTGGACGACGACGCCGAGCGCCGCGGCCATCGAGCCCAGGTCGCCCGCCGTCCAGTTGCGCAGAATCGACACGATGTCGGCGTCGGACAGCCGCTCGCCGTTCACCGCGGCCCCGAGCAGCTCGGTCGTCGGGTCCTGCGGCGCCGCGGCGCCCATCTGCCGGCGCCGCTTGACCTGCGCCAGGACAAGGTCGTCGAAGGCGGCGGCGACCGCGGCCGTTCGCGATCGGTCCGCGGAGCGCGCGGCTGCATGGTTGTCGGCCATCCACGCGAGCAGCGCCTCCTCGATGCCCTGCCACCCGAGCCAGTCGGCTTGCGCGCGCACGGCAAACGGATAGCCGAACTCGGTGACTGCGTCCACGGTGGCGGCGCGCGGCAACGCGCCCACGATCTCTCGAGCGATCCTGCGGATGCTCGGCTCGAGCCTTCGCATGCGCTCGGGCGCAAAGAACGGGTCGATCGCTGCCCGGAACGCCGTGTGTTCGGGCGGGTCGAGGGAATTGGGCACCATGCGATGGCCCGATACCGCCGAGGAGAACGTCGCGGGGTCGGCCGCCGCCGCGACCACGTCGGCATGCCGGAACAGCGTCACGCCGCGCGGCGACTCGGCGACCGGGCATGCAACGCGCATGCGATCGTAGGCGGCACGCTGATCCGCGAGCACCGGCTCCGACAGCGGCTCCCACCTGGGGATCGTCCCGCTCACGCCGCGCCTATGCGCGCCGCGTCCTTCCGGTGGCCGATGGCGTGGCCGATGCGCTCGGCCGATTCCTTCACGAGCGGGCCCCAGGTCGGCTTCATGCGGTCCGCGGGCGAGGAGATCGACAAGGCCGCTACGAGGTGGCCGGCGTCGTCGCGCACGGCGGCCGCGACGCAGCGCACGCCGATCTCCGCCTCCTCGGCGTCGGTGGCCCAGCCCTGGCGCTGGATGCGCTCGAGCTCGCGCTCGAGCTGCGGCAGGCTGGTGATCGAGTTCCGGGTGTGCCCGGCGAGGCCCGTGCGCTTGGCGTACTCGCGCAGCTTGGCGAAGCCTTCCTCCAGCAGGAACAGCTTTCCGGCCGCGGTGATGTGCAGCGGCGCGCGCGCGCCGATCACGTGCACCACGCGCATCGCCGAGCGGCCCGAGGAGCTGCGCTCGACGTAGACGATCTCGTCGTCGTGGCGCACCGAGAGGTTCACCGTCTCGCCGATCTGCGCGTGCAGCTCGCGCATCACCGGCAGCGCCATCTCGCGCACGTTGATGCGCGACTTGACCAGGTTGCCGAGCTCGAGCAGCCGCATGCCCAGCCGATAGCTGCCGGGCTCGACGCGGTCGACGAGGCGGTCGGCGGCCATCGCCGAGAGGATGCGGTGCGCGGTCGACGGATGCAGTCCCGTGTACTGCGAGACCTGCTTCAGGCCGAGCGGCTCCGGATGCGCGGCCAGAACGTCGAGCAGCTTCATCATCCGCGCGATGACCTGGATGGGGTTCTTCTGGTCTTCCTTGGGCGCCGCCATGGGGGTTGGCATTGTATCCCACGATGTGAAACACTCGCGCCCATGGCCGTCGTCACCTGCATCGAGGATCTGCGGAAGATGGCGCAGCGGCGCGTCGCGAAGGCGATCTACGACTACGTGACGCGCGGCTCCTACGCCGAGGAGACGCTGCGGGCCAACCGCGCCGACCTCGAGGCCGCGCGCCTGCGCCAGCGCGTCGCGATCGACGTCGAGAAGCGCTCCACGCGCACCACGCTCGTCGGCCAGGAAGTCACGATGCCGGTCGGCATCGCGCCGGTGGGGCTCACCGGCTTGAACTGGGCCAACGGCGAGATGCTCGGCGCGCGCGCCGCCGAGAAGTTCGGCGTCCCGTTCACGCTCTCGACCATGTCGATCTGCTCCATCGAGGACGTGGCGAGCGCGGTGACCAGGCCGTTCTGGTTCCAGCTCTACGTGTTCCGCGACCGCGGCTTCGCCGCCTCGCTCATCGAGCGTGCCAAGGCGGCCAAGTGCTCGGCGCTCATGCTCACGCTCGACCTGCAGATCCAGGGTCAGCGCCACATGGACCTGAAGAACGGCCTCACGGTGCCGCCGCGCCTCACGCCGGGCACGCTGTTCGACATCCTCACCAAGCCGGCCTGGACGCTCAACGTGATGACCAGCCGGCGCCGCTCCTTCGGCAACCTCGAGGGCCAGATCAAGGGCGCGGACAACCTGCTCACGCTGTCGCAGTGGATCGCCGGGCAGTTCGACCCCACGCTCAGCTGGAAGGACGTCGAGTGGGTGAAGAAGCTCTGGGGCGGCAAGCTGATCCTGAAGGGCATCCTCGACCCGGACGACGCGAAGATCGCCCTCTCCACGGGCGCCGACGCGCTCGTGGTCTCCAACCACGGCGGCCGGCAGCTCGACGGCACGCTGTCCTCGATCCGCGCGCTGCCCGACGTCGTCGACGTGGTGGGCGACCGCATGGAGGTGTACTTCGACGGCGGCGTGCAGTCCGGGCAGGACGTGCTGCGCGCGCTCGCGCTGGGCGCGCGCGGCGCGTTCATCGGCAAGGCCTTCGCCTGGGCGCTCGGCGCGCTGGGCGAGGAGGGCGTGCGGCTAGCGCTGGAGATCATCCGCAAGGAGCTGGACGTCTCGATGGCGCTGTGCGGCCTGAAGGACGTCAGCGAAGCGAGCCCGGCGATCCTGCGGCGGGACTGATGCTCACGCGCTACGCCTGGCTGTCGGTGGCGGCGGCGCTGGTCACCATCACGCTGAAGACCTGGGCCTGGCAAGCGACCGGCTCGGTCGGCCTGCTCTCGGATGCGCTCGAGTCGCTGATCAACCTCGCCGCGGCGCTGCTCGCGCTCTCGATGCTGCGCCTGGCGGCCGCGCCGCCGGACGCCGCGCATCCTTTCGGGCGCTTCAAGGCGGAATACTTCTCCAGCGGCATCGAGGGCGCGCTCATCGTGTTCGCCGCGGTGAGCATCGCCTACGCGGCGCTGCCGCGGCTGCTGGACCCGCGGCCGATCGCGGCGCCGCTGTTCGGCATCGCGCTCTCGGCGCTCGCCTCGGCGGTGAACCTGGGCTGCGGCTGGCTGCTGATCGGCGCCGGCCGGCGCCTGCACAGCATCGCGCTGGAGGCCGACGGCCACCACCTGATGACCGACGTCTGGACCTCCGCGGGCATCCTCGTCGGCGTGGCGCTGGTCGCCGCGACGGGCTGGAACATCCTCGATCCGCTGCTCGCGCTCGCGGTGGCGCTGCACATCGTGATCACGGGCTTCATGCTGATGCAGCGCTCGTTCTCGGGGCTGCTCGACGCGGCGATTCCCGAGGCCGAGCGCGCCGACATCGAGCGCATCTTCACCGAGTACCGGCGCCGCTACAGCGTGGACTTCCACGCGCTGCTCACGCGCCAGGCGGGCGCGCGCCGCTTCGTCTCGTTTCACCTGCTCGTGCCCGACGCCTGGACCGTGGACCGCGCGCACGCGCTCGCCGAGGAGATCGAGGAGCGCATCCGCGAGCTGGTGCCGAACGCGATCCTGCTCTCGCACATCGAGCCGATCTCGCAGCCGGCTTCCTACGACGACATCAAGCTCGAGCGGCCGTAGATTTCCTTCGTTTTTCTCTCAATTCGAAGCGGTCGGGCGCCACCGCGGACGCGAGCTTGCGCTCGACCGGCAGCGGCTCGCCCTCGAGCCGGCTGGCGATGAGCTCGGCGCACAGGCAGGCCCAGAGCAGGCCGCGCGAGCCGTAGGCGAAATTGCCGAACAGGCCGCCGCCCATCGCGCCCGCGATCGGCAGGCGGTCGCGCACCGTGGCGCGGAAAGCGACGCGGCCCTCGAGCTGGCGCGGATCGAGGCCCGCGGCGGCGCCGGGCAGCATGCGCTCCAGGCGCTCGAGGTTGCCCGCGTGGCTGTCGGCGCGCAGCTGCTCGTCGGCGTCGCCGAGGTCGTAGCTCGCGCCGACCACCGAGCGCCCGTCGACGCCCGGCAGCGCCATGCCGCCGCGCAGCACGACGTGCGAGAGGCCGGCGATCGCCGGCACGAGCGTGAGCTGGCCGCGCACGCGCTGCAGGCGTATTTCGGGCCGCGGCGCGAGCCGCAGCGCATCCGCCGCGTTGGCCAGGATCACCACGGGCGCCGATGCGATGACGCGCCCTTGTGAGTCTTGCGCGTGCCACTTGCCGTCGTGCGACAGCGCGCTCACCTCGCGATTGAAGAGCCGTTCCACGGAAAAACGATTGAGCAAACAGCCGATCAGGCTCGGCGGCTTGACCCAGCCGCCTTGCGCAAACCAGATGCCGCCGCGCTCCGAGTCGAACGACGCGTATTCCCTCGGGTAGCCGAGCGTCCCGAGCGCCCGCCGCTGCGCCTCGAGCTCGCGCTCGTCGCGCGCGAGCTGGAGCACGCCGCAGCGATCCCACCGCAGCCCCGGCAGGGCTTGCCATTGATTCAGGAGGAAGACGAAGCAGGCGCGCGTGAAGCGCGCGAACAGGCTGTCGTCGGGCGCGACCACCGGATGGAACGCGCCGGCCGGATTGCCCGAGCCTTCCTGCGCGGGGCCGCCGCGCCGCTCTACGAGCGTCACGCGCCAGCCGCGCGCCGCCAGGCGCTCGCAGACGGCGGCACCGGCGACGCCGGCGCCGATGACGACGGCTTTTCGGCTTTCGGCCGGCTTCATTTCGTTGAAGCGCCTTCGGATCGTCCGGCCGATCAGCATCTCCTTCTTCGTGCCGAAGCCCTGCCTCTTTTCTACGCGGAACCCCGCGCCTTCGAGCGCGGCGCGCACGGGCGCCGCGACGCTCCAGGTCGCTGCGGTAGCGTGCGGCGCGGCGAGCCGCCCCAGGTGCCGCAGCAGCCGCGGCTCCCACATCTCCGGATTCTTCGCGGGCGCGAACCCGTCCAGATAGATGGCGTCGGCGGCGAGCGAAAGCTGCGGCAGCCCCTCGGCGACGTCGCCGAAAAAGAGCGTCAGAACGACATTGCCATTTTCGAATTCCAGTCGATGCATGCCCGGCACGAGCATCGGCCAGCGCGCAACCAGCTCCTTCGCTTCTTGACCGGAATATTTCTCGTGAAGGCGCGAAAGATCCGAGGCTGCGAACGGATGCTTCTCGATCGAGACGAAGTGCAGCCGCTCGCAGCGGCGCGGGTCCTCGCGCCAGGCCTGCCAGGTGACGAGGAACGAGAGCCCGAAGCCGAAGCCGGTCTCGAGCACCGTGAACACGCGCCGGCCGCGCCAGCGCTCCGGCAAGCCGTTGCCGGCGAGGAACACGTGGCGCGCCTGCGCCGGGCCGCCGTCGGCGCTGTGATAGACGTCGCCGTAGGCTTCCGACCAGGGCGTGCCGTCGGCCGCGAACGCGGGCCGCGCGGGCACGAGCGGAAGAGGCGGCGCCTGGGACATCGGGCCAGTATATCGGCGTAGAATTTCCGCTCCTTCCGCAGGATCCGCCATGAACAAGCCCGCCGAACTGAAGCTCGCCACCGTGCCCGCCTGGATCGGCGGCAAGCCGATCGTGCCGGCCGGGCCGCATCTTTCCCGCTTTGGCGAGGTCTACAACCCGGCCACCGGCCAGGTCTCGAAGCGGGTGCCGTACTGCGGCGCGGCCGCGATCGACGCGGCGGTGAAGGCCGCGGCCGCGGCGCTGCCCGCCTGGCGCGATACCTCGATCCTGCGGCGCGCGCGCGTCATGCAGGCGTACCTGGGCCTGCTGCAGAAGCACCAGAAAGAGATCGCGCAGCTGATCACCGAGGAGCACGGCAAGACGCTGCCCGACGCGATGGGCTCGGTGCAGCGCGGCATCGAGGTGGTCGAGTTCATCTGCGGCGTCCCGCAGCTGCTCAAGGGCGAGTACTCCGAGAACGTCGGCACCGGCGTCGACACGCACACGCTGCGCCAGCCCGTGGGCGTGTGCGCGGGCATCACGCCGTTCAACTTCCCCGCGATGGTGCCGATGTGGATGTTCCCGGTGGCGATCGCCTGCGGCAACACGTTCATCCTCAAGCCTTCCGAAAAGGTGCCCTCGGCCTCGATCCGCATGGCCGAGCTGTTCAAGGAGGCGGGCCTGCCCGACGGCGTGTTCAACGTCGTGCACGGCGACAAGGCGGCGGTGGACGCGATCCTGAATCATCCCGGCATCCACGCGGTGTCCTTCGTCGGCTCGACGCCGATCGCGAAGTACATCTACGAGACCGGCGCGAGGAACGGCAAGCGCGTGCAGGCGCTCGGCGGCGCGAAGAACCACGCGGTGGTGCTGCCGGACGCGGACCTCGAGTTCGCCGCCGACGCGCTGATCGGCGCGGCCTACGGCTCGGCGGGCGAGCGCTGCATGGCCATCTCCGCCGTCGTGGCGGTTGGATCCGCAGCTGATCCCTTGGTAAGACTTCTCGAGCAGAAAGCAAGAAAAATAGTCGTTGGGCCGGGCGACCGCGACGGCGTGGAGATGGGGCCGCTGATCACGGCCGAGCACCGCGACAAGGTCGCCTCCTACATCGAGAAGGGCAAGCAAGAGGGCGCGAAGACGGTGCTGGACGGCAGCGCGCCGCCCGTGAAGGAAGGCTTCTTCCTCGGCACCACGCTGTTCGACAACGTGACGCGCGACATGGAGGTCTACAAGAACGAGATCTTCGGCCCCGTGCTGGTGGTGCTGCGCGTCAAGACGCTGGATGAGGCGATCGCGATGGTGAATTCCAACCCCTACGCGAACGGGACGGCGATCTTCACCGAGTCGGGCGGCGCGGCGCGGCGCTTCGGAAACGAGGTGCAGGTCGGCATGGTGGGCATCAACGTGCCCATCCCGGTGCCGGTGGCCTTCTACTCCTTCGGCGGCTGGAAGAATTCGCTGTTCGGCGACCTGCACGTGCACGGCCTGGAAGGCGTCAAGTTCTACACGCGAACGAAGGTGGTGACGACGCGCTGGCCGCACCAGGACACGCCCGCCCCCGGGCTCAACATGCCCACCCTGGGATAGGACATGAAGAAACTGCTCGGCTTGCTCGCGCTCGTCTCGCTTTCCGGCTGCTCCGGCATGGACGCCTGGCGGGCGCAGCCGCCCGTCCAGCGCATGTACGTGATCGATTGCGGCGAGAACCACGTCAAGGACCTGTCGCGCTGGACGCCGGGCCAGAACGCCGGCAAGCCGTTCGTCTTCGGCGACTACTGCTACCTCATCAAGCACGCCAAGGGCTGGATGCTCTGGG
>DATKKT010000101.1:0-4229 GCA_035542795.1 Burkholderiales bacterium
GGCGGCCGTAGATGCCGCTCTGCCCGGTAAACCAGTGCACGCCCGCCTTGTCGAAGGCCGCGGTGTTGAGGTTCGCATAGCCGCTGCCCTTCGGCAGCGGCCACTTCTTCACTTCGCGCGTCTTCGGGTCCACGCGCACGATCGCGTTCTGGCCGCCGTCGGTGAACCAGGCCGAGCCGTCGCGGTCGAGGATCACCCCGTGCGGCGCGGAGCCGTCGCCGAGCGGAATCAGCTCCACCTTCCCCGTCTTCGGATCGAGGCGCCCGGCGTTGCCGCTCGACTGCCCCGAGAACCACACCGGGCCGCCCGGCGCGGGATCGGCCCAGACGTCGTGCGCGGTGATGCGCGGCGGCAGCGCGTATTCCTGCACGCTCACCTGGGCGAGCGCGCCGGACGAGGCAGCGAGGAGCGCGGCCAGAGCGAGGGGTCGCATGCGCGGATTTTAGCTACACTTGCCCGCAAGCTCATGAGAAGAACAAGAAGGGCCTCGCGCACGATGCTGGGGCTGACCCGCGGCGAGTTCGCCGTGCTGCGCCGGCTGAACACGCCGAAGAAGATCCAGGCCTTCGTCTACGGCCTGAAGCAGAATTTCGAGCTGCAGGGCGAGACCTGCAACTCCGTGCGGACGGTGCTGAGGCTGCGGCGCGCGCACTGCATCGAGGGCGCGATGCTCGCCGCCTGCGCGTTCTGGATCCAGGGCGAGCCGCCGCTGCTCCTCGACCTGCAGGCCGTGCGCGACCTCGACCACGTGGTGGCCGTGTTCCGGCGCAACGGCCGCTGGGGCGCGATCTCCAAGACCAACGGCATCGGCCTGCGCTGGCGCGACCCGGTCTACCGCAGCCTGCGCGAGCTCGCGATGTCCTACTTCCACGAGTATTACAACAAGGCCGACCTCAAGACGCTGCGCACCTTCTCGGTCCCCTACGATCTGCGGCGCATGAAGCCCTCGGAATGGGTCACGAGCGAGGACGGCGTCTGGGACCTGATCGACTGCCTGGAGGCGCTGCGCCACTTCCGGCTCGTCAACCGCGCGCAGGAGCGCACGCTCGTGCGCCGGGATCCTTTCGAAAGAAAGGTCGGGAGCCTGCTCCAGTACCGGCGAAGGAAGAAAAAGTCCTAGCCGCTGCTACTTCTTCGATTCCACCGGAATCTTCTCTACGGCGACCTTGAGCCGCGCCGCATCCTTGGCGAGGAAGGCCGCAAACTCCGGGGCGTCGAGATAGGCGATCGGCGTCTGCACCTTGTCCATCGCGCTCCTGAACTGGGGATCGCTGATCGAAGCGCGCACCGCGTCGCGCAGCCTGGCCTGCACGGGCGAGGGCGTGGCCGCGGGCACGAACACGCCCGACCAGATGTAGAACTCGACGTCCTTGTAGCCCAGCTCCTTGAACGTCGGCAGCTCGGGCATGGAGGGCAGGCGCTTGTCGCCCCAGCCCGCGAGCGCGCGCATCTTGCCCGCCTTGATCTGGCCCGCGGCCGCCGCCGGGCCCGAGGCGAGCGCGTGCACTTGGCCGCCGAGCAGCGCCGCGACCGCCGGGCCGCCGCCCTGGTATGGGACGTGAAACATCTTGATGCCCGCCGCGTTGGCGAACATCTCCATCGCCACGTGCAGCGTGCTGTACATGCCGGCCGAGGCGTAGTTGATCTGGTTCGGATAGGCCTTGGCCGAGGCGATGAAATCCTGGATCGTCTTGTAGGGCCCGTCGGCCGAGACCACCAGCACCGTCGGGTCGGCCGTCACCAGCGCGATCGGCGCGAAGTCCGAGAGCCGATAGGGCACCGGCTTGCCGTTCATCGGGTCGGAAACGGGGAACACCGAGATCGACGACAGCGACATCAGGATCGTGTAGCCGTCCGGCGCGGACTTGGCGACGAAGGTCGTGCCCACGGCGCCGCCCGCGCCCGATCGGTTGACCACGAGCACCGGCTGCTTGAGCGTCTTCTCCATCGAGGCGGCGAGCGGCCGGCCTACGATGTCCGCCACGCCGCCCGGGGGGAATGGCGCGACCATGGAGACGGGCTTGGTCGGATACGCGTCCTGCGCGTGCAGCACTGGCAGCGCCAGCAAAGCCGCGATGGCGGCAAGAATTCTCATCATCGGTGACTCCTCCCGGCGACAGTTTACAAGCAGTTACAGACTTTGCACTCCGGTAACTGACAGCGCGGCGCGGCGGGCGTCCAATGGGCAGGACGACAAGCAAGCAAAAGGAGACGCTCGTGAAACCCAGAAACCTCGCCCTCGCCCTGGCCGCCGGTACCTCGCTGCTCGCCGCCACCCCGGTCTTCGCCGATCCGGGCCACGGAGCACCCGCTTACGGCTGGCGCGCGGCGCACCGCCATCCGCACTACTACTACCGCGCGCCCGCGTACGTCTACGTCCCGGCGCGGCCAGTGGTGGTCGTGCCGCCGCCTGTCGCATATGTGCCGGGGCCTCCCGTGGTCTACGTGCCTGCCGCGCCGGTCCTCTACGGCCATGTTCCGGTCGCGCCGGGCGTGCGGGTGAGCTTCGGCGTGCGCCTGTAGCCGTAAGGTTTCATGCCTTTCGCCGACATAGCGGCATAATGGCAGCACGGAGGAAGGCATGAAGCGTCGCACCCTGCTCGGCTGGCTTGCATTCGGCCCCTTCTTCACGCGCGTCCACGCCCAGCCGGCGACCATGGAAGGGATCAAGAAGATGCAAGACAACTGGAAAAGCCTGCTCGCGCCCGGCGCGCAGGTGCCGAACGCCTCGGAACCCCTGAAGCTCTCCAAGGAAGAGTGGAAGAAGCGGCTGCAGGGTCTCTCTTATGCCGTGCTGCGCGAGGAGGACACCGAGCGCGCGGGCACCAGCCCGCTCAATCACGAGAAGCGCGCCGGCGTGTTTGTCTGCGCCGGCTGCGGGCTGCCCGTCTTCACGTCCGAGATGAAATTCGAGAGCGGCACCGGCTGGCCGTCGTTCTTCACGACCATTCCGGGCGCCTTCCAGACCAAGACCGACTATAAGATCGTCTACCCGCGCACCGAATACCACTGCGCGCGCTGCGGCGGCCACCACGGCCACGTCTTCAACGACGGCCCGCAGCCCACCGGCCAGCGCTGGTGCAACAACGGCGCGGCTCTCAAGTTCATCCCGAAGGACGCGAAAGCCTGAGCTCCTCGTCGAGGGGCTTCGCGGGGAAGTGAAAGCGCACCGGGCCGTCCGGCAGCGCCTTGAGGAACTGCCGCAGGTAAGGGTCGGTAGACGCCAGAAGCTGGTCGGGCGTGCCCTCGCCCATCAGCCGTCCCTCGGCGATCACGTAGATGTAGTCGACGAGCTTGAGCGACTCCGAGATGTCGTAGGTGACGACGATCGAGGTCAGGCCGAGCGCGTCGTTGAGCTTGCGGATCAGCGTGGCGATGACGTTGAGCGAGATCGGGTCCAGGCCCGCGAACGGCTCGTCGTACATCGCCAGCATCGGGTCGGTCGCGATCGCGCGCGCGAGCGCCACGCGCCGCGTCATTCCGCCCGAGAGGTCGGCGGGCATCATGTCGCGCGCGCCACGCAGGCCCACGGCGTCCAGCTTCATGAGTACGAGCGAGCGCACGAGCTCCTCTGGCAGCTCGTAGTGCTCGCGGATCGGAAAAGCGATGTTCTCGTACACCGAGAGGTCGGTGAACAGGCCGCTCGACTGGAACATCATGCCCATCTTTCGCCGCAGCGCGTAGAGCTCATCGGCGCCGAGCTCGTGCACCACCTTGCCGTCCACGCGCACGGCGCCGCGCACGGGGTCGATCTGCCCGCCGATGAGCTTGAGCAGCGTGGACTTGCCGCTGCCGCTGCCGCCGAGGATCGCCACCACCTTGCCGCGCGGGATCTTCAGCGACAGGCCGCGGAAGATTTCCTGCTCGCCGTACGCGAAGTGCAGGTCTTCGACTTCGACGAAATCGCTCATCCGCCCAGGGCCTTGTAAAGATCGGCCACCGCCGCGCGCTGCGCGCGCAGGGCCTCGTGGCGCGAGTTTACCGCGGCGAGCAGGTTGCGCTCGGCGTCGAGCACCTCGAGCTGGCTGGCGAGCCCGTTCTGGTAGCGCAGCCGCGCGAGGCGCAGCGTGGCGGCGAGCGCCGCGGCGCGTGCGCTTTCGATTTCGAAGCTCTCCCGAGCGCGCGCCTGCACGGCGAGCGCGGCGCGCACCTCGCGAAAAGCGTTCTGGATGGCGCCGAGGTAGGCCGCGAGCAGCTGCTGCTCGCGCGCGCGCGCCGCGTCCACCTGC
>DATKKT010000102.1:0-47281 GCA_035542795.1 Burkholderiales bacterium
CACGCAGAAGCTCATCCTCTACGGCTCGGGCAGCGAGAAGATCGCCTTCCGCTACCTCACCGAGCGCGGCCGCAGCCAGGTGCGCGAGCACGCCTTCGAGGGCGTGATCCCGAACCTGGAGCGCCGCTACCGCGAGACCGACTCGGTCGTGGTGCGCGAGGAGCTCGCCAAGTTCCGCAACGCGCAGTCCTGCCCCGAGTGCGGCGGCACGCGCCTGCGCCGCGAGGCGCGCCATGTCAGGGTGGCGCAGAAGACCATCTATGAGCTTTCCGCGCTGCCTTTGCGCCTTTGCCGGGAATTCTTTCACTCGTTGAAGCTCGAAGGCGCAAGACAGCAGATCGCCGAAAGAATCGTGCGCGAGATCGGCAACCGGCTGGAATTCCTCGTCGACGTGGGGCTGGACTACCTCGCGCTGGAGCGCGCGGCCGGCTCGCTCTCCGGCGGCGAGTCGCAGCGCATCCGGCTCGCCTCGCAGATCGGCTCGGGGCTCACGGGCGTGATGTACGTGCTCGACGAGCCCTCGATCGGCCTGCACCAGCGCGACAACGCGCGCCTGATCGAGACGCTGAAGCGCCTGCGCGACCTCGGCAACAGCGTGATCGTGGTCGAGCACGACGAGGACGCGATCCGCGCGGCCGACTACGTCGTCGACATGGGGCCGGGCGCCGGTCGCGCGGGCGGGCGCATCGTCGCCGAGGGCACGCCCGAGCAGATCGTCGCCTCGCCCGAGTCGCTCACGGGCCGATATCTCGCGCACACGCTCTCGATCGCCGTGCCGCGGCTGCGGCGCCGCCCCGGCCCGAAGCGGCTCGTCCTGCGCGAGGCGAGCGGCAACAACCTGAAGCGGGCCACGCTCGAGCTGCCGGTGGGGTTGCTGGTCTGCGTGACGGGCGTCTCCGGCTCGGGCAAGTCCACGCTCGTCAACGACACGCTGTATGCGGCCGTGGCGCGCCATCTCTATGGCGCGCAGGCCGAGCCTGCGCCGCATGCGGGCGTCTCGGGGCTGGAGCACTTCGACAAGGTCGTGAGCGTCGACCAGAGCCCGATCGGCCGCACGCCGCGCTCCAATCCCGCGACCTACACGGGGCTCTTCACGCCGATCCGCGAGCTCTACGCGGGCGTGCCGGAGGCGCGCGCGCGCGGCTACGACGCCGGGCGCTTCTCGTTCAACGTCAAGGGGGGGCGCTGCGAGGCCTGCCAGGGCGACGGCGTGACGCGCGTCGAGATGCACTTCCTGCCCGACCTCTACGTCGCCTGCGACGTCTGCCACGGCAAGCGCTACAACCGCGAGACGCTGGAGATCAGATACAAAGGGCGGAGCATTCACGAGGTGCTGCAGCTCACCGTCGCCGAGGCGGCGGACTTCTTCTCGGCGGTGCCCGCGATCCGCAAGAAGCTGGAGACGCTCTCGGAGGTCGGCCTCGCCTACCTGCAGCTCGGGCAATCGGCGACGACGCTCTCGGGCGGCGAGGCGCAGCGCGTGAAGCTGTCGCTCGAGCTCTCCAAGCGCGACACCGGGCGCACGCTGTACATCCTCGACGAGCCCACCACCGGGCTGCATTTCCACGACATCCAGCTGCTGCTCAACGTGCTGCACCGGCTCAGGGACGCGGGCAACACGGTGATCGTGATCGAACACAATCTGGATGTGATCAAGACTGCCGACTGGGTCATCGACCTCGGCCCGGAGGGCGGCGACGGCGGCGGGCGCATCGTTGCCGCCGGCACGCCCGAGCAGGTCGCCGCCAGTCCGCAAAGCCATACCGGCCAATACCTTGCGCGCGCGCTGGCCGGTGGCTTGACAAATACGAACGTTCGTACTATTGTGCCGCCGCATGACGCCCCCGACCGGCCCGACGAGCAAGGGCGAGCGCACGCGCGCCGCGATCCTCGACGCCGCGTTCCGCATCGTCAGCAAGGACGGACTTGAAGGCCTGACGATCGGCACGCTCGCGGCGGCCACCGGCATGTCGAAGTCGGGCCTGTTCGCCCACTTCGGCTCGCGCGACGAGCTGCTGATCGCGGTGATGGACCGCGGCCAGCAGGAATTCCTCAAGATCGTCGTCAACCCGGCGCTCGCCAGGCCGCGCGGCCTGCCGCGCCTGCGCGCCCTCTTCGTCAACTGGATCGACTGGACCGAGTCGGCCGACCTGCCGGGCGGCTGCCCGATGATCGGCGGCGCGATCGAGTTCGACGACAAGCCCGGGCAGGTGCGCGACGCGCTCGCCGCCGGCCAGCGCGCCTGGATCGGCACGCTCACGCGCGCCGCGCGCCAGGCCGTCGAGCAGGGACAGCTCGCAGCGGACACCGACGTAGAGCAGATCGCCTTCGAGCTCTTCGGCATCGCGCTCGTGGTGCACCACCACCGGCGCCTGCTCGGCTACGAAAAGGCGCGCGCGCGCGCGCTCGCCGCTTTCGAGACGCTCCTCGAGCGCTTCGCCGTCTCTTCCGAAGCGCGCGCGAAACTGCGCGCGCACCGCTAGCCCTCCCCAAGAAGGAAAGGAGTTGCCATGGCCCTCGCCCATCAGCTGCACAGGATTAGCACGAACGTTCGGTTTTGGACCGGCTCGCTGCTGCTGCCCGAGCACGCGGCGGCGCTCGCCGAGCGATTGTTCCTCACGCCGCCGCCGCCGCGCCTGCCGCAGAGCACGTTCTTCGACTTCGTCGACGCGCATGCCGGCTTCGTGGAAGTGCGCGGCCGCCAGCTCGCCACCTGGCGCTGGGGACCGCTCGATGCACCGGCGGTGGTGCTCGCGCACGGCTGGGGCGGCTACGCCGCGCAGCTGCGCGGCTTCGTGCCGCGCCTGCTCGCCGAAGGCTATCGCGTGATCGCCTACGACCAGCCCGCGCACGGGCTTTCCGAAGGCAGGCTCACCGGGCTGCCCGACTTCGCGGGCGCGCTGGCTGCGGTCGCCGCGAGCCAGGGCGACGTGCAGCACGTGATCGCGCATTCGCTCGGCGCCGTCGCCACCGCCGTCGCGCTTTCGCGCGGCCTGGAGCTGAAGAGCGCGGTGCTCGTCAGCCCGCCCTCGGACCTCGTCGGCTACTCGCACCGGTTCGCGCGCTGGTTCTGGATGCCCGAGCGGCTGCGCCGTGCGATGCAGGCGGCCATCGAGGAGCGCTTCGGCCTGCGCTGGTTCGAGCTCGAGGTTGCGCGGCTCGCGCCGCGCCTGCGCACGCCGGCGCTCGTGATCCACGACCGCGGCGACGGCGTCGTGCCCTGGGCGCAGGGCGCGGCGCTCGCGCGCGCCTGGCCCGGCGCACGCCTGCTCTCGACCGCGGGTCTCGGCCACGGCCGCATCCTGGAAAGCGGCGCGGTCACGCGCGCCGCAGCGGATTTCGTCGCCGGAAGATCGGCGGTGGCGAGCCCTGCCGCGCCGGCGCTGCCCGAGCCGGCGCCGCTATACTGAATCGATCCGCAGAAGAACAAGGAAGCACGATGGAGCGCTCGCTCACCGTCCACTGGCGGGATCCGCACGCCGCGTTCGCCGCCGGCAAGGGCCTGCCAGGCCTGGAGTACATGAAGCAGATGATCGCCGGCGGGATTGCGCCGCCGCCGATCATGGCGCTGATGGGCTACCGCCTCGCGCGGGTCGGCGAAGGGCTCGCGGTATTCGAGTGCGAGCCGGGCGAGCAGCACTACAACCCGATCGGCGTGGTCCACGGCGGCCTCGCGATGACGCTGCTCGACTCGGCGATGGGCTGCTGCGTGCACACGAAGCTGCCGGCGAACGTGGGCTACACCACGCTGGAGGTGAAGATCAACCTCGTGCGCGCGATCACCGCGAAGACCGGCACGATCCGCGCGACCGGGCGCGTGATCCACTTCGGCAACAAGACCGCGACCGCGGAGGCGCGCCTGGAGGATGCGGCGGGCAAGCTCTACGCCCACGGCACCACCACCTGCATTATCCTGAGCTGAGACTCGCCCAGGCGAGCTGCCGAGTGTGAAACTCGGCGAGCTCGGCGCGGTGGCCGATCGACACCAGCGTCGTCCGGGGTAGCCGCTCCCTCACAAGCCGGTAGAGCGCGGCCTGCGCTTCGTCGGGCAGCGCCGCGGTCGGCTCGTCCATGAACAGCCAGTCGGGCTTGTTGAGCAGCGCGCGCGCTACCGCCACGCGCTGCTGCTCGCCGCCCGAGAGCAGTTGCGCCCAGTTCTCCTCGCGCTCGAGGTCGTCGGCCAGCTTCGGCAGGCCTACGGCGACGAGCGCCTCGCGCACGTCGGCGTCGGCCAGCGCGGCCGCGTCCGCCGGATACGCGGTCGCGTACTTGAGCGAGCCGATCGGCAGGTACGGCCGCTGCGGCAGGAACAGCAGCGTCGCGCCCCGGGGCAGCGCGATGCGGCCCTTCCAGTAAGGCCAGATGCCCGCAAGGGCACGAAACAGCGTGCTCTTGCCCGCGCCCGAAGGGCCCGTCACCAGCACCGACTCGCCCTCGCGCAGCTGCAGCGTGGTGGGCGCGAGCAGCTGCTGCCCCTGCGGCAGATCGAGCGACAGACGCTCCAGCTGAAGCACTCTGGGCTGCCCTTCTTCCCGATCGCCGTCCAGGCGCGCCGATTCCCGGCGTGCGTGCTCGAGCGCCTCGGTGAAGCTCGTGAGGCGGTCCACCGTCGCCTTCCAGTTCGCGTAGCTCGTATAGACGTTGACGAACCAGGACAGCGCGCCCTGCACCTGGCCGAACGCCGAGGCGACCTGGAAGATCTCGCCGAGCGGCACCTTGCCGGCGAAAAAGCGCGGCGAGGCGACGAGAAACGGAAAGATGATCGCCACCTGGCCGTAGAACGACTGGAACCAGCCCAGCTGCTTCTGCTTGAGCATCTTCGCCCACCAGATCGCGATCACGTCGGCGAAGCGTGCGCGGAAGTTGGCGAGCTCGCCGCCTTCGCCGCGATACAGCGCCACGCCCTCGGCGTTCTCGCGCAGGCGCACCAGCGAGAAGCGGAAATTCGCCTCGTAGCGCTGCTGCTCGAAGCCGATCTGCACCAGCGGCCGGCCGATGAGGTGCGTGAGCCAGGTGCCGACGATCGAGTAGCCGAGCGCGACCCAGACCATGTAGCCGGGGATCTCTACGCCGAGCACCGTGAGCGCGCCCGACATCGCCCACAGGATGCCGAGGAAGGACACCAGCGTCACCACTGCCGACAGCAGCCCCAGCGCGAGCGAGAGCGTGAGGTCGACGAAGATGTTGAGGTCGTCGGCGATGCGCTGGTCCGGGTTGTCAGTGCCCTTGTCCAGCAGCTGCAGCCGGTAGTAGGCGCGGTCCTTCAGCCAGTCGGCGAGGTAGCGCTCGGTCATCCAGCTGCGCCATTCGATCATCAGCATCTGCTGGAAATACTGCCGGTAGACGCCGTTGATGATGTACAGCGTCGCGAGGATCGTGAACATGCCGAGCTGGCGGAAGAACTCGGCCTGGTCCTTGGATTCGAAGGTGTTGTAGAACTCGCGGTTCCACGTGTTGAACTTGACCTCCAGCCACACTCCCAGCAGCGCGAGGCCGACCACGGTGGCGAGCAGCACGAGGCCGGTGCGGCGCTTCTCCGATACCCAGTACGGCCGGATCAGCGCCCACAGCGTGGCGAAGAATCGTTTCTTTTGCATGGAGTTACCTCGGGCTGGACAGCGTATGCCGAAAGCAGTTTACAGAACGATGAAAGCGGCGCGAGAATGCCCCAATGCAGCAGGTCTACCGCTTCGGCCCCGCTCCGGAGCAACCCGCCCGACATCTCTTCGTATTCCTGCATGCAAGCGGCGCCGACGCGCGCTCGATGATCCCCGCGGCCTTCAAGTACCAGGGCAGGTTCCCGAGCGCCGCGCTCGTGGTGCCGAGCGGCTTCTCGTCCTTCCGAAAGACACCGGACGGCATGCAATGGTTCTCGACCAAGGACCTGAGCTACGAGAACCACATGGACCGCGTGCGCGCGATCCTGCCGCGCATCGAGCAGATCGTGCGCCACGAGCAGGCGAGCTACCGCGTGCCGGTCGAGCGCACCGTGCTGATCGGCTACTCGCAGGGCGGCACCGTGGCGCTGGAAGCCGTCAAGGCGATCCCCGAGCTCGCCGGCGCCGTGGTCGCCTACTCCGCCCGCTTCGCGAGCCTGCCCAAGCTCGGCACGCGCCTGCGCTCGCGCATCCACCTCGTGCACGGCGGCTACGACTCGGTCGTCTCTCGCGTGCACGCCGAGCGCGCCGCACGCGTGCTCGCAGGCCTGCACGTTCCGGTGACGCTGGACATCATCGAGCACGACGGCCACGCGCTCAGCCACGAAGCCATCTGCCGCGGCTCGCTGCGCCTGCTGCAGGGCATCTACGAGCGGCGCAGGGCGACCCTGCACTGAATCGATTCCGACCGCCGGGACTTCTGGCCGAATATACGAGACCGTGGAAGCTGCTGACGCTCGCGTTGGGCGTCGCCCTGCTCATTGCCGGCTCGTTCTACTACGAAGCGCCGGACTGGGACATTCCGATCAGCTTGATCATGGCGGGACTCGCGTACCTCACGGCGCCGTGGAGCCTGCGCGTCATCGTTGAGAGACGCTGGAGGCTGTGGCCGGGGATGCTGTTCGCGACCTGGATCACGGTCGACGGCAGCTACTGGCTGTATTGGCGCTTCAAGAACCCCGCCGCGCTCGAGATGATGCGCGAGGCGAACTTCCTGGCGTCGCTTTGCCTCTACGGAATGTGCGGCGTCGTCTGGCTCTATCGCGGCAGCCTGCGCGAGATGCTATCGGAGGCGAGCGCACGCGTTCGCCAGCTGCGCGCTGAACTTCGCAAGTAGCGGCTGAGCCGAGGGGCCGGGGCTAGCCCGCGAGCTCGGGCATGTTCTTGAAGAGCTCGAGCGCCTCGGGATTGGCGAGCGCGTCGGTGTTGGCCACGGCCATGCCGTGAACGACTGAGCGCACGGCGAGCTCGACCACCTTGCCGTTCTTGGTGCGCGGGATGTCGGGCACCTGGATGATTTTCGCGGGAACGTGCCGCGGAGTGGTGTTCTCCTTGATTCGCGCCTTTATTTCTGCGGTCAGTCTTTCATCCAGAGAAAAACCGGGCCTCAGGCGCACGAAAAGGATTACGCGCGTGTCGGCGGGCTTGTCGGGCGGCCAGAGCTGGCCGATGGCGACGGATTCCTCGACCTCGTGGATCTTCTCCACCTGGCGGTAGATCTCCGCGGTGCCGATGCGCACGCCGCCCGGATTCAGCGTGGCGTCCGAGCGCCCGTAGACGATCATCGAGCCGCGCTCGGAGAGCTCGCACCAGTCGCCGTGCGTCCAGACGCCGGGGAATTTCTCGTAGTAGGCGCTGCGGTACTTCTCGCCGCCGCGGTCGTTCCAGAAGCCGAGCGGCATCGAGGGCACGGGCTTGACGCAGACGAGCTCGCCCTTCTGGCCGACCACGGGCTTGCCCTGGTCGTTCCAGACCTCGACCGCCATGCCGAGCGCGCGGCACTGGATCTCGCCGCGGTAGACGGGCAGGATCGCGTTGGCGTCCGCGAACGCGGCCATGATGTCCGTGCCGCCCGAGATCGAGGACAGGCACACGTTCTTCTTCACCTTCGAGTAGACGTAGTCGTAGCTCTCGGCGACGAGCGGCGAGCCCGTGGAGATGATCATGCGCACGTCCGAGAGCTTGTGCGTCTCGGCGGGCGCGAGGCCGCGCTTCTCCATCGCGTCGATGAATTTCGCCGAGGTGCCGAACTGCGTGAAGCGCTCGGCGTCGCAGTAGTCGAAGAGGATCTTGCCGCCGCGCTCGAACGGCGAGCCGTCGTAGAGCATCACGCTCGCTTCCGCCGCGAGCGCGCTGAAGAGCAGGTTCCACATCACCCAGTTGGTGGTGCTGTAGTAGAACATGCGGTCGCCCGGGCGCACGTCGAACTGCAGCTTGTACATCTTCAGCGTCTGCAGCAGCGTGCCGCCCACGCCGTGCACGATGCACTTGGGCGTTCCCGTGGTGCCGGAAGTGAACAGGATGTAGGCCGGGTGCTCGAACGGCAGCTGCACGAAGTCGATCTCGCCCGCCGAGTGCTTGCGCAGCCACTCCTCGAGCAGCACCGCCTTCGGGATGCCGTCGATGTCGGGCCGCGGCCGCAGGTAGGGCACGACGACCACCTTGCGCAGGCCGGGCAATCCCCCGGCGATCTCGGCGACGCGCTCCAGCACGTCGTACTCGCGCCCGGCATAGCGGTAGCCATCGGCGACGAAGAGGATCTTCGGCTCGATCTGGCCGAAGCGGTCGAGCACGCCGCTGGTGCCGAAGTCCGGCGAGCAGGAGGACCAGACGATGCCCTGCGAGAGCGCCGCGAGCGCGAGCATGCCGGTCTCGGGCATGTTCGGGATGAACGCGGCGGCGCGGTCGCCGGGCCGCAGGCCGATCTGGGCGAGCGCCTGCGCGGCGCGCGAGACGTCGCTCGTCAGCTGCGAGTACGACACGCGCCGCTGGAAGCCGCGCTCGTCCCAGAACACGAACGCGTCGCCCTGGTCGCCGCGCTTGAGCAGGTTCTCGGCGAAGTTGAGGCGCGCCTCGGGGAACCACTTCGCGCCGGGCATCCTGCCGCCGTCGACGAGCACCGTGCTGCCCTTTTTCGAGGCCACCACGCCGCACCAGTCCCAGACTTCCGACCAGAACTGCTCGGGGTTATCGATGGTCCACTGGTAGAACTCGGGGTAGGTGTTCAGCTCGAGCTTGTACTTGCGCACCACGTGACGCGCGAACTGCGTGAGCTGCGCCTGCTCGATCGCCTGCTCCGACGGGGACCAGATGGGCTCCATGCGCTGCGCATTCTACTGTTCCGGCTTGGGCCGGTGCACGGTGCTGAAATGCGGCTGCGTGAGCACCTCGGGCTTGAGCACCGCGTCGAGGTCCTCGCGCGACATGAGCTGCTTCTCCAGCACCAGGTCGTAGACGCGCTTGCCGCTCGCGAGCGCCTCCTTGGCGATCTCGCTCGCGCGCGCGTAGCCGATGTAGGGATTGAGCGCGGTGACGAGCGCCGTCGATTCGTCGAGGAGGCGGCGCGCACGCGGCGCGTTCGCGGTGATGCCGCGCACGCAGCGCTCGGCGAGCGTGCGACAGGCCGCCGACAGGTGCGCGAGGCTCTTGAACAGGCTGTGCGCGATCACCGGCTCGAAGGCGTTGAGCTGCAGCTGCCCGGCCTCGGCGCCCATGGTCACCGCCACGTCGTTGCCGATCACCTCGAACGCCACCTGGTTCACCACTTCCGGGATCACCGGGTTCACCTTGCCCGGCATGATCGACGATCCCGCCTGCACGGCCGGCAGGTTGATTTCGCCCAGGCCCGCGCGCGGGCCCGACGAAAGCAGCCGCAGGTCGTTGCAGACCTTGGAGAGCTTCACCGCGACGCGCTTCAGCACCCCCGAGAGCTGCACGAAGACGCCCGCGTCCTGCGTCGCCTCGATGAGGTTCGGCGAGACGATGAAGTCGATCCCGGAGATCTCGGACAGCAGGCGCGTGACGCGCTCCGCGTACTCAGGGTGCGCGTTGATACCGGTGCCGATCGCCGTGGCGCCGAGGTTGATCTCGCGCGCGAGGCTCGCCGCCTCGGCGAGCCGGCTCTCGTCCTCCTGCAGCATCACCGCGTAGGTCGAGAATTCCTGGCCGAGCGTCATCGGCACCGCGTCCTGCAGCTGCGTGCGGCCGATCTTCAGCACCGACGCGAACTCCTCCGCCTTGCGCTCGAAATCCTTGCGCAGGTAGGCCATGTCGCCGAGCAGCCGCCGGATGCCGAACTGCAGCGCGAGCTTGACCGCCGTAGGGTAGACGTCGTTCGTGCTCTGCGAGAGGTTCACGTGGTCGAGCGGATGCAGGCGCGTGTACTCGCCCTTCTTCGCGCCCAGCAGCTCGAGCGCGCGGTTGGCGATCACCTCGTTGGCGTTCATGTTGGTCGAGGTGCCCGCGCCGCCCTGGATCACGTCCACGACGAACTCGTCGAGCAGCGCGCCCTCGCGGATCTCCTCGCAGGCGCGCACGATGGCGCCGGCGCGCTCGTCGTCCAGGAGGCCCAGGTCCAGGTTGGCGAGCGCGGCGGCCTGCTTCACGCAGGCGAGCGCGCGCACGAGGTCCGGGTAGATCGAGATCGAGGTCCCGGTGATCGGGAAGTTCTCCAGCGCGCGCAGCGTGTGCACGCCGTAATAGGCCTCGGCCGGGACCTCGCGGTCGCCGATCAGATCGTGCTCGATGCGCACCCGATGGCTCATACTGTAGGCGATTCTATTCCCGCCGCATGACATGACTCGCCTGTTCCGCATACTGCTGCTCGCCCTGGCCGTTCCCTGCGCGCACGCCGCCGAGTACATGGTGGCGGCGGCCAACCCGCTCGCCGCGCGCGCGGGCATGCAGATCCTGCGCGACGGCGGCAGCGCGCTCGATGCGGCGATCGCCGTGCAGATGGCGCTCAACGTCGTAGAGCCGCAGTCCTCGGGCATCGGCGGCGGGGCGTTCCTGCTGAACTGGGACGCCGCGGCCAAGGCGGTCTCGGCCTACGACGGCCGCGAGACGGCGCCCGCGGCCGCGCGCCCCGACCGCTTTCTGCGCCCCAGCGGCGCGCCGATGGGCATCGGCGAGGCGATCGCCTCGGGACGCTCGGTGGGCGTTCCCGGCGTGCTGCGCATGCTCAAGCTCGCGCACGAGCGGCACGGGGTCCTGCCCTGGCGCGAATTGTTCCAGCCGGCGATCCGCCTCGCCGAAGACGGCTTCGAAGTGTCGCCGCGCCTGCACCGGCTCATCGCCGCCGACCCGCTGCTGCGGCGGAACGCCGCGGCGCGCGCGTACTTCTACCTGCCCGACGGCCGCGCGCTGCCCGCCGGTTACCGGCTGAAGAACCCGGAGCTCGCCGCGGTCCTGCGCCGCGTCGCCGACGAGGGGCCCGATGCCTTCTATCAGGGCGAGATCGCGCACGCGATCGTTGCCGCGGCCGCCGCGGCGGACCGTTACGGCCGTGCCGGGGATCTCGCCCCGGAGGACCTCGCGAACTACCGCGCGATCGAGCGCGACGCCGTCTGCGGCGGCTACCGCGGCCACCGCGTCTGCGGCACGCCGCCGCCCAGCTCCGGCGGCATCGGCGTGCTGGCGATGCTCGGCATCCTCGAGCGCTTCCCGCTTGCGCGCGTGCCCGCCGGCTCGGCGGAGGCGGTCCACCTGTTCGCCGAGGCCGGGCGCCTCGCATACGCGGATCGCGATCACTACGTCGGCGATCCGGAGTTCGTGGACGTTCCCACGGCGGGTCTCGTCGATCCGGCCTACCTGCGCGGGCGCTCGATGCTGATCCGTCGCGATCGCAGCATGGGCCGCGCCGCGCCGGGCACGCCGCCCGGCGCGCGCGCCGCGCTCGGCGCGGACGCGACCGTGGAAGCGGGCGGCACCAGCCACCTGTCGATCGTCGACGCCGACGGCAACGCGGTGGCGATGACCACGAGCATCGAATCGGCGTTCGGCAGCCGCCTCTTCGTGCGCGGCTTCCTGCTCAACAACGAGCTCACCGATTTCTCGTTCGCGCCGGGCGAGGCCGGGCGGCCGGCGGCGAACCGCGTCGAAGGCGGCAAGCGGCCGCGCAGCGCCATGGCGCCGACGCTCGTCTTCGCGCGCGGGCGCGACGATCGCCTGCTGCTCGCCGCCGGCTCCGCCGGCGGCCCGTCGATCATCAACTACGTCGCCAAGCTGCTCGTCGGCGTGATCGACTGGAAGCTCGGCGTGCTGGGGGCCATCGCCGCGCCGAACATGGGCAGCCGCAACGGCGATACCGAGCTCGAGCGCGGCAGCGCCGCGGAAGCCCTCGCGCCGGCGCTGCGCGCGCTGGGGCACCCGGTCGCGGTGCATGCCATGACGAGCGGCTCGCAGGCGATCCTCGTCGCGCCCGGCGGCCTGCAGGGCGGGGCCGACCCCCGCCGCGAGGGCGTCGCCCTAGGCAACCGCTGACGGGATCATTAGAATTGGCCGCTCTTCACCTGGGAGAAACCGCATGAAACGCCTCGCACTTTTCGCCGCTTCGCTGCTCGCGCTCGCCAGCTTCGGCGCGCTCGCACAGGACGGCACGCTGAAGAAGATCAAGGACAGCGGCGCGATCACCATCGGCCACCGCGACGCCTCGCTCCCGCTCTCGTACCTGGACGACAAGCAGAAGCCCATCGGCTACGCGATGGATCTGTGCGCGAAGATCGTCGACGGGATCAAGGCGCACCTCAAGATGCCCAAGATCGAGGTCAAGTATCAGCTGGTGACCTCCGCCAACCGCATTCCGCTGATGGCGAACGGCACCATCGACCTCGAGTGCGGCTCGACCACCAACAACCTCGAGCGCCAGAAGCAGGTCTGGTTCACGATGACGCATTTCGTGACCGCCAACAAGTTCGTGGCGAAGAAGTCCGCGAAGCTGAACAAGCTCGAGGACCTGAAGGGCAAGACGGTGGTCTCGACCGCCGGCACGACGAACATCAAGCAGCTCACCGAGCTCAACACCGCGAAGGGCCTCAACATCGACATCGTCTCGGCGAACGGCCACCCGGAAGCCTTCCAGATGGTCGAGAGCGGCCGCGCCGCGGCGTTCGTGATGGATGACATCCTGCTCTTCGGCCTGGTGGCGAACTCCAAGAAGCCGAAGGACTTCGCGATCTCGCAGGACGCGCTCTCGGTCGAGCCCTACGGCATCATGGTGCGCAAGGACGACGCCGAGTTCAAGAAGGTCGTCGACGCCGCGATCAGCAAGGTCTACACGTCGGGCGAAGGCGCGAAGATCTATGCGAAGTGGTTTCAGAAGCCGATTCCGCCCAAGGGCATCAACCTGAACGTGCCGATGAGCCCGCAGTTGAAGAAGGTCATGGCCCACCCGACCGACTCCGGGGATCCCAAGGACTACCAGTGATCGCAGGATAAGCCTCGAGACGGGGGACGCGAGTCCCCCGTTTTTCTTTGCGCGGGCGGCATGCATTACAACTGGAACTGGGCGATCCTGCTGCAGAAGTCGGCCGAGGCCGGCGGCTCGTGGCTCCTGTACCTCGTCGCCGGACTTGGCTGGACGCTCGCGGTCGCGCTCTGCGCGTGGGCGATCGCGCTCGCGCTCGGCGCCGTGGTCGGGACGCTGCGCACCGGGCCAATGCGCTGGGTGGCGCGCGTGTGCGCCGCCTACGTCGAGATCTTCCGCAACGTGCCGCTGCTCGTGCAGATGTTCCTGTGGTTCTTCGTGCTGCCCGAGCTCCTGCCCGAGCAATGGGGCGACGCGATCAAGCAGATGAAGCCGCCCTGGGCGGCGTTCCTGCCGGCCGTGCTCTGCCTCGCGTTCTACACCTCGGTGCGCGTCGCCGAGCAGGTGCGCGCCGGCATCCAGTCGCTGCCGCGCGGGCAGTCGCTGGCCGGGACCGCGATGGGCCTCTCGCTCGCGCAGACCTACCGCTACGTGCTGCTGCCGATGGCCTTCCGCATCATCCTGCCGCCGCTCACCTCGGAGTTCCTCAACTGCATCAAGAATTCCTCGGTCGCGCTCACGATCGGCGTGATGGAGCTCACGGCGCGCGCGCGCTCGATGCAGGAGTTCACCTTCCAGGTATTCGAGGCATTCGCCGCTGCGACGGCGATCTACCTGCTCACCAACATGATCGTCGTTCTCCTCATGCGGCGGCTTGAGGCGCGTGTGCGCGTCCCGGGCTTCATCGGCGCGCATTCCGGCGCCGCCGGGCACTAGCGCATGTTCAGCGATTTCGATTTCGACGTCATCGCGCGCTCGCTCGAGTTCCTTTTCGTCGACGGCATGAGCTTCACGATCACGCTGACGCTGCTCGCGATGAGCGGCGGCATCGTCTTCGGCACGCTGCTCGCCATGATGCGGCTCTCAGCGTTCACGCCGCTCTCGATGGTCGCCAGCGGCTATGTGAACCTGATGCGCTCGCTGCCGCTGGTGCTCGTCATCTTCTGGTTCTACTTCCTCGTGCCCTGGATCGGAGGCTGGGTGACGGGCGCCGGACAGACGATCCAGGTCGGCGCGTTCCTGAGCGCGGTCATCACCTTCACCATGTTCGAGGCCGCGTACTTCTGCGAGATCATGCGCGCCGGCATCCAGTCGATCCCGCGCGGGCAGGTCTCGGCGGGCTATGCGCTCGGCCTCGACTACTGGCTGACGATGGGCAAGATCGTGCTGCCGCAGGCCTTCCGCAACATGCTGCCCGTGCTGCTCACGCAGACCATCATCCTGTTCCAGGACACCTCGCTCGTGTACGTGATCTCGGCGACCGACTTCCTCGGCGCCGCCGCCAAGGTCGCCAACCGCGACTACCGCCTGGTCGAGATGTACAGCTTCGTCGCGGTGGTCTACTTCGTGATCTCGTACGGCCTGTCGTCGCTCGTGAAGCTGCTGCAGGCCCGCATCGCCATCATCCGCTAGGATCGCCGACATGATCGTCATCAAGAACGTCAGCAAGTGGTACGGCAGCTTCCAGGTGCTCACCGACTGCTCCACCGCGGTGCAGAAGGGCGAGGTGGTGGTGGTCTGCGGTCCCTCGGGCAGCGGCAAGTCGACGCTCATCAAGTGCGTAAACGCGCTCGAGCCCTTCGAGAAGGGCGAGATCACCGTGGACGGCGTGTCGGTGGGCGACCCGAAGACGAACCTGCCCAAGCTGCGCTCGAGGATCGGCATGGTGTTCCAGAACTTCGAGCTGTTCCCGCACCTGTCGGTGACCGAGAACCTCACGCTCGCGCAGGTCAAGGTGCTCGGCCGCACGCCCGAGGCGGCGCGCGACAAGGGCCTCAAGCTGCTCGACCGCGTAGGCCTCCTCGCGCACAAGGACAAGTTTCCCGGCCAGCTCTCGGGCGGCCAGCAGCAGCGCGTCGCGATCGCGCGCGCGCTGTGCATGGACCCGATCGCGATGCTGTTCGACGAGCCGACCTCGGCGCTCGACCCGGAGATGATCAACGAGGTGCTCGACGTCATGCAGCAGCTCGCCCAGGAAGGCATGACGATGATGGTGGTGACGCACGAGATGGGCTTCGCCAAGCGCGTCGCCCACCGCGTGATCTTCATGGACGCGGGCAAGATCATCGAGGACGCCACCAAGGCCGACTTCTTCGGCACGCCGCGCTCCGAGCGCGCGCAGCTGTTCCTCTCCAAGATCCTGCACCACTGAACCTGCGCCTGCTGCTCGCCGTTGTGCTGCTCGCCGCGGGCGCGGCGCTCGCCGCGCCGCCCGAGGCGGCGCGCTTCTTCGCCTGGCCGCTGGATGAGCCCGCGCTCGAGGCGCGCGGCGGCAGCACGCGCGGCGTGCCGGTGACGCTCGACGCCGCGCCGTCGGAGGCCTGGCGGAAGCTACGCGAGCCGGGCCTGAGCGAGCACGAGCGCGACCGGCGCGCGATCCTCGCGATGGCCGGCCCCTACCGGGTCACCTTCGACTTCCTCGAAGTCGTGCGCTTCGATGCGGCGCGCAAGGCCGACGCGCCCTACCAGAGCTGGGCGACCGAGTTCGTGTTCGTGGCCGAGGACCGGCCGGATTTCATCGCGCTTCAGCACGTGCTCGTGATGCGCGTGCTTCTCGAGGGCGGAAAGGAGAGCGCGCCGATCGTGCAGCGTCACTGGCGCCAGGAGTGGCGCTACGAGGCCGAGCGCCTCCTCGCCTACGAGGGCGCCAATACCTGGGCGCCGCGGGCGCTCGCCGAACCCGAGCGCCGCGGCGCCTGGGTGCAGAGCGTCCTGCAGGTGGACGATTCGCCGCGCTACGCCGCGCGCGGCCGCTGGCGGCACGGCGAGGGCGTCTCCACCTGGATCAGCGACGAGACCTGGCGGCCGCTGCCGCGGCGCGAGTTCAGCGTGCGCAAGGACTACCAGATGCTCGCCGGCACCAACCGGCACAGCATCACCCCGGGCGGCTGGGTGCAGGAGGAGAACAACGTCAAGCTCGCGCTCGCCGGCGACGCGCCCGGCGGGCGGCGCGTCCTGGCCCGCGAATATGGCGTGGCGCGCTATGAGCGCATCCGCGACTATGACTTCGGCCCCGCCGAGCGCTATTTCGCCGCCACCGAGCCCTTCTGGGCTGAGGTGCGCGCGGCCTGGCGCGAGGCCGCCGAGGCCGGTCGGTTCACGCTGCGCGCGCAGCCCGACCAGGGCGGGTTGTTCGCGGCTTTTTTCGAATATGCAGGCAAGCTCGCCGCGGGCGCCGCGTTCGACCGCGACGCGGCGCGCGCCTTCATCCGCAGCACGCTGCGCGAGCGCTATCTCGCGCCCTGATTTGCCGAGACAAGGAGAAGGAAGACCATGAGCACGGTGGCATTCATCGGATTGGGCGCGATGGGCTCGCGCATGGCGATGAACCTGCATTCCGCGGGGCATTCATTGAGGGTTTTCAATCGAAGCAAGGAAAAGACCAAGCCGTTCGCCGACAAAGGCGCCGTCGTCTGCAGTTCGCCCGCGGAGGCGGCGAAGGGCGCCGAGTTCGTCTGCTCGATCGTCTCCGACGACGTCGCCACGCGCGAGGTGATGCTCGGGGCCTCGGGCGTGATCGGCGCGGCGGCGCCGGGCACGATCGTCCTCGATTCCAGCACCAACACGCCGGCGATGGCGCGCGAGGTGGCCAGGGCGGCAGCGGCCAAGGGAATCCTCTATCTCGACGCCCCCGTGTCCGGATCGCTCGCGCAGGCGCAGGGCAAGGAGCTCGTGATCCTCGTCGGCGGCGACAAGGCGGCCTTCGACAAGGCGCTGCCGGTGCTGGGCGCCATGGGCAAGATGGTGCGGCGCATCGGCGACGCGGGCGCGGGCGCGACGCTGAAGCTCATCAACAACATGATGTCCGCCTCGCTCACGGCCGCGATCGCGGAGGCCGCGCAGATGGCCGAGGCGGCGAACCTCGATCGCGACGCGTCGCTCGAGGTCCTCAGCGAGGGTGCCGCGGGCTCGCGCCTCATGAAGACCAAGCTGCCGAAGATCTTCAAGCGCGACTTCTCGCCGCAGTTCCAGCTCGAGCTCATGGACAAGGACCTGCGCTACTTCCTCTCGCTCGCGCAGGAGCTCGACCGGCCGGCGCCGATCGCCTCGCTGGTGCGCAGCCAGTACCAGGCCGCCAGGCGCGCGCAGCTCGGCAAGCTCGATTCCTGCGCGGTGTTCCTGCAGGCCGCGGGCGAGCCGCCGAAAGCCTAGCGCCGCTCCACGCGCTTCAGCATCTCCTCCGGAATGCGGAATTCCGGATAGCGCTTGCGGAACTCGGCGAGCGCCTTGTCGGCCTCATCGTGCCGGCCCTCGGCGCGCAGCCGCGCGATGCGCTCGAGCTCGTGCTCGGGCGTCTCGACCGCGGTCTTCGGAGCCGGCTCCGCCGTCGCTCTTGCGGCGGGCGCGGGCGCGGCCCGTGCGGCCGCCGCCGGCTCGGCCGGCGCGCGCTTGGCGAGCGCGGCAGCGGCCTGCGGCGCGCGCGCCGCGGCCTCGGCGTCGCGCGCGACGCGCTCCTCCTCGCGTCGTAGCGCCGAGTCGCGGTAGGGCGTCTCGGCGCCGCGGCCGGCATACCTTCTCGACGCCAGCTCGCCGGACGCGGCCGGCGGTAGCGGCACCGCCGGCGCCTGCGCCACGCCCGCGCCGGAGACCGCCGCAGGCGCGCGATCGGATCGCGCTTCGGCGAACGGCTTCGGCTCGGCGCGCCGCGCCGCGGGCTTCCGCGCCGGCTTTTCAGCCAGCTTGAGCTGGTCCTCGACCTTAAGCTTGAGCGTCTCCGGCTGCGCCTCCTGCGGCGCGGCCGGCGCCGCCGCGGGCGGGGCCTGCGGGGTCACGAGCTCGGGCTGCTCGTGCTGCAGGCGCAGGGTGACGACGACCGAGAGCACCACTACCGCAGCGAGCGAAAGCGGCACGGCCCAGCGCCCGGACCAGGACTGAGCGGGGCGGCGCGCCGCGGCGAGAATCGCGTCGTCGACCGCGCGCGAAGGTTCCTCCGGGCCGAGCGCGCGATAGGCGGCAGAGACTTTCGGATCGTGCTCGTCAGCCATCGCCCAATGCCTCTTTCAGCTTGGCGAACGCATAGCGCAGCCGGCTCTTGGCGGCCTCCTCGTTGGCGCCGGTCGCGCTCGCGATCTCGGCAACGCTCATTCCCGCCTCCTGGTGCAGCAGGAACGCCTCCCGCTGCGCCGGCGGCAGCGCCGCCAGCGCGCGCGCGAACCGCTCGAGCTCCTGCTTCGCCTCGACGATCCTTTCCGGCTCGAAGCCGGGATTCGCGGCGAACTCGCTCTCGGTGTCGAGCGCGACGACCTGCAGTCCCTTCTTGCGCCAGTGATCGACGAGGCGGTTGTGCGCGATCGTGTACAGCCAGGTGATGAATTTCGCCTGGGGCTCGTACCGTCCGCGCGCCTCGATCGCCCGCATCCAGACCTCCTGGTACAGCTCCTCGGCGACGGCGCGGTCGCGCACGCTGCGCGACACGAAGCGGAACAGGCCGCCTCGATGCCGCCGGTAAAGCTGCTCGAACGCGCCGGCGTCGCCCCGGCGGTATGCGAGCATCAATTCTTCGTCGCCGCCCCCCATCCCCTCCTAGTTTACGCGGGCGGATCCGGGACGAAGCCCGGGAACGGATTGGGCGCCGGGCGCGGCGCCGGCGCGACCGCGCAGGGCGCGGCCCAGCGCGGCAGGACGCCGCGCGCGAGCAGGTTCGAGCAGCTGTCGTAGTAGATCACCACCGTCTCCGCGGGCTCGCTCGAGGCGCGCTCGAAGGCTACGTAGCGGGCATGGGAGGTCTCGTCGCGGCCGTGACCGGTACCCAGGGGCGCTTCAGCGGGACGCGATGCCGCGGCGCCCGCCGCGTCCGCGCTGCGTTTTTCCAGCCTCGAGAAAGGTTGCGAGAGGGCGGGCGCAGGCTCCGGCGCTTTCCTCCGAAACAGCGCCACGCCGATCGCGCCCACGTTGTCCGGGCGGCCGGTGCGCGCGGCGTAGGAGTCGCCGAGCGAGGTGAAGTAGAAAGCCGCGGTGCGCGCGAGGCTCTTGCGCCAGCCCTTCACCTCGAGCCCGCGCCCGGGCGAGAGCACGTAGCCGCTCTGCTGCACCGTGGCGGTCTGGCCGGTGATCACGTTGACGCCGTCCACCGAGAACACGGCCAGCAAGTCCTCGCCCTGGCGGCTGCGCAGCGTAAGCTGGTACTCGTTCCCCGGCCTGCCGACGACGTAGGCGCGGCCCTCGTGCCAGTACACCGGCAGCAAGCGGCCCTCGCTGCGGTCGTAGACGCCGAGGTCGGCGAGCCCCCCGACGGCGAGGGCGGGCCCGGCGAGCGCCGCGAGCAGCACGGCAAGTCCCAATCGCGACTGTTTCATGACGGTTCCTCCATGGCTGGTGGCTATGGAGGATTGAACGGGCCGACGGCGCGAAGGGGTTACGCCGGCATGGCGTAAAATGCGCGCCTTTTTCAGCAGAAGAATCCATGAAGAGCAACTACGATTGCAGCAAGTGCCCCGGCTACTGCTGCAGCTACCCCCTGATCGAGGTCACGCGCGCCGACATCGCGCGCCTGGCGAGGCACCACGGTCTCGCCTACGAGGACGCCGAGGAGCGCTT
Source organism: Burkholderiales bacterium (assembly GCA_035542795.1). Lineage (GTDB taxonomy): Bacteria > Pseudomonadota > Gammaproteobacteria > Burkholderiales > SG8-39 > RBG-16-66-20. Next base: position 19,498 of record DATKKT010000102.1, read on the forward strand.
CACGCTCTACGACCGCGAGGAGAAGGTGCGCGGCCTGCGCAAGCGCAAGGACGAGTATTTCGGCAGCGTCTGCCGCTTCTTCGACCCCAAGGCGAGACGCTGCACGGTGTACGAGGCTAGGCCCGAGGCCTGCCGCGACTATCCCTACGCCAGGGAGTGCGGCTACTACCAGTTCCTGCGCTTCGAACGTAAACTGCAGGGCGACCGCGAATTCGTCGCGATGACCCGCTAGGAGAATCGACCATGCGCCCGATGCCCGCCCTGCTCGCGCTGCTCGCCGCCGGCTGCGCGTCCACCGCGCCCACGCCTGCCGAGAAGGTCACCGTGCACGAGTCGCGCGCGAGCGTCCCGCCGGGCTACCAGGTCATCAAGCGCGTCTGGGTGGATTCCTGGCAGAGCGCGCTCTTCGTTCCCACCTACGCTTCGCGCGAAGAGGCGGCGCAGGCGATGCGCGAGCAGGCCGCCGCGCTGGGCGGCAACGGCGTGATCAACTTCGCCTGCTACCGCATGTATTCGGACGACTCGCTGGGCTGCAACGGCACCGTCGTGCGCTTCCAGTAGCCGCTAGCGTTTCTTCAGCGCCGCGGCGCGCAATCCCGAGAGGGTCGCCGTAGGCGTGATCGCCTCGGGGTCGATCCTCAGTTCGACGACGGCTGGCTTGCCCGAAGCCACGGCGCGCTCGAACGCGGGCGCAAACTCGGCGGTGCGCTCCACCGTCTCGCCATGGCCGCCGAATGCGCGCGCGTAGGCGGCGAAATCCGGATTTTTCAGCTCCGTGCCGCTCACTCGCGCCGGGAACTCCCTTTCCTGGTGCATGCGGATCGTCCCGTACATGCCGTTGTTCACCACCAGCACCACGATCGGCGCGCCGTACTGCGCGGCGGTAGCGAGCTCCTGGCCGTTCATGAGGAACTCGCCGTCGCCCGCGATCGCGACCACGGTGCGCCGCGGATGCAGGATCTTCGCCGCCACCGCCGCGGGCACGCTGTAGCCCATCGAGCCGCTGGTGGGCGCGAGCTGCGTGCGCGCGCCGCCCCGCCAGCCCTTGTAGCGGAAATGGCGGTGCAGCCAGCTCGCGAAGTTGCCCGCGCCGTTGGTGACGATCGCGTCCTCGGGCAGGTTGTCGGAGAGCCAGGCGATCACCTCGCCGTAGTGCAGCGCGCCCGGCATCGGCACGGGCTTGTTCCATTCCAAATAGCTTCTGTGAATGTCCTTTGTATTTTCGTTCCAATTCGAATGCAAATTCAAAGACGAGAGCGCAAGAACAAACTCTTCGTAGTTGGAAACGATGGGCAGCGTCGCCTGATAGACGCGCCCGAGCTCCTCGGCGCCCGCGTGCACGTGCACGAGCTTCTGGCGCGGCACCGGCACCTCGAGCAGCGTGTAGCCGCTCGTGGTCATTTCGCCCAGGCGCGCGCCGATGACGAGCAGCAGGTCGGCTTCCTTCACGCGCTGCGCGAGCTTCGGGTTCAGGCCGATGCCGACGTCGCCCGCGTAGCAGGCATGCCGGTTGTCGAAATAATCCTGGCAGCGGAACGAGGCCGCCACCGGGACGCCGGTGCGCTCGGCCCAGGCGCGCAGCGCCTCGATCGCGCGGCTCGTCCAGCCGCCGCCGCCGACGAGGACGAGCGGATTCTTCGCCGCGCCGAGCAGGCGCTCGAGCTCCTGCAGATCGGCGGGCGCCGGCGCGGCCTTCGGCGCGCGGTAGCACGGCGCGTCGGCCACCGCGGCCTCGGAGAACAGCATGTCTTCGGGCAGCGCGAGCAGCACCGGGCCGGGGCGGCCCGAGGTCGCGACGTGGAACGCGTGGCTCACGTACTCGGGGATGCGCTCGGCGCGGTCGATCTGCGACACCCACTTGGTGAGCGGCCCGTACATGCGCCGGTAGTCGATCTCCTGGAACGCCTCGCGCTCCACGAAGTCGTTGCCGACCTGGCCCACCAGGACGAGCATCGGCGAGGAGTCCTGGAACGCGGTATGCACGCCCACCGAGCCGTTGGTGGCCCCCGGGCCGCGCGTGACGAAGAGCACTCCGGGCTCTCCCGTCAGCTTCGCGTAGGCCTCGGCCATGTACGAGGCGCCTCCCTCCTGGCGGCAGATCACGAACTTCAGGCGCTCCTTCAGGTCGTGCAGGCCGTCGAGCACCGGCAGGAAGCTCTCGCCCGGCACTCCGAACGCCGCGCGCACGCCGTGGCCGGCGAGCGCATCGGCGAGGATCTTGCCGCCGTGGCGTGCCTTGAGATCGGACTTCACTTGCTCCAGGCCTTCCTCAGCGCCGCGGCGCAGCCGGCAAGCGCCGTGTTCGCGGTGTCGAGCACGCGGCCCATGGTGATGAAGCCGTGCACCATGTCGGCGTAGTTCTTGTACTCCACCGGCACGCCCTCCTTGCGCATGCGCTCGGCGTATTCCCTGCCTTCGTCCACGAGCGGATCGAAGCCCGCAGTGAGCACGAAGGCGGGCGGCAGCTTGGCCAGGCTCTTGGCGAGCAGCGGCGAAGCGCGCCAGTCGAGCCAGTCCTTCGCCTCCGGCAGGTAGTGACCGCGGAAGTAGTGCATGCTCTTCTCGGTGAGCAGGTAGCCTTCGCCGTTGCGCTTGATCGAAGCGTGCTGCATGCGCTGGTCGACGCCCGGGTAGATGAGCAGCTGGAACGCGATCGCCGGCCCGCCGCCGTCGCGCGCCATGAGCGCCATCACCGTGGCGAGATTCCCGCCCGCGCTGTCGCCGCCGACGGCAATTTGTTTCGCATTTGCGTTGAAGGACTTTGCATTCGAAAAAACAAACGAAAGAGCGGAAAAGCAATCGTCCACCGCCGCGGGAAACGGCGCTTCGGGCGCCTTGCGATACTCGACCGAGAACACCGCGCAGCGCGCGCCGTTGCACAGCGTCCGGCAGACGACGTCGTGGGTATCGAGATCGCCAATCACCCAGCCGCCGCCGTGGAAGTAGACGAGCGCGGGCAGCACCTCGTCCTTGCCCGCGCCCTTCGGCCGATAGCCGCGAATGGGCACCGGTCCGGCCTTGCCCGGCGCCATCAGCAGCTGCACCGACTCGACGGCTGGTGGATCCGGCGTGAGCGCGCCGCGCGAGTCGCGGTACAGCCGCCGCGCCACCGCGGGCGGCACCTCGTAGTACGGCGGCAGCGGCGATTGCGCGACGCGCTCGAGGACCGCCGCGACCTGCGGGTGCACGCCGCTCATTTGACGGCGGCGAGCATCTTCTTCAGGCGCTCCACGAAGAACGGCGCGCACTTCATGATGCGCGCCTCCTGCGCGACCATGAACGGCCGGTTCTTCGCGAGATAGACCGGCCAGTCCGGGTCGGCCTGCATCGCCGCGCGGCATCGGTCGCGCTGATTGAGGTCGTCGTAGGCCCAGAGGTGGACCACCTTGTTCAGCTCGCCCACCTCGGTGACGTAGTAGCCGACCATGTGCGGCAGATGGCGAAGCTGCACCTTCATGCCGAATTCCTCGTAGTTCTTGAAGTACTGCGCCGCGGTGCCGACCTGCAGCGTGTACACGCGCTCTTCCACGTACATGGTTCGCTCCTCCGGGATGGAGTTCGATTATAGTGGCCGCATGCAGGACGACATCAACACGCTGCGCCGCATATTGAACGAGTGCCGCGTGCTCGCGGTGGTGGGGCTGTCGGCGCAATGGCACCGGCCGAGCTTCTTCGCCGCGAAGTACATGCTCGAGCACGGCTACCGCGTGATTCCGGTCAATCCGCAGTACCGGGAGGTACTCGGCCAGAAGTGCTACGCGAGCCTGCGCGAAATCCCGCAGAAGGTGGACCTCGTAGACGTGTTCCGCAAGACCGCGGACGTGCTGCCCATCGCACGGGACGCGATCGCCATCGGCGCCAGGGTGCTCTGGCAGCAGCTCGGCGTGAAGAACGAGGAGGCGGCCGCCCTCGCGCGCGCGGCGGGGCTCGACGCGGTCATGGATCGCTGCGTGAAGATCGAGCACGCGCGCCTGTTCGGCGGCCTGAACTGGGTGGGGGTCAACACGCGGGTGATCTCGGCCAAACGGCCCCGCTGGCTGGCGTACTGACCCCCCGTTTTCCGGCCGCCGAAAGGCCCCCTAGCCAAGGTCGGGGCCAGCCGTTAAGCTGTTTCGCATGTCCCGTCCTATCCGGGTTTTCGATGGCAGCTTCGGCCGCCTGCAGCTCATCGAGGCGGTGGCGGGCGACGTCCCCCAGGCGAGCCCCGTCCCCCAGATCGTGGTCAAGCAGGACGGCGCCGACCTCGACCTGCGCGTGGACGGCGAGCTGCTGCGCCTGACGCGCGACAGCCTGCTGTTCGTCAGCCCCAACGCCGCCTGCGAAGCGGTATTCGCTACCGCCACCGAGTCGGCCCAGCTGCTCTGGTTCCAGGCGTCGGCCGACTGGCTGCGCGGCAGCTTTCCGGCGGTGTTCGACGCGGGCAGCCAGGCCTTCGGCTCGGCGCGCGAGGCGATCACGCCGCGCATCCGCCAGCTCGCCGACACGCTGGTGGTCGAGGTGCTCAACGACCAGTTCCTGTCGCACGAGCGGCTGGAGTTCATGCTGCAGGAGCTGATGCTGTCGATCGTGGAGACCTACCTCGCGCGGCGCCAGGCCGGCGCGCGCCTGTGGCGCGGCTCGCCGTTCGCCGACAACCGCATCCGCAAGGCGCTCGCGCTGCTGCGCGCGCACCCGAACAAGGAGCTCAACATGAACGACCTGGCGAACCAGGTCGGGCTGTCGCGCTCGCGGTTCTACGACCTGTTCCAGACCAGCACCGGGCGCTCGCCGCGCTCCTACCTCGACCTGCTGTGCGTCGAGACGGCGATCGCCAAGCTCTCCTCGGGCAGCGCCAAGATCGCCGAGGTTTCGGCCGAGCTCGGCTTCTCGGCGCAATCCAACTTCACGCGCTTCTTCCAGCAGCAGGTGGGCATTCCGCCCTCCGAGTACCGGCGCGCGGCCGGCAAGCCGAACACCGAACCCCAGGACGACCCGCAGGGCTGAGGCCGGCGCGCGCCGCCGTCTCGCCCTGGCGCCCTGCCGCTAGAATCCGGCGATGGCGGACCGCAAGTTCGGCTTCGAGACCCTGTGCCTGCACGCCGGGCAGATCCCGGATCCGGCCACCGGCGCGCGCGCGGCGCCGATCTACCAGACCACGTCCTTCGTCTTCGACTCGGCGGATCACGCCGCGAGCCTGTTCAACCTGCAGACCTTCGGCAACGTCTATTCGCGCATCTCCAATCCTACGGTGGCGGTGTTCGAGGAGCGCATGGCGGCGCTCGAGAACGGCCGCGCCGCACTCGCCTGCGCCACCGGCCAGGCCGCCGAGGCGACCGCGATCCTGACGCTGTGCAAGGGCGGCGACCACATCGTCTCCGCCTCCACGCTCTACGGCGGAACGCACACGCTGCTCGGCGTCAATCTGAAGAAGCTGGGAATCGACACGACCTTCGTCGATCCCGACGACCTGGGGGCTTTCGAGAAAAGCATCAAGCCGAACACCAAGCTCGTCTATGCCGAGACGCTCGGCAACCCGCTGATCAACGTCGTCGACATCGAAGCCCTCGCACGGCTGGCGCGGGCCAATGACATCCCCCTGGTCGTCGACAACACCGTGCCCTCGCCCTATCTGTGCCGGCCGATCGACTGGGGCGCGGACATCGTCGTGCACTCGGCCACCAAGTACATCGGCGGCCACGGCACCACCATGGGCGGCGTGATCGTGGAATCCGGCAAGTTCGACTGGGGCAACGGCAAGTTTCCCGAGTTCACGACGCCCTCGCCCGGCTACCACGGCGTGATCTTCCACGAGACCTTCGGCGACTTCGGCTACACCATGAAAGCGCGCATGGAGATCATGCGCACCTTCGGCCCGGCGCTCTCGCCGATGAACGCCTGGCTGCTGCTGCAGGGCCTGGAGTCGCTGCCCGTGCGCATGGATCGCCATTGCGCGAACGCCCTGGCCGTTGCTCGTTTCCTGAAGGATCATCCGAGAGTGGCATGGGTGAACTACCCCGGCCTCCCCGACAGCAAGTATCACGCGCTGGCGAACAGGTATTTTCCGAACGGCGCCTCCGGGCTGCTCAACTTCGGAGTCAAGGGCGGCGCGAAGGCGGGCGAGCGCTTCATCGAGGCCGCGCAGTTCATGAGCCACCTCGCCAACATCGGCGACGCGAAGACGCTCATCATCCACCCGGCCTCGACCACGCACCGGCAGATGAGCGAGGAAGACCAGGCGAAGGCGGGCGTGACGCCCGACATGGTCCGCATGTCGGTCGGCCTGGAGTCGATCGACGATATTCTCTGGGACATCGACCAGGCATTGAACGAGGCGGCAAGAACATGATCGCTTACGACGTCGTAGAGCACGGCAGGCCGCTGCAGAAGGTCCTGAAGGACACGCCGAAGCCGCAAGGCACCGAGGTGCTCGTGCGCGTCACGCGCTCGGGCGTGTGCCATTCGGACCTGCACATCTGGGACGGCTACTTCGACCTGGGCGGCGGCAAGCGCTTCTACGTGAAGGAGCGCGGCTGCGTGCCTCCCTTCACGCTCGGCCACGAGCCGTTCGGGATTGTTGAGGATTTCGGCTCTTCGGCTCCGCGCATCGATAAGAAGCTCAGGCGAGGCCAGAAGAAGATCGTCTATCCGTGGATCGGCTGCGGCAAGTGCGCGGTCTGCAAGGACGGCTTCGACAACTACTGCGTCTCGGGCACGCGCTTTCTCGGCGTCACGCGCCCGGGCGCCTATGCGAGCCATGTGCTGATTCCGCACCCGAAGTACCTGGTGGACGCGGCGGGCGTCGACGAGTCCTTCGCCGCCACGCTCGCCTGCTCCGGGCTCACCACCTACAGCGCCGCAGCGAAGCTGCCGGAGCTCGGGGCGCGCGACTGGGTGGCGGTGATCGGCTGCGGCGGACTGGGCCTGGTCTGCATCTCGGTGCTGCGCGCCAAGGGCGTGAAGAACATCGTCGGCTGCGACGTCGACGAGGCGAAGCTCGCCGCGGCGCGCAAGCAGGGCGCGAAGCTCACGCTCGATACGCGATCGCCGGACGCAGTGCAGAAGCTGCAGGGCCTCGCGATGGGCAGCCTCGCCGGCGCGATCGACCTCGTCGGCATGCCCGCGACCGCGGCGCTGGGCCTCGGCGCGCTCAGGAAGGGCGGCCGCTACGTGCTCTGCGGCCTCTTCGGCGGCGAGATCACGCATCCGCTGCCGCCGTTCGCGCAGCGCGCGATCGGCCTCGTAGGCTCCTACGTGGGCAACCTGAAGGAGCTGAAGGAAGTGGTGGCGCTCGCGAAAAAGAAGAAGCTCAAGCCCACGCCCCTGGCCACGCGGCCGATGGACGAGATCAACGCGATCCTGGAAGACCTCAAGGCCGGCAGGGTGCTCGGGCGCGTGGTGCTCGCGCCCTAGCGCGAGCCGGTGCGGCCGAGCAGCGCTTCGTAGACCGCCAGGTCGCCCGCCGAGAAGCAGCAGAACGTCACTTCCTCGATCGCGGGCAGCCGCGCGAGCGTTTCGCGCACGGTTGCGACCGCGATGCGGGCCGCCGCTTCGACCGGATAGCCGTAAACGCCCGTGCTGATCGCCGGGAAAGCGATCGTGCGCGCGCCCGCCGCCGCGGCGACCTCGAGCGAGCGCCGGTAGCAGGAGGCGAGCAGCGCGGGCTCGCCCTCGTTCCCGCCGCGCCAGACCGGCCCTACGGTGTGCACGATGAACTTCGCCTTCAAGCGGTAGCCTTTCGTCAGCTTCGCCTCCCCCGTAGGACAACCGCCCAGCGTGCGGCACTCGGCGAGGAGCTGCGGGCCCGCGGCGCGGTGGATCGCGCCGTCCACTCCGCCGCCGCCGAGCAGCGACGAATTGGCGGCGTTGACGATCGCGTCCACCGCGAGCGTCGTGATGTCGGCCCGCAGCGCGCGCAGCACGTCAGCCCCCCGGCTCCTTGAGCGCCTTGTCCTCCCGGCAGGCTTTCAGCGGCCGCGCCTTGGCGCTGACGATCCGCTTCACTTCGCGCGTCGCCGGATCGGCGACGACTTTCAGGCAGGCGCAGCCGTGGCCGTAGCTGCGGTTCGTGGCGACCCATTCGCCCTTCCTGAAGCGCGGCCAGTCGCCCTCGGCCTGATTGCCGCCCTGCATCCCGATCGTCCATTCGCCGTCGCGATCGGCAAGCGTCGCGTTGCCCGGCGTAGGGTTCTCGAACCAGCCGCAGCGCAGGACGGCCGGCGCATCCGCTCGCGCGTCGGTCGCGCCGACAGTTGCCAGTGCGACGATCAGCGTCGCCGCGCTGCGGAACGCTCCAGTCGCCAGGGCAAGCGCAGCGACGCTCGATCTCATCGGACCTCCATTTCGGGCCATGCGCGAATCACGCTGGTAACCGTCGCGGCGCGATCCACAGGCGCTCGGTGAGAACGCACTTTACCCCGTCGTTGAGCAAAAGCGAGCAGACGAGCGCATAGGCGGCGATGAACGCGATCTGCCCGGCCGGAAGTGGCGCGAGCTCGGCCAGCCCGAGGAGGCCGATGGCCACGCCGACCAGCGCATCCGCCGACAGCGCGGCCGCGAGCACCCAGCCGGGCCGCGACCGCCAGAAGGCGCGCCGCTCGCGGATCGAGACGATCGAGAAGATCGCGAAAAAGAGCAGCGTCAGGAAGGAGAACGTGTTGAGCCTGCCGCCCGCGAGATCGAACAGCCGCGAGCCGAGGGCGAGCAGCGCCAGGGACTCGAGCAGCATCAGCACGCCGAGCACGACCGCGACCTCGACCAGCGGGCCGATGCGCCAGCTCTCGGGCGCCCGCGAGGGGCGGACGCGATCCGCCGAGAGCGCGATCTTCACGAAGTCGGTCATGAAGACGAGCAGAACCATGCCGAGCGCGGAAATGACGAACTTGCCCGTGACGAGGAACGCGACGACGACGAACCCCGCCTTCAGGATCGTGCGGCTCACCTTGTTGATGATCCAGGTGAGGACCCGCTGGTAGATCGAGCGCCCGATCTTCACCAGGTCGACGATGCTCGCGAGCCCTTCTTCCGTCAGGACGATGCTGGCCGCCCCCTTGGCGACGTCGGTCGCGCCGCTCACGGCGATGCCGACCTCGGCCTGGCTGAGCGCCGGCGCGTCGTTCACGCCGTCGCCGGTCATGCCGGCCACGTGGCCCGCCGACTGCAGGCGCTTGACGACGAGGAACTTGTCCTCGGGGAAGACCTCGGCGAAGCCGTCGGAGCGCGCCGCGAGCTCGGTCGCGCGCGAGCCGCCTTCCTTTTCGGCCGCGCGCAGCTCCGGGGCGCGCGCGATATCGCCCAGCCCGAGCTCGCGGGCGATCTCGCGCGCGACGGGCAGGCCGTCGCCCGTGAGCATCTTGATTCGGACGCCGAGCGAGCGAAGCTGCTCGATGAGCTGGCGCGAATCCGGCCGCGGCGCGTCGCGCAGGAACGCGAGGCCTACGAGCTGCAAGGGGGCGTCGCCGTCGCCTCGCGCGACCGCGAGCACGCGCGCGCCCTTCTTTCCCTCCTCGCCGGCGCGCGCCTCGAGCTCCGCGACGGTCTGCGGCGGCAGGCCGCACAGCTCGGCGAGCGTGCGCAAGGCGCCCTTGACCGCGCGCAGCTTGCGGCCCTGCACGTCTACGACCGATTCCGTGCGCCGCGTGTCGGGGGCGAATGGAGCGAAGCTCAGCGTCCTGGCGCCCGGATCGAGCAGGCCGCGCTCGGCCGCCGCGCGCAGGAAGCCGAGGTCGATCGGATCCTGGTTGGCCGCGTTCGAGGCGAGCGCCGCAGTGCGCAGAACGTCGTCGCCGCTGAATCCGGGCTGCGCGAGCACGGCGTCGAGGCTCAGGCGGTTCATCGTGAGCGTGCCCGTCTTGTCGGCGCACAGGACGTCCATGTTCGCCGCGTCCTCCACCGCCGCGAGACGGGTGATCAGCACCCCGCGGCGGCCGAGCTCCATCGAGCCGAGCGCCGTGCTCACGGTGAACATCACCGGCAGCGCCACCGGCACCGCGCTCATGAGCAGCACGAGCGAGAGCGGCAGGATGTCGAGCAGCGGCAGCCCGCGCACCACGGACAGCACGAGCGCGACGCCCACGAGCGCGCCCACGATGACGAACAGCCACCTCACCATGCGCGTGGTGATCTCCTCGATGTGCAGCTTCGGGTGCGCGCTCTCGATGAGGTGCGTCGTGCGGCCGTAATAGGTCCGCGCGCCCGTCGCGGAGACGCTCGCGGTGGCCTCTCCGCGGCGAACGACGCATCCGGCGTAGAGCGTATCGCCGGCGCGCTTTTGCAGCTCGACCGACTCGCCCGTGAGCGCCGATTGGTCGATGCGCAGGTCGCCGTCGACGACGCGCACGTCCGCCGGCACGAAGTCCCCCGCGCGCACGCGCACCACGTCTCCCGAGACCAGCTCGCGCGCCGGAACCGGCCTCCAGGCCCCGCCGCGCAAGACCCGTGCGGTGACCTGCAAGCGCTGACGCAGGGCGGCCACCGCCGCGGACGCGCGCCGCTCCTGAAAGAAGCTGAGGAGCGCGTTGACGAAAAGGAGCGCCAGCGCGATCCAGAAGTCGGCGAGCTTGTGCAGCACGAGCGAGAGACCGGCGATGAGCTCGAGCATCCACGCCGAGAGGCCCCAGAACTTCCCGAGCAGGCGCAGGAGCGGGTGGCTCGGCGCCTCGGGAACCTCGTTCGGGCCCTCGCGCGCGAGAAGATCATTCGCCTCGGCCTCGGTCAGGCCGCGCTCGGAAGCGGAGTGAGCCGCCTGCTCAGGCGCGGGCGGCATTTCGCGGCCGTCCAGAGAAAGGTCGGAGTTCATCTGTTGCGGCTTCGAGCCTTGCGGGCCTGCACACGCCCGGCTCGTGATTCAGCCCATCGCTTTCAGCCGTCACGCAGTGAGACCGGCGCGTCCGCCGCTTGGTTCCGGCACGGCGGCAGCCTGCCGCCAAACGTTGCCCAGTGGCCGAGGCCTCAGGCCACTTCAATGACCTCTTGCAGGTTGTCCACCGACACCGGAACGGAGGCGTACAGGATCTCCGGCGCTGCGCCGTACTTCGCAGTGACCATGGCCTTCCACTCCGCCGTGTAGCAGGCTTCGGCGTCGGCCTTGCTCTTCCAGAAATAGATCCCTCCCGCGCGATCGCCGCTTTCGGTGACGTAATAGTGCTTTCGCACGAGGCCCGGCTTGCGCAGATAGTTCGGAGCGGTCGACTTGAACACGGCCGCCGCTTCCTCGACCGTCCAGCGCTTCGGCAGCCTGAAGGTCACGATTGATACGATCATCGTCTTCTCCGTTTGATTGACGTCCTCATTCGCCGGCAGGCCATGGTCCGCCGCCCGCCAAGGGCTTCAGCAGCTTGCGACAGCCTTTGCATTCGTAGAAGAAGACGCACGCGTCAGGCGGCATCTCCTCCTCCGACGCGGTCCCGCACGCAGGACAAGTGATCGTCGATCGGAGAATCGCTTCCATGCGGCCTCAAATGAGGTCTAACGTTCGAGCTAACTGCGCCGCCGAAGGCGGTTGCAGTCGAGCGAGGGGTTAGGCGTCAACTCCAGCTCTTACCCTGCCGGAACGGGAAGCACTTCCATCACTTCCACTCCTTCTCCAGGAAAGATCGTAAAGTGAGGGTGATTCAAAAATAGCCGCGCGGCGGATTCCTGCGACTCCGCCTGGACGATAGTAAAGGCGGCAAGATTGTTGCGAATGTCCGTAATTCCGCCGCTCGCCACCAGCTTGGTACGACTAAGTGGGCCTCCCATTTCGACTATGGCCGCCACGTTGTCGCTAGCCCACTTTTTCCAAGCCGCCACGCCCTGAGCTTGCCTGTGCTGGCGCTCGCGTTCGGTGAGCGCTTCCCACCGGGCCATTGCGCCGGGAGTGCCGGTAAAAACTGCAAGGTACCTCTTCATGTGGACCTCCTGGTGTCTTCGTGCGGCTCCGGCTACGCCGCCGGGCGATCAGCCTCGCAGCAAAGTCCGGTGCACGTTGAGACCGGATGATGGGAGCACGAACGTTGCGGCCTAACGTTCGAAATCAGCGCCGGTCCGGCAGCTTGCCTGAGCACGGTGCTGGTGGCCCGTCCGCTGGATTGAGGGGTTAGGCAGCACTCTTAGGTTTACGAAACCTACACAGTGCCCGCCAAGCGAAAATAAGCGAGATGGTGAGCAATGACCAGAAGACGGTGGTTCCGGCAATCTCAATGACGTCCCCTCGCCAATCAATGTATCCACCGTGGACTCCAAACAGCAGTACTTGAATTGCAACTCCCGGTAGATCGATATATCTGATCCACTCGAGTTCCGGTGAAATCGCGTATGGCACGACTCTGAGTTTTACCCAGCCGGCAACCAAGACCCAAATCAACGCAACGGGCCAATACCTTCGAAGCATATTCCTCCGCGGCGAGGACAATGAATGCTGCCTAACGTGGAGCCGAGCGGCGCGCGCGGCACAGACACTTAGGAAGCTCCGCCGCCTCGCGCGCGTCCGCCTGCGGCGCCAGGTTAGCCCCGCGGTTGATTCCAGTGGTCATGTCGGTCACGGCGCTCTTGACGGTAGTTGGTGACTTCAAGACGCACACCATCGGGGTCGTTAAAGAACGTTGCCCAGTAGTCAGGCGCGTACTCGGGATAGAGGCTTGCCTCAGAAGCCTCGACGCCTGCGCCTCGGAGCTGATTGGCGACGGCCACGACATCAGCTACTGACTCGACGCGAAAACAGAAGTGGTGCAACCCGGGGGCGTAGGAATCGTGCTTGGCGTGCCCGCGCGCGGGACGAAGGACATAGCCGAAGTGGCGGTTGAAGTACTGAACGTGCTGATCGCCGCCGATGGCAAATTTGTTCTTCCTGAAACCTAGCACTTGCAGCATAACGCGGTCATAGAAGGATTCTGACCGATCAAGATCGGACACCGCGATATGAATGTGGTCAATGCCTGCGACCTCTGTCATGGCGCGATCGGAGGGGCTAACGTTCGCGTTTTGCCGCGCCGCATGCGCAGCGTAGTGAGCTGAAGGCGTCGGGCATCAACGCGCTGTTAGGCCGCAGCCGCAGCGAAAGGCCGGACGTCAACGATTGCCGGGCAACCATTCGACTCGCTTAAGGTTGTGAGCATGGATCGTGGAAGGGAAGCTTTTCCACTTGATCCACTTGCCAGTCTGCGCCATGAAGTACTTGTTGTTGTCCAAATACGCTTCATTGCCCGGGTTCGTCCACTCCTGCCAGATCTGCTCATCCCATTGCACCCGAACCAGAGTGCCTCTCGACGGTGCCGGCTCTGTACCGATGACTTTGCCCCTTTTTCCCGGATGAACAATGAGGCGTTTTTCGTAACCGGAATCTTTGGGCTCGATCACGATTGGCGGAAACTGTCCAACGATTGCCACAACTAGTGCGCCCTTCGGGAATGCGTCATTTCCTTCATCCGCGGAAACTGGTTGCGGAACATATAGGAGCAATTGCAGAAATGCCAAGAAGCGAACGAGCGCCATTGCTAACCTGCGGCCTAACGTCCCGGTTTTGCCGCGCTGAAGGAGGCGCGTAGCGCCGATGCGCAAGCGTCGGTCAACAACCGATTGTTAGATGACTGACGCCTCATACAACAGCCACCTCTCGCGGCTTTAGACTGAAATTGCTGCTCCCGCCGTCTGACCCGAACCAGATCATTCCGTATCGGTCGATCTCCAGTACCTGGAACACCTTTCCTTCGTAGGACCTCAGTCGGGCCTGATCTTCAGGAGGCAGTCCATGCGCGCATGAGGAGACCGACACGATCCGGACCTTTGCGCCAACCACGATTGGGCGGCCAGACTCGTCTACGGCCGGCAGTGGAAATCCGGGCGGTAGTTTCCTCTCAGGCGGCCAATTGGCAGTCATCTAACGTGCCCGGTAACCGGCGCGTGCCCGGCAGCCTACGTGCATGGCGGCGCGTCCGCACGCGTCCGCGTTGACCGAGGGGTTAGGTGTGACGTGCGCCATTAGAACCACCACCATTGCGGGCCAGCGTAGTACCCGCGCCCAAAGGGCTTGGTTGATAGGAACCCGAGAAAGAGTAGAAGACCAAGCCCGCCCACTATGGTGAGGGCAACACGCACCGCGTCCGGCAAGAAATCATAGCGGACGCACCAAAGCGCGAGAACGCTTACAGCTCCGACTGTGATCCAGAAGGACCACGCTCGCCTTGAACTGGTGCGTCCCTTCCCATCGAGGTAAGCATCGACCATGGCTTTGCCTCGAGGGTCCGGATTGTCAGGTGGCAGAAGCAGCATCGTCACACCTAACGTGTATTGGTTGACATTTTTAGTTGACGAATTGGCAACTAAATCGGGGCCATTCTGCGCCTGACGGCCGTCATCCTTCAACCGCCTCCGCACGTTAGCGAATTCTGAGGCGACGAAAAGGCATGACATGGCATCTGATTCCGAGATAGGCGAGCCCGCGCGCCCTCCCAGGCTGCTCGATGTCGTGCGCGATTGCATCCGCCGCAAGCACTACAGCCTGCGCACGGAGCAGACGTATGTCCACTGGATCAGGCGCTTCATCTATTTTCACGGCAAGCGCCACCCGCTCGAGCTGGGCGAGGCCGAGGTCACGGCGTTCGTGAACCATCTCGCGCGCGAGCGCGACGTCGCGGCGGCCACGCAGAACCAGGCGCTGTCGGCCCTGCTCTTTCTCTACCGGGAGGCGCTGAAGCGCCCGCTCGCCTGGCTGGAGGGCCTCGAGCGCGCCAAGCGCCCCGCCCGCGTGCCGACGGTGCTGACGCGCCGCGAAGCGCAGCACCTGCTCGCGAACCTGCACGGCACGCGCTGGCTGATGGCAAGCCTGCTGTACGGCGCGGGATTGCGATTGCGCGAATGCCTCAAGCTGCGCGTGAAGGACGTCGATTTCGAGTACCGGCAGATCGTCGTGCGCGACGGCAAGGGCGCGAAGGACCGGGTCACCATGCTGCCGGCATCCGCAGCGGAAGCGTTGAAGGCGCAGATCGCGCACGCCCGCAGGGTGCACGAGCGCGACCTCGCCGCCGGCTGCGGGGATGTCGAGCTGCCGGACGCGCTCGCGCGCAAGTACCCGAAGGCGCCGTACGAATGGGGATGGAAATTCGTCTTTCCGTCGCACAAGCTGTCGACGGACCCGCGCACCGGCGCCGTCCGGCGCCATCACCTGTACGAGAACTACCTCATCCGCGCCGTGAAGGACGCAGCCCGGCGCGCCGGCATCGCCAAGCACGTGAGCTGCCACACGCTGCGACACTCCTTCGCTACGCACCTGCTCGAGGCAGGCCACGACATCCGCACGGTGCAGGAACTGCTCGGCCATTCCGACGTGAGCACCACGATGGTGTATACGCACGTGCTCAACAAGGGCGGGCGCGGCGTGATGAGCCCGCTCGATCGAATCGAACGGCCGGCAACCGACCCAGCAGCGCGCTAAGAGGGCAGGCGCTTGATGAATCATTCAGATAATCAATCGCTTGCAATTTTGAGGTCGCAAAATGCGACTTCAGGTTACGGACGTGACCACGCAGATGCGTGACGAAATTCAATCCAGGATCGTGCAAGTTCGCGGAACGCGTGTGCTCGTCGATTCGGACCTTGCAGTGCTCTATGGGGTCACCACGAAGCGTCTGAACGAGCAGGTCAAGCGCAACCGGGAGCGGTTTCCGGCGGAGTTCGTGTTTCGGCTGACCCCGGCCGAGAAGGCGGAGGTGGTCGCAAATTGCGACCACCTCGCGAAGCTCCGGTTCGCACCCACCCTACCTCACGTCTTCACCGAGCACGGTGTCCTGATGGCTTCGGCAGTTCTCAATACGCCGCAGGCGGTGGAGGTGAGCCTGTTCGTGATCCGAGCTTTCCTACGGCTTCGCGAGACAGTCTCGGCAAACCGGGAGATTTCCAGGGCCCTCCATCAGCTGGAGCGCAGGGTCGGCATCCACGACCGCGCGATCGCACAGATATTCGAGGCGCTCCGCAGGCTCACAGCGCCGCCCGAGGCGCCGAAGCGGCGGCGCATCGGCTTCCTGCAGCGAAATTGCTCGCGGTCAAGCGGGAAGCACCCCGGTGCCCGCTTAGAATTACGCCCCATGAGCGTTCCCTTCGACTGGAAATTCCCCTATACGTGGCCGCGCAAGCCGCTGTTCGCGAAGAACGTGGTTTGCACCTCGCAGCCGCTCGCCGCACAGGCCGGGTTGCAGATGCTCGCCGCGGGCGGCAGCGCGGTGGACGCGATCCTCGCCACCGCGATCACCCTCACGCTCGTAGAGCCCGTCTCCAACGGCATTGGCTCGGACGCCTACGCGATCGTCTGGGACGGCAAGCAGCTGCACGGCCTCAACGCCTCGGGGCGCTCGCCCGCCGCATGGTCGCCCGAGTATTTCGCGAAGCACGGCAAGGTTCCGGTGCGCGGCTGGGATTCGGTCAGCGTGCCGGGGTGCGTCGCGGCCTGGGCGGACCTGCATGCGAAGTTCGGCAAGCTGCCCTTCGAGAAGCTCTTCGAGGCGGCGATCCGCTACGGGCGCGAAGGCTTCATGGTCTCGCCCACGATCGCGAAGCAATGGGCGGCGCAGGTGCCGGAGCTGAAGGTTCAGCCGGGCTTCGCGGAAGCATTCATGCCGAACGGGCGGCCGCCCGCGACGGGGGAAGTATTCAAGTGGGCCGACCACGCGGCGACGCTGGAAAGAATCGCCGCGACGCGCGGCAAGGATTTCTACAGCGGCGGCATCGCCGAGAAGATCGAGGCGCACGCGAAGCAGCACGGCGCCGCGATGAAAGTGTCCGACCTCGCGGCGCACAAGTCCGAGTGGGTAGGGACGCTGCAGCACGACTACCGCGGCTACACGATCCACGAGATCCCGCCCAACGGCCAGGGCATCGTCGCGCTGATCGCGCTCGGCATCCTCGAGCACTTCGACATGAAGTCGATCCCGGTGGACTCGACCGAGAGCTTCCACCTGCAGATCGAGGCGGTGAAGCTCGCCTTCGCCGATGCGCTCGCCTACGTGGCCGACATCGACTACATGCCGTTTCGTCCCGAGCGGCTTTTGGATAGAAATTATTTGAAGGAAAGATCCGGATTGATCGACCGCAAGAAGGCACAACCCTTCTCCGCCGGCAAGCCGCCGCAGGGCGGCACGGTGTACCTCACGGCGGCCGACGCCTCCGGAATGATGGTGTCGATGATCCAGTCGAACTACATGGGCTTCGGCTCCGGTGTCGTGGTGCCCGGCACGGGCGTGTCGCTGCAGAACCGAGCGGCGACCTTCGTCATGGCCGAGGGCCACCCGAATCGCGTAGCGCCGAGGAAGAAGCCCTACCAGACGATCATCCCGGGCTTCGTGACGAAGGACGGCCGGCCGATCATGAGTTTTGGTGTGATGGGCGGCACCATGCAGCCGCAGGGCCACGCGCAGGTACTGGTGAGAATTGCGGATTACGGCCAGAACCCGCAGGCAGCCTGCGACGGGCCGCGCTTCCGCTGGGTGCAGGGCATGGACGTCTCGGTCGAGGACAACTTCCCGCCGAAGGTGGTCGAGGGGCTGCGCGCGCTCGGCCACCGCATCGTCACCGTGGACGACTACAACCAGTTCGGCAGCGGCCAGCTGATCTGGAAGATGGACGGCGGCTGGCTGGCGGCGAGCGACCCGCGCCGCGACGGCCAGGCGGCGGGGTTCTGATGCTGAAGATCTGGGGCCGCACGAATTCGGTCAACGTGAAGAAGGTGCTCTGGTGCCTGGACGAGCTCGGGCTGGAGTACGAGCGCACCGACGCCGGCATGCAGTACGGCGTGGTGAATACGCCCGAGTACCGGAAGATGAACCCGAACGGCCTCGTGCCTACGATGGACGAGGACGGCTTCATCCTCTGGGAGTCGCATACGATCGTCCGCTACCTGGCCGACAAGTACGGCAAGGGCGTGCTCAGGCCGATGGAGCTGGAAACGCGCTCGATCGCCAACCAGTGGATGGACTGGGCGTTCAGCTTCCAGGGCGGCGTGCGCGACGCGTTCTGGAACCTCATTCGCACGCCGGCCGAGAAGCGCGACCCGAAGGCGGTCGAGGCCTCGCGCGCGAAGTCGGGCGAGCTCGCGAAGATCCTCGATGCGGCGCTCGCCGGCCGGATGTACGTCGCCGGCCCCTTCTCGATGGGCGACATCCCGATCGGCTGCGAGGTGCAGCGCTGGATGCGCCTGCCCATGGAGCGGCCGAAGCTGCCGAACCTGGAGGCCTGGTTCGAGCGGCTGTGCGCGCGCCCGGCGTTCAAGAAGAACGTCGACCTGCCGCTCACCTGATGCCGAAGGTCGCGATCGTCACGGGCGCGGCGAGCGGCATCGGCCTCGCCTGCGCCGAGCGCCTCGCCGCCGATGGCATGAAGGTGGTGCTCGCCGACGTCAACGAAAAGGCGGGCGCCGGGCACGCCAAGCGCCTGGCCGGGGATTTCGTGCATTGCGATCTGACGACGCGATCCGGCTGCAAGCAGCTGGTCGACGCCGTGCTCGCGAAGCACGGCACGGTGCACGTGCTCGTCAACAACGCGGGCTACCAGCACGTCGCGCCGATCGAGGAGTTCCCCGAGGACCAGTGGGAGCGCATGATCTTCCTCATGCTGACGGCGCCCTTCCTGCTCACGCGCTACTGCTGGCCGGCGATGAAGCGGCAGAAGTGGGGCCGCGTGGTGAACATCGGCTCGATCCATGCGCTCATCGCCTCGCCGTTCAAGGCGGGCTACATCTCCGCCAAGCACGGCCTCGTGGGCCTCACGCGCACCGCGGCGCTCGAGGGCGGCGAGCACGGCATCACGGTGAACGCGATCTGCCCCGCCTACGTGCGCACGCCGCTCGTCGACAGCCAGATCGCCGACCAGGCGAAGGCGAACCGGCTGTCGGAGCAGGAGGTCGTAGAGAAGATCATGCTCGCGCCCGCGGCCGTGAAGCGCCTCATCGAGCCCGCCGAGGTGGCGGGCTTCGTCGCCTACCTGTGCAGCGACGCGGCGGGCACGATCACGGGGTCGGCTTTGACAATGGACCTCGGCTGGACGGCGCGCTAGCCGCGTAGCGCTTCACCTGGGCGTAGAAGCGCTCCAGGTCGCCGTTGTTTTCCCGCAGGATCTCCTCGAACTCGTTGACGAGCTCGGTGTAGGTCGCGAACGAGGCGAGGAAGGCGTTGTTCGGCACGACGTCCCGGTAGCGCCCGGCGAGCTTCTGCTTCAGCGCGGCGAGCTCGCGCTGCTTGCGCTCGCGCATCGCCTCGACCGAGATGCGCGAGCGGTAGAGCCGCTCCAGGCGCGCGCTCGCCTGCTGGATCTCGGCGACGAGCCGGCGCTGCTGCTCCTCCGCGTCGAGCCAGGCGGCAAGTCCGCGCCCCGTCGCGAGCAGCCAGCGGCGCACGCCCTCGCGCTCGACCACGACGGCGAACGACTCGTTGAAGGTGGAATCGTCCTTCACGTAGGCGACCTGGTGCGCGAGCTCATGGAAGATGAGGCGCGCGAGCTCGGTGTCGGGATAGCGGATGAAGCTGGAGAGCAGCGGATCGTCGAAGCTGCCCAGCGTCGAATACGCGGCCACGCCGTAGACGAAGACGTCGTAGCCCTGCGCGCGCAGCCCCGCAGCGTAGTGCTCGGCATCGGCCTGCGCGAAGAAGCCGCGGTAGGCGACGCAGCCGGCCACCGGGAAGCAGGACTGCAGCGGCGCGAGCGCGAACTCGGGCGCCGCGACCACGTTCCAGACTGCATAGGGCCGGCCGATGTCGGAGTAGCTGCGGTAGCTGCCGTTGTCCGGAAGCATGAGCTCCCTGCTCGCGTAATCGCGGATCGAGCGCGCGAGCAGCAGGCGCTCGCGCAGCGGCGCCGGGGTCGCCTTGTCGGCGAGCAGCGCGTCCACGCTGCGCTTGCCGGCCATGAGCGACACCTGGCCGCTCACCGCCTGCGCGTAGTAGGCGAGCGTCTCGCAGCCCGCGAGCAGAAGAGCGCACAGCAGGCTAGCGAGAACTCTCAGGAAATCGTCCTTTCGTGAGAAAAGCAGCCACATGCCCGGCCACGCGCGCCGACACGAGCATCGCGCTGTGGCCCACGGCCAGCGTCGCGCGCTCGGTCATGCCTGCCACCGCAGTCTCCTCCACGCTCACCACGCCGTCGTTGGCGCCGGGCAGCGGACCGAACAGGCGCCCGAGCCCGAGCGGCGTGCTGCCCGCGATGACGCCGAGCGCTTCGGGCCGCGCCCAGCGCGCCGCGCGCCCCTCGCGCCACAGGTCCTCGCTTTCGCCGAGCAGCCAGCGCCCGCCGGGATAGCGGGCCAGGCGCCGGCCCGCGAAGCAGCCCTGCGCCGGCGTGCCGAGCAGCACTACGCGCCCGGCCTGCATCCCGGGCTCGCGCTGCAGCGCCTCGAGGATCACGAGGCCCCCGAGGCTGTGGCCCACGAAGTGCGCAGGTCCATGGTCGCGCGCGAAGCGCGCCAGGCGCTCGGCGTGCGCCTCGAGCGGACGCCGTGCGCCCATGTACGAGAACGTGCGGCAGCGGAATCCTGCGCGCGCGAGGCGCGCAGCGAGCGGCTGCATCACCACGCCGGGCACCCACAGCCCGTGGGCGAGGATCACTTCGCGCATCTAGCTCTCCGGAGGCGCGTCGGGGGGCGCGGGGCGCATCCTCGCCATTCTGAAATTCGCGCTGATGCGCGCGATCGGCTGGCCGTTCGCGAGCAGATGGCCCACGGCCGAGGCCGTGCGCGCGCCCGCGTTCAGCACCCTCACCTCGGATTGCACCCAGTCGCCGGCCCGCGTGCTCGCGAGGTACTGGACCTGAAGGTCGATGGTGACGAAGTTCTTTCCGCCGCCCCCGGCATCGCTGGCAGCGGCGCAGGCGTAGCCGAGCGCGATGTCGGCCAGCGTCGCGATCAGCCCGCCATGGCCGGTGCCGCGGTTGTTGAGATGCCGCTCCTCGATGCGCAGGCCGATGGAAATCTCGCGCCCGTCGCGCTTCGCATAGAACGGGCCGGCCAGCCCCGCGAAGGTGTGCGGCTGGATGCGCTGCACGCGCTCGAAGCCCTCGGGAATGTCGCTCATGGCCCCGGAATTCTAGCGAGCAGCCAGGCGCCGACCGCGAACGCGGGCACGGCGAACGCCGCGTACGCGGCCGGATAGCCGCCGGTCAGGCCGAGCGCGAGGTTGAACGCGGGCGGCGCGACCACCACGCCGAGAAACGTGAAGAACAGCGCGCCGCCGGTGGCGGCGCTCGCGCGCCCTTCGGGCGCGAGTCTTGCGACCTCCGCGAGGTAGACGCCGTTCCAGCCTACCGCGGTCGCGCCGAACACGGAGGCATAGGCGCACAGCAGCCACACCGGCCATTGCGGCGCGGCCGCGAGCGCTACGAGCGCCGACGCGCCCATGCCCAGGCCGAGCAGCCCCAGCATCGTGCGACGCTTCAGCGCCCGGTCGGCGAGAATTCCCCAGAGCACGCGGCCCGTGACGCTCGCCACCTGCGCCACCGCCATCACCAGGCCCGCGAGCACCAGCGACAGGCCGAAGCTCTCCACGAGGAAGCTGACGAGGTAGGTGACCAGCGTGATCTGCACGCCGCCGTAGACGAAGCCCGCGACGCAGAGCTGGCGCAGCCGCCGGTCGCGCAGCGCCAGCCCCACCGGCGCGAGCGCCGAACGCAGCGACACCGGCGCGCGCGGGTCGAGATCGCGGTCGTAGTGCGCTCGCACGATCGCGATCCCCGCCGCGAGGGTGAGGCAGGCGCCGCCGATCGCGAGCGCGCCCCGCTCCCAGCCGAAGGCGAGGATCAGCGTCGGCACGAGCAGGCCGGCGAGCGCGCCGCCCGCGGGCACGCCGGTCTGCTTGATCGAGAAGATGAGCGAGAAATAGCGCGGCGGCGTGCGCACGAGGATCGAGGAGCTCGCCGGCGTGGTCGGCCCGTAGCCCAGGCCGACGATGAAGCCGCCCAGCACGACGACGGGGAGCCAGCCGCTCGCCGCGAGCGACAGGCCGACAAAGCAGAGCGCGAGAGCCGCCTGGCTCACGCGAATGGGGCCGAAGCGCGCCACCCAGCCGCCCGCCGCCGCCGAGGCGAGCATGCTGCCGAGGTAGCTCGCGGCGATGTAGTAGCCGACGCTGGCGGCCGGGACGCCGAGCGCGGGACCGGCGACCGGCGCCATCACCGGCGCGCTGTAGACGGCGAACGCGACCATGGTCTGGATCGCGAAAGTGATCGCGAGCGAGATCGGCACCGAATCGGCGATCGGCGCCGCCGCGCGATTCCGCGGCGCGCTCATTTGAGGATCTTGCGCGCGTCCCAGGCCGGGTACGGCTGCCGCTTTGCGGTCGCGAGCGCCTCGGGCCACACGATCTCGCGACGGCCGCGCTGCACCTGCACGAGCAAAGGCTGCGCGCCGACCTGCGCGCCCGCGCGGTCCACCTTGTAGGGCCCGAGCGGCGTCTGCGTTTCCAGCGCGGCGAGCGCCGCGCGCAGCTTCTCCTGCTCGAGCGTGCCGGCGCGCCGCACGCCTTCTTCGAGCACTTTGCCCGCGGCGTAGCCCTCGGCGGCGAGCACGCCGGGCTCGGCGGACCATTTCGCCGCGTAGTCGCGCACGAACTCGGCGTTGCCGCGCGTGCGCGCGCGGGGATCGTAGGCGGTCATGCCGAGGGCGAACTCGGCGTCCTGGCCGACCAGCTTCACGAACTCGCTCGCCGAGGCGCCCTGCGCGGCGAAAAGCCGCGGCGCGTAGCGCAGCCTGCGGAACGTCTTCACCATCTCGGCCGCGTCGTGCGGCAGGCCGAACGCGATCCACGCTTCGCTGCCCGCGGCGCGCGCGCGCAGAACCTGCGCCGAGAAATCGTCGGCCGAGGCCGGGTAGACCTCCACTTCGCCCACTGTCAGGCCCTGCGCGACGGCCTGCTCGCGCGCCCGGCTCGCCGTTTCGCGCGAGGTCGGGTCGTCGCGCGCGAGCAGGACGACACGCTGGAGCCCCTGCGCGCGCACGGCCTCCAGCGCGCCCGCCCCCCAGGCGGCGAGCGGCGTCGCGGTCTGGAAGACGTAGCGGAAATTGGGCTTCTGCGTCCCACGCGTCGCGCCCGTGCCGTTGACGAGCACGCGCCGGTGGCGCTCGGCCGCGCCCGCGGCGCCGAGCGTGGCCGCCGAGCCGAACGGCCCGATCAGCAGCTCGGCCTTGCCTTGCGCGATCAGCTGCTCGTAGAGCCTGCCCGCATCGCCGGATTCCGAGTGGTCGTCGACGACGAGCAGCTCGACGCGCCGGCCGGCCAGGCCGCCGGCGGCGTTCACCTGCTCCTGCCAGAGCAGCAGCGCCTTGCGGTAGTCCGCGGCGAGGTCGGCGAGGATGCCCGATTCCGGCAGCGCGACGCCGACCGTCACGCTCTGCGCTTCCGCAGGTTGCGAGTACGCCGGCGTGGCGAGGAGCAGGACGAGGGCGAGGAGCCGGCGCATGCCTGTGCCAAGTTAAGCTGTGGGAAAATCGTCGTCAAGAATCATGCGCAACGACCTGCTCGGCGCGCTCGCGGCTATCGTTGGCGAGAAGAACGTCCTCGCCGGCGAGCGCGAGGCCTCGCCCTATCTCACCGACTGGCGCAAGCAGTTCAGCGGCGCCGCCGCCTGCGTGGTGCGGCCCGCGAGCACTGCGGAGGTCGCGGACACGGTGCGTTTGTGCGCGCAGGCGGGTGTGGCGATCGTGCCGCAGGGCGGCAACACGGGCCTGGTGGGAGGCTCGGTGCCGACCGGCGAGCGCCCCGAGATCGTGCTGCAGCTCGGGCGCATGAACCGCATCCGCGCGATCGACACGCTCAACGATACCGTCACCGCGGAGGCGGGCTGCGTGCTCGCCGACCTGCAGCGCGCCGCCGACGACGCGGGCCGCCTGTTCGCGCTCTCGCTCGCCGCCGAGGGCAGCTGCCAGATCGGCGGCAACCTCTCCACCAACGCCGGCGGCGTCAACGTATTGCGCTACGGCAACGCGCGCGACCAGGTGCTCGGCCTCGAAGCGGTGCTGCCCGACGGACGGGTCTGGGACGGCCTGCGCGGCCTGCGCAAGGACAACACGGGCTACGACCTGAAGCAGCTGTTCATCGGCGCCGAGGGCACGCTCGGCGTCATCACCGCGGCGGTGCTCAAGCTCCATCCGAAGCCCACGGCCTCGGCCACCGCGTGGATCGCGGCCGAGAGTCCCGCGCGCGTCGTAGAGCTGCTCGCCCACATGCGCGCCGCGTGCGGCGACCGGCTGAGCGCGTTCGAGCTCGTGTCGAGGAACTGCGTCGACGCGGTGCTCGCGCACCGGCAGGGCGTTGCAGACCCCCTGCCCGCGCAGAACGCGCCGTGGTTCGTGCTCGCGCAGCTGGACGACTCGGGCTCGCACTCGGCGCTCGGCGCGCGGCTCGAGCAGGCGATCGCCGAGGCCATAGAGCGCTCGATCGCGCGCGATGCGGTGATCGCCAGGAACGAGGACCAGCGGCGCCGGCTCTGGTCGATCCGCGAGTCGATTCCCGAGGCGCAGTTCACCAACGTGAAGCACGACATCTCGGTGCCGATCTCGAGGATTCCCGAGTTCGTCGAGCGCGCCGGCGCGGCGCTCTCCCGGGCGTTTCCCGGCGAGCCGGTCTATTGCTTCGGCCACGTGGGCGACGGCAATCTGCATTACAACGTCGGCAGTCCGGCGCTCGTGGCGCGCCGCGACGAGGTCAACCGGCTCGTCTACGAGGCGGTGGATGCGCTCGGCGGCTCGATCTCCGCGGAGCACGGCCTCGGGCAGCTCAAGCGCGATGAGATCGCGCGCCACAAGCCGGCGATCGAGCTCGATCTCATGCGCGCGGTCAAGCGCGCGCTCGACCCCCAGGGGCTCATGAACCCGGGGAAGGTGCTCTAGGCCTACTTGTTGCGTACGGCCATGCCGGCCGCGCGCTCCGCCAGGCCCGAGAGCAGCGCCGAGCCGAAGGCGGGGCTGGTCTTCACGAGCTGCAGGAACGCCGCGCGGTTGATGGCGAGCAGCTTCACGTCGGTCTCGGCCACCGCCGTCGCCGCGCGCGTCGCCTGGTCGACGAGCGCCATCTCGCCGAACACGCCGCCGGGCCCCGCGCGCCCCACGAGGCCGCCCTTGATGGTGATCGCCACCTTGCCCTCGAGCACCACGTACATGAAGGCGCCGCCCGCGCCTTCCTGCATGATCATCTTGCCCTGCGGGTAGACGGCCGGCTCCTGGGCGCTCATGAGGTTGACCAGGCCCGCGAGCAGCTTCTTGTCGAAGATCGTGGTCTCCTTCGCCTCGCCCGCGTGCAGCGTGCCGCTCGCGCGCAGCCTGGCGATGGTCCTGCGCAGCCGCTCGTTGATGATGCTCATCAGCATCAGCGCGAACTCGGGCTTCGCCTGCAGCGCCTGCTCGTACTGCTTCGCGTCCAGGCCGATCAGCGTGCACTTGGTTTTCGCGCGCGCGGTCGCCGTGCGCGGCGCCTTGGCGATCACCGCCATCTCGCCGAAGGTCTCGCCGGCCTTGACGCTGCCGATGACCTGGTTCTGCGCGAGCATCTCGACCTCACCCAGGATGAGCACGTACATCTTCGGGCTCTTGAACAGCCCCCCTGTTTCGTCCTCGGCGAAGATCGTCGCGCCCGCCTCGAAGCTCTCGGGCTTGCCCGCCGACTTGAAGAACTCCATCGCCATCGCCGCGTTGTAGACCGGGGGCGGCGGCGGCGCGGCCGGCTGCGGCGCCGGCTTCATCGGCGCGGTGTTGGAGAAATCCAGGTCGCTCATCGCAGTGCTATCGAACCGCAATCCGGCGCGAAACGCAATCCTACTCCCGGCGATAGACCGGCGCGGGTGCTCGCTGGATCGCTACGTTGACGCAGGCGGCCCGCCTTGCATCCACCGCGCGTGCCAGGGCCGGCGCGAGCTGCGCGGGCCGCTCCACGAGCTCGCCGTGGGCGCCGAACGCGGCCGCCACCTGGTCGTAACGGGTGGGCAGCAGCTCGAGCCCCTTTGCGCGCGCCTCGCCGTAGCTGCGCAGCTGGATCTGATACTCGGCGTTCCAGCAACGGTCATTGCCTATGACCGCGACGTAGGCGAGCCGTTCGCGCACCGCGGTATCGAGCTCCGAGGGGTGGAAGCCGAACGTGCCGTCGCCCAGCATCGCCACCACCGTCGCGTCCGGGAGCGCGAGCTTCGCGGCGGCCGCGAACGGCAACGCCGAGCCGATGGCGCCCGCCACGCCGTTGATCAAGCGGTGCGGCGCGGTCACTGTCGCCTGCGCCCACTGGCCGAATTCGCCGCCGTCGGCGACCAGCACGGCGTCCGGGCCGGCGAGCAGCTTCTGCACCTCGCGACCGACCTCGGCGGGATGCAGAGGCCCTTCCGGCGCCGACGCGAGGCCCGGCCACTGCGCCGGCCGGTAGGCGAGCGCCGCGCGCGCCTCTTCACGCCAGCCGCTCCTCGGCCACGGCGCGCCCGGCCGAAGGGCAGGCACGGACTCGGCCTCGAGCACCCGGCACTCCTTGCCGAACGCGGCGCCGAACTTGAGCGTGAAGTCGAGCGGCTTGGCCACCAGCAGCGCGACGTCGGCCGCCGCGAGCACCTCGGGGAGGAGCCCCAGGCTCGGATCGTTCGCTCCGCGCGGGCTCTCCATCACGATCGCGGGAACGCCCGTCGCCTCCTCGAATTTCGCGAGCGCGTCGCGTCCGCGCGCGCTGCTCCAGCCCGGGCCCGCGATGACGAGGGGCTTTTTCGCCCTCTGGAGCGCGGCAAGCAGTTCCGCGTCGTTCCCTGAAGGAAGAGCATCAGGAACGAAAGCGTCTTTCCCGGGCAGGTCCGCATCCACTTTCGCCTCGAGCAAATCCGACGGCAGGGAGAGATGCACGGCGCCGGGACGGCCGGATTTCGCGAGGCGCATCGCGCGCGCGAGGTCTTCGCCGAGCGATTGCGCCGAGCGCACGGTCCAGGATGCCTTGCAGACCGGCTCGGCCATCCGCGCCTGGGCCATTTCCTGGAAAGCGCCCTTGCCGAGTTCGCTGGTCGGCGCATGGCCCGAGAGCAGCAGCACGGGCGACTGGGCGGCGAGCGCGGTGTAGAGCGCCGAGACCGCGTTGGCGTGGCCCGGTCCGCCGGTGACGAGCGCGACGCCCACTTCGCCCGTGAGCCGCGCCCAGGCGTCGGCCATGTGCACCGCGGCGGCCTCGTGCCTCACGTGCAGGATCGGCAAGCGCGCATCGAGCGCGGCGTCGAACACCGGCATGACGTGATTGCCGGAAAGCGCGAACACCTGGCGCGTGCCGGCGCGCGCCAGCGCGCGCGCGATCAGGTCGGCGCCGCGCCGCTTCACCGGCCTACTGGCGGATGCCGAGCGCGGTAACCAGCCCGTCGTACAGCTCGTACTGCTCGCGCACGAACTTCTCGGTCTGCGCCGGCGAGCGGATCGCCGCGATGCCGCCGAGGCGCGCGTTGCCGGTCTGCCAGCCGGGGTCCTTGGCGAGCCTGGCGAACACGTCCACCCACTTGTCCACGACCTCCTTCGGCAGCCCGGGCGGCCCCATGAGCGCGGTCCAGCCGACGATCTTCTCCATGTCGGCGTAGCCCGCTTCGCGCGCGCTGGGCACGTCGGGCAGCTCGGGCAACCGCGTGGGCGTGACGAAGAGCGCGCGCAGCGCGCCCGACCGGACGTGCGGGATGACGGTCGGCACGTTGTTGCAGGCGAACTGCACCTGGCCGCCGAGGACGGCAGTGGTCACTTCGCCGCCGCCCTTGTAGTGGATGCCGACGGCGTGGTCCTTCGTGAGGCCCGCGAGCGTCAGCCAGTACTGCACCGCCATGTTCTGGCTGGTGCCCACGCCGGCAGTGGAAAAATTGAGCTTGC
>DATKKT010000103.1:0-11867 GCA_035542795.1 Burkholderiales bacterium
AGCGTCGACCAGACCGCCTTCTTGAACTTCGCCCAGGTCATCGAGCGGTAGAGCAGCGTCAGCACGAGCACCGCGAACGAGCCCACGGCGCCCGCGTCGGTGGGCGTCGCGATACCAGCGAGGATCGCGCCGAGCGTGGCCATGATCACCACGATCACGGGCACCATTCCCTTCAGCAGCTCCACCACGACCTCGCGCGCCGACTTCGGCCATTGCTCGCGCGGCAGGGCGGGGCCGAGCTTCGGGCGCAGGTACGAGCGCAGGAGCGTGTAGACGATGTAGAGGCCCGACAGCAGCAGGCCCGGGAACACGGCCGCGGCGAACAGGTCGGTCGTCGGCACGCCGACCACCGGTCCCATGACGATGAGCATCACCGAGGGCGGGATGAGGATGCCGAGCGTGCCGCCGGCAGTGATCGTGCCCGCCGACATGCGCGTGTCGTAGCCGCTGCGGATCATCGCGGGCGCGGCCATCACGCCGAGCAGCGTGACCGAGGAGCCGACGATGCCGGTCGCCGCGGCGAAAATGGTCGCCGTGATCAGCACCGCGAGGTAGAGCGAGCCGCGCACCGGCGCGAGCATCATCTGCACGCCGCGGAACAGGCGCTCCATGAGGCCCGATTGCTCGAGCAGGTAGCCCATGAACAGGAAGAAGGGGACCGACGCCAGCGTCACGTCGCGCATGACGGAGAAGACCTGCAGCGTCATGAGGTGCAGCGCGAGCGGTCCCAGAGCCATCCAGCCGAGGATCACCGCCACCGAGAGCAGCGTGAACGCGATCGGGAAGCCGACGAAGATCGCGCCGAACAGCACCGCGAGCGAGACGAGTCCGAACACCTCGTTGCTCACGCGCCGGTCTCCAGCTTCTCGCCCGAGATGCCGGCCCAGAGGCTCTTCAGGAATTCGGAGACGCCCTGCAGGAGCAGCAGCAGCCCGGCCGCCGGCATCGTCGCCTTGAACGGATAGACCGGCGGCATCCAGGGACTGGTGACGATGCGCTCGGACTGGCCCCAGCTCCGCAGGAAGTAGTCCCAGGACAGGTCGGTGAAGATCAGGATCGCCGGGAAGAACAGCACCAGGTAGCACGCGACGTCGGTCCAGCCCTGGCGGCGCACCGACCAGCCGCCGTAGAAATTGTCGGTGCGGATATGGCCGCCCTTCTGCAGCGTGTAGGCGGCGCCCAGCATGAAGAACGAGCCGTACAGCATGAACGTCATGTCGTAGGCCCAGATCGTCGGCGCGTCGAAGACGTAGCGCGCCACGACCTCGTAGACGAGCGACAGCACCATGGGAATGATCATCCAGGCGACGATCTTGCCGGACCACACGGCGACCGCGTCGAGGCTGCGCACCGCGAAGAGGAGCCTGGCAGGCGGAGTCATGTCAGTCCGTCGCAAGAAAGTCGGCGGGAGAAACGCAAAGGGCGCATGCGCTGCGCCCTTTGCTCAAACGGCGCGGGCAGGCCCGCGCGCGCTCCCGCGCTACTTCTTCGCCCCGCCCCCCTGGTAGTTGGGCGAGGACTTCAGCGCCGCGTTGCCGAGGTTGGAATACAGATCGAGGATCTTCGTCCAGTACGGCACCACGACCTTGGCGAAATTGCGCTGCGAGTCGAGCACCTCCTTGAAGAACGGGTCCTTCTGCGCGTAGCGGTCGAGCACGACGTTGGTCGCGCGCACGAATTCCGGGTAGAAGTCGCGCGGCGTGTCGTGGATCGTCACCTTGAACTGGTCGCGCAGCTTGATGATCGCCTGCGCGTTCCGGTACACGTTGTAGGTGTAGGTCTCGGTCATCGAGGCCATCGCCGCCGTGCGCATGATCTCCTGCAGGTCGGGCGGGAGCTTGTCCCACACGCCCTTGTTGATCAGCACTTCGCCGATGTCGGTGGACTGGTGCAGGCCCTGCAGGTAGTAGTTCTTCCACACGGTCTGCAGGCCGAGGTTCAGGTCGTCGGCCGGGCCGATCCACTCGGCCGCGTCGATGGTGCCGCGCTGCGCCGCCGGCACGATCTCGCCGCCCGGCAGTGCCACCGCGGAGACCCCCATCTCCTTGAAGATCTCGCCGGTGATGCCCGGCGGCGCGCGGTACTTCATCTTCTTGAAGTCCGCCGTGTTCTGGATCGGCCGCTTGAACCAGCCGAGCGGGTCCGGCCCCATCGGCTGCACGAACAGCGGCTCGACCTTCACCTTGAGCACGTCCTGGTACAGCTTGCGGTACAGGTCGTAGCCGCCGCCCTCGAAGATCCAGGCGACGTGCGAGAGCTGGTCGAGGCCGACGCCCGCGCCCGCCATCGGGTTCGAGAACAGCCCCGCCGCCGGGTTCTTGCCCGACCAGTAGTGCGTCCAGGCATAGCCGCCCTCGACGACGCCCTTGTCCACCGCGTCGAGGATCTCGAACGCGGGCACCACCGCGCCGTCGGGCAGCACCTCGATGACGAGGCGATTGTTGGACATCTTCTGCACCCGGTCGCCGAACTTCTTCAGCAGCTCGAAGTAGATGCTCGCCGCGGGCACGGCGGTCTGGATGCGGATCTTCTGCTGCGCGTACGCGCCGGCGCTGAGCGCGAGCGCCGCGGCGAACAGCAGGCCGCGAGTCCACAGGCTTCGTTTCATGGAAAGGTCCTCCTCCTTTGATGACGCCGGCTCATGCTAGACAAAAGGCCCCCCCGCCGCAATACTCGATCCGCGAATGCGGAAGCCCGCGTTCCATTTTCTTCAATGACGCACGATTTCATCGTGGTCGGCGGCGGCACGGCGGGCTGCGTGCTCGCGAACCGGCTGTCTGCCGACAGCCGCCATCGGGTGCTGCTGCTCGAGGCGGGGCCGCGGGACAACTACCTGTGGATCCACATCCCGATCGGGTACGGCAAGACGATGTTCCACCCGGTCTACAACTGGGGCTTCCAGACGGATCCGGACCCCAACATGAACGGGCGCCGCATCTACTGGCCGCGCGGGCGCGGGCTCGGCGGCTCGTCGTCGATCAACGGCTTGATCTATATCCGCGGCCAGCCCGGCGACTACGACCATTGGGCCGCGCTCGGCAACCGCGGCTGGGGCTGGAACGACGTGCTGCCGCATTTTGCGAAGAGCGAGATGGCGATATCGCCCGTCGGCGAGCGGCACGAGTTGATGGAGGCGATCATCCGCGCCGGCAACGAGCTCGGCGTGCCGACGACGGAGGATTTCAATTCGGGCCGGCAGGAGGGCGTCGGCTACTACACGCTCTTCACGAGGAAGGGCTGGCGCTCGAGCGCGGCGACCGCCTACCTGCGCCCGGCGAAGGGCCGCACGAATCTGCAAGTGGAAACGGACGCTCACGTGACGAGGATCCTGTTTGGAGGTTGCCGCGCTGCGGGCGTTCGATACAGACGAAACGGAATCGAAAGAGAAATCCGAGCGTCTCGTGAAGTCATCGTCTCCGCGGGCGCGCTCCAGTCTCCCCAGCTGCTGCAGCTCTCCGGCGTGGGGCCGGGAGCGCTGCTGCAGCAGTTCGGCATCCCGGTGGTCAAGGACCTCCCCGGCGTCGGCGAGAACCTCCAGGATCACTTGCAGCTGCGCGCGATGTACAAGTGCACGAAGCCGATCACCACCAACGACGACCTCGCGAGCTGGTGGAGGAGCCTCGGCATTGGCCTGAGATGGCTGCTCGAGCGCAAGGGACCGCTCGCGATCGGCATCAACCAGGGCGGCTTGTTCGGGCGCGCACTGCCGGAATCGAAGACGCCCGACATCCAGTTCCATTTCGCGACGCTCTCGGCGGAGCTTGCGGGAGCGAAACCGCATCCCTGGCCGGGCTTCACGATGTCGGTCTGCCAGCTTCGCCCCGAGTCGCGGGGCCGCGTGCGCATCGCCTCGGCCGATGCGATGCAGCCGCCGTCGATGCAGCCGAACTATCTTTCGACGGACCTCGACCGGCGCTGCGCGGTCGCGGGCCTGCGCTTCGCGCGCGCGCTGGCGGGCACGAAGGCGCTCTCGCCCTACATCGCCGCGGAATACAAGCCCGGTCCCGAGGCGCAGAGCGATGAAGCCCTGCTGGAGTTCGCGCGCAACTTCGGCGCGACCATCTTCCATCCCTCCGGCACCTGCAAGATGGGCAGCGACCCGATGGCGGCGGTGGACGACCGGCTGCGCGTGCACGGCGTCGGCGCTCTGCGCGTCGTAGATTGCTCGATCATGCCGACGCTGGTCTCCGGCAACACGGCGGCGCCCGTGGTGATGATCGCCGAGAAAGCCGCCGACCTGATCCTCGCCGACGCGCGCGCGTGAGCGCGCGGCTAGGCGAAAGTTGCCGCCAGCGCTGTTGCCGCCTCGCGCAGCCGCGGCGCGTGCGCGACGGCGCGCTCGAGCGGCATGCGCGCGACCGGCGCCTGCATTGCCACTGCGCCGATCGCACGGCCGTCCGCGGCCGGAATCGGCACCGCGACGCACACCAGCCCGGTGATGAACTCCTCGGCGTCGATGCCCAGGCGTTCGCGGCGCACGCGCTTGAGGTGCGTCTCCAGCGCCGCGCGCGTGCCGAGCGTGTTCGGAGTCGGGCGCTCGAGGTGAAGCTGCGCGACGAGACGCTGGCGGCGTGCCGCGGGCAGCAGCGCGAGCAGGAGCTTGCCGCTCGCGGTGCAGTGCAGCGGCACCTTGGAGCCGGGCTGCAGATTGACGCGCAGGGGCGAGGGCGTGTCCACGCGGTCGAGGTAGACGATCTCGGCCCCGTCCAGCATCGTCAAGTTGCAGGTCTCCCCGAGGTCGTCCACCAGGCCCTGCAGGATGGCGCGGCGCACGCCGCGGTGCGTGGAATTCGCGAGCACGCGCAGCGCAAGCGCAGAGAAGCGGGCGCCGACGGCAAAGCGCCGGCGTTCCGGCTCGCGGCCGACGAGTCCCGCGCCGGCGAGCTGCGCTAGCAGCCGGTGCACCGTCGCCTTCGGCAGCCTCACGCGCGCGGCGAGGTCGGCGAGCGGCACCGGGCCGTCCTCCGCCGCGAGGGCCTCCAGAAGCGCGAAGGCGCGCACGCAGGCGGCGGAGGCGTCCCGTTTCCGGACCATCGCGCCAAATTAGCAGAAAATGGAACGAGTTGACTGCGTTTCTGCGGTACGCCTTGTTCTGGCTTGGGCGCTGTGAAAAACTGCGGGCTTCTCCCGGCATCGATCCCGTCTGAAGGAGCACACATGGGCAAGAGCGAGCAGATCCCGGCCCCGGCCGCGGTTACCGGCAAGCAGCGCATGACGCCTTCGGAGGCGTTCGTAGAGGCGATGGTGGCGCAGGGCGTGAGGAACGTCTTCGGCATCGTCGGCTCCGCGTACATGGACGCGCTCGACCTGTTCCCGTCCGCGGGCATCCGCTTCATCCCTACGGTGCACGAGCAGGGCTCGGCGCACATGGCCGACGGCTACTACCGCGTCACCGGCAAGCACGGCGTGTGCATCGGCCAGAACGGCCCCGGCATCACCAACTTCGTCACCGCGATCGCCGCCGCCTACTGGGCGCACAGCGCGGTGGTGGCGATCACGCCGGAGACCGGCTCGCTGTCGATCGGCCTGGGCGGCTTCCAGGAGACCGACCAGCTGCCGATCTTCTCCAAGATCACGAAGTACCAGGCGCACGTGAACAACCCGCAGCGCATGGCCGAGCTCACCGCGCGCGCGTTCGACCGCGCGATCCTCGAGATGGGCCCTACGCAGCTCAACATCCCGCGCGACTATTTCTACGGCGAGATCGAGTGCGAGGTGCCGCAGCCGATCCGCATCGAGCGCGGTCCCGGCGGCGGCGCGAGCCTCGATGCGGCGGCGGACGCGCTCGCGAAGGCGAAGTTCCCGGTCATCATCTCCGGCGGCGGCGTGGTCGCGGCCGACGGCGTCGACGCCTGTGTCGCGCTCGCCGAGGCGCTCGGCGCTCCGGTCTGCAATTCCTACCTGCACAACGATTCCTTCCCGGCCTCGCACCGGCTCTCGTGCGGTCCGCTCGGCTACCACGGCGCGAAGGCGGCGATGAACGTGATCTCGAAGGCCGACGTGGTGCTTGCGCTCGGCTCGCGCCTCGGGCCGTTCGGCGTGCTGCCGCAGTACGGCTTCGACTACTGGCCGGCGAAGGCGAAGCTGGTGCAGGTCGACGCCGATCCCCGCGTGCTTGGCCTCGTGAAGAAGACCTCGGTCACCGTGAACGGCGATCCGCGCGAGGCCGCGGAAGCGCTCGTCGCCCGGCTCAAGGGCCGCAAGTTCGCGCGCAACCAGGCCGAGCTCGAGAAGGCGGTGAAGCAGGCGAAGCAGGACTGGAACGCGGAGCTGGCCGGCTGGGACCAGGAGAAGGACGCTTGGAGCCTGGAGGTGTCGAAAGGCTCGAAGTACATGCATCCGCGGCAGATGCTGCGCGAGCTGGAAAAGGCGATGCCCGAGGACGCGATGGTCTCCACCGACATCGGCAACATCTGCCAGATCGCGAATTCCTACCTCAAGTTCGAGCGCCCGCGCAGCATGTTCGGCGCGATGATGTTCGGCAACTGCGGCTATGCCTTCCCTACGATGATCGGCTGCAAGGTCGGGGCGCCCGGCCGCACCGCGGTCGCCTACGTCGGCGACGGCGCCTGGGGCATGAGCTTCGGCGAGATCCTCACCTGCGTGCGCGAGAAGATCCCGGTCACTGCCGTCGTGTTCAACAACCAGCAGTGGGGCGCCGAGAAGAAGAACCACGTCGACTTCTACTCGAACCGCTTCCTCGGCGTGAACCTCGAGAACCCGAGCTTCGCCGGCATCGCGAAGGCGATGGGCGCGGAAGGGATCGTCGTCGACAAGGTTTCCAGCGTCGGAGACGCGTTCCGCGCGGCCTGCAAGGCGCAAAAGAACGGCAAGACGACCATCGTAGAGATGATGTGCACGCGCGAGCTCGGAGACCCGTTCCGCCGCGACGCGCTCAAGCTGCCCAAGCGCCTGCTCGCGAAGTACAAGGCGACCGCGGCGAAGTAGCCGGATCGTCCTGAGCGATCTCCTTCTCGCTGCGGGCGGCGCCGGGCGGCTCGCCTGGACGGGCGCCGTGGTGTTCGTCGCCTACGCGCTGCGCGGCGCGACAGGATTCGGCGCGGGCGTGGTGGCGATCCCGCTGCTGCTCCTTGCGCTGCCGCTGCAGGTGGTGATCCCGTTCGTCACGGCGATGGGCATGGTCGCATCCTTCGGCCAGGCCGTGCACCAGCGCGGCTTCGTCGACGGCACGGCCTTGCGCGGCCTGGTCGTCCCTTCGGTGATCGGCGTCGCGGGCGGGCTCTGGCTGTTCTCCACGCTCGACGCGTGGCTCCTGCAGCGCGCGCTCGCGCTGTTCATCATCGGCTATGCGCTTTCGGGCTACGTGCGCTGGCGCGGCACGCCGCGCGCGCCGGCCTGGCTCGGTCCGCTCGCCGGCGCGGCCGGCGGCTTCGTCGCCACGGTGTTCGGCGGCATGGCGGGGCCGCTCTACGTCGTGTACCTGCGCTCGCGCGCGCTCGACAAGGCGCGCTTCCGCGCCACCATGTCGCTGTCGCTGCTGTGCCTGTCGATCCTGCGTGCCGCGGGCTACGGCAGCCTGGGCTTCTACGACGCGCGCGTGCTATGGCTGCTGGGCGCCGCGCTGCCGGTGGTGGCGCTCGCCATGGCGGCGGGGGATCGCTGGCACGCCAGGCTCGACGAGGCGCGCTTCGGCCACGTCGTCGCCGCGCTGCTCGCGCTGAGCGGCGCGGTGCTGCTCTTCAAATGAGCGCGCCGCGCGCTGCTCGGCGCAGCCGCCGCAGCCAGCGCACGAACGGGTAGACCAGCGTGGCGATGGCGAGGAACATGATCACGCCGCTGATCGGCCGGGTGAAGAGCACGGTCCAGTCGTTGTCGTAGCTGATCATCGTGGTCATGAAGTTGGTCTCGGCGATCGGGCCGAGGATCACGCCGAGCACGAGCGGGGCGATCGGGAAGCGGAAGCGGTCGCACAGATAGCCTACGACGCCGAACACGACGATCAGCCAGACGTCGGTGATGCTGTTGCGCGCGGCGAACGCGCCGAGGATGCAGCACATCACCACGTACGCCGAGATGATGACCTCCGGGAACTCGAGCACGCGCACCAGGGTGCGCGTAGCGAGATAGCCGATCACGCACATGCCGATGACGGCCGCGAAGACCGAGGCGAACACGGCGTAGACGATGTGGCTCGAAGTCTCGAAAACCTGCGCGCCCGGCTGCAGCCCGTGCAGCATGAACGCGCCCAGGATGATCGCGGTCGCGCCGCTGCCCGGAATGCCCATCGTGATCAGGGGGATCATCGCGCCGCCGACCGAGGCGGTCGCCGCGGTCTGCGGCGCGACGATGCCGTCCGGAATACCGTTGCCGAGCTCGTGGCGGCGCCGCCCGTACTGCGACTCGACTCCGTAGGACAGGAACGAGGCCACGGTCGCGCCGGCGCCCGGCACGATGCCGACGACGATGCCGAGGAGCGTGCCGCGCACGAAGGTGGACCGCACCGCCCAGGCCTCGCGCAGGGTGGGCAGCTGGGTGCTCACCTTGTCGACCGATTCGAGCGGAGCCGACTTGAAGCCTTGCCCCATGCGCATGAAGACCTCGCCGAGGCCGAAGGCGCCGACCATGACGACGAGGTAATCGATGCCGTCGCGCAGGATCGGCACGCCGAACGTGAAGCGGTACGAGCCGTAGGTGTCGTCGACCCCGACCGTGGCGAGCATCAGGCCGGCGAACAGGCTGATGAGGCCGTTGGCGAGCGAGGCGCCGCCGAGGGAAACCACGCTCGTCA
Organism: Burkholderiales bacterium; assembly: GCA_035542795.1. Taxonomy (GTDB): domain Bacteria; phylum Pseudomonadota; class Gammaproteobacteria; order Burkholderiales; family SG8-39; genus RBG-16-66-20. The sequence goes on from DATKKT010000103.1 coordinate 8,750, forward strand.
GGCCGAAGAAGATGAGCGCGAAATACTCCGCGGTCGAGAACGTGAGCGCGATCTTCGCCACCGGCTGCGCCAGCATGACCATCGCGGTCGCGGTGCACAGCCCGCCGAACAGCGCTGCGGCCAGCGTCCAGCCGAGCGCCTTCGCCGCGCGGCCGCGCCGCGCCATGGTGTAGCCGTCCCACAGCAGCGGCACGTCCATCGGCTCGCCGGGCACGCGGAACAGGATCGAGGTCCACGCGCCGGCGTAGGTGCCCGAGACGTACATCGCCGTGAGCAGGATGATCGACGGGGTGATGGCCATCGAGTAGGTGAACGGCAGCGCCAGCACCACGCCCATGACCAGCGTGAGGCCGGGCAGCACCGCGACCAGCAGGCCGAGGACCAGGCCGACGCCGAGCGACAGCAGGTTGACCGGCTCGAGCAGCTGGACGAAGCCGTGCCCGAGATTCTGGAAAATTTCGACCATTGCGGCTAGCGGATTCCCATCGTGCGCATGAGGAACAGGGTGACCTCGCGGAACGCGCCCTCGCCGAGCGGCAGCGACACGTAGACCACCTTCATGAAGAAGAACATCATGAGCAGCGTGCCGAGGCCGCTCACCGCGGCGACCACGCCGCGGCGCCGATAGCCGCCGAGGACCACGAACGCGGCGAGGTACGGCACCGTGGCGCAGAAGAATCCGAGCGGCCCGAGCAGCCACACGTACAGCGCCGTGAGCGCGATTCCCGCGGCGAGGCGCGGCAGGCTCTCGGGCGGAGGGGCGGGCGCTTCTTCGCCCGGCGCGGCGCGCTCGGCGAGCTGCGCGATCTCGCCGACCGCCCCGCGCCCTCCGGACAGCGCGACGCGGGCGATCTCGAACAGGCACACGGCGATCGCCAGGGCGAGCACGAGCTTCGGCCAGAAGTCGGGGCCGAGCGTGCCGGCGCGATGCTCGTACTCGATGTGCGCCGCGACGTAATAGAGATAGGCGGACGCGAGTCCGACCAGGGCGTAGGGAAGCGCCCGGGCGAGGCGGGTGCTCATTGCGTGCGCGCGGACGCCGACCGGCTGTCAGGGAGCAGCCGCGCGATCGGCTCCGAGATCTCGTAGACGCTCGCGACGGCGAGGTCGGGGCCGAAAGGCAGGCGGTCGCGCTCGGCGCGCCGGCGCAGCCTCTGCTCGTGGACTTCCAGCACATCCTTCGGGATCGGCATGCGGCCGGGATCGAGGATGCGCAGGCAGCCGTCGGCGTCGCGCGCCGGCAGCACGCGGCTCTGCACGCCGCGGTTCGGCGACCAGGGAATGTCGAGCACGCCCGCCTCGAGCGCGCGCACCGTGCCGACCGCCGCGTCGCCATCGCCCATCTCGAGCGCCTTGTCGACCACGGGGCGGACCTCGCGCCGGATGAGCTCCTTCTCCTCCTCGAACGGCGCAAATCCGTCGAGCCGGATGCGGCGCGCCAGGTAGATCGCGGTGCGCGTGACGCGCAAGCCCTCGGCGTTGGCCTGCGGGGTCGGGATGCCGAAGGCCTCGTGCGTGCTCTTGGTGGTGACGCTGACCGCGCCGGAGATGGCGGCGAGCGTGCCGCCGTACGCGAGCAGCGCCGCCGACTGCGCCTCGTCCTTCGGCCAGGCGCCCATCCAGTGCAGCAGCGTGACCGGCGTGAAGACGTCGCGGTATCCCTTGCGCGCGAGATATTCCTGGCACATCTCGCGGCACACCACGGTCGCCGCCGCGTCCTGCACCAGGTGCAGGGTCTGTCCCATCTCCAGGCCGTAGTTGCGCACGCCCTGCGCGGCGGCAAGCAGGCAGTCGAGCACGCAGGTCGCTATGGCGATCGACGGCGGAATGTTGGTGCCGGTGAGAAAGCCCGGCTGGCGACGGTGCAGTTCTACGCCGGCGTCCTGGTACATCGCCACCAGCCGGTCGAGGTACTGGTAGTTGCGGATGCCTTCGGCCACCGGCAGGTCCTTGATGTAGGAGACGGTGTAGGCGATGCCCGAGCCGAGATAGCCCGTGTAGCCCGCCGCATAGCCGATTTCCCCGGTGAGGCGCGGCATCGTGGTGCCGGTCAGCATGATTGCGGGCTTCTCGATGCAATCGATGAGATCTCTCGCGCGCTCCACGCCGTAGTTCACCATCGGATAGCCGTTCAGCATCGAGCGGCCCATCTTCTCGGTCTCCTCGATGCCCTTTTGCGCGAGCAGCCATTGCTCGTTGCGCGTGTAGCTGTCCGTGGTCGTCGGCACGATGTCCGCGTGCCCGTCGCGATCGAGGGTCTGCATGAGCTCGCGCTGCAGTTGGAAGGTGCCGAATCCTCCGCGCGGCTGCGTGAGGCAGCGGCCCTCCGCGTCCGCGGCGCGCATCACCCCGGCCAGCCGCTTGTGGCCCGGCAGCATGCGGTGCCTCTCGACGGCGGCCTCGAAATCGACGCCCGCGCCGGTCGGCAGCGCGCGAGGTTCTCCCTGCGCATCTGCGCGAACACGTCGTCCGGAATGCGCGCCTCGCCGAGCGGCATGCGTGCAGAGTCAGGCATTGACGGCATGTTCATCGGTCCGTTCCTCGTCCAGCGGCCGCAGGTGTCCGAGAGCGAGCTCGAGCGCGGCCAGCGGATCCACGCTCTGCAGCAGTCCGCAAGCATATAGGAGGTACTCGGCGTCCAGCAGCAGGCGTGGCGCCGCGGGCAGGAGCGCCTGCGGCGCGGCCGGGTCCGCCAGCGCGGCCTCGAGGATCGACTTCGGGCGCCGGCTCGCGGCGAGCACGCCGCCGGTGCCGATCACCGCGCGCACCTCGCGCAGGTCCTTGCCGCGCTGCACGGTGACCGCGCCGGTGGGCGTATAGACGGTCTCTACGCTGCCGCAGTGCCGGCGTACGGCGATGCGGATGGCGGCGCGCGCGAGCGCCCGGTCGAGCATCTCCTCTTCCGTCGTTGCCGGTAGTCGTCCCGGCTGGGCGCCTAGCTCGGAGAGCAGTCGCGCGCAGAGCGCCGGCTTCAGGCCGCACTCGGCGGCGAGCGCCTCCAGGCCCGCAGCCTCGGCGAGGGCCGCGGCGCTATGCCGCATGCCGAGGTCGCCCTCCACGGTGCGCTTCACGCGCGGCTCGGGAAGCCCGAGGCGAACCACGCCCGGCGCCGGCTCGC
>DATKKT010000104.1:0-9243 GCA_035542795.1 Burkholderiales bacterium
CGCCGCGGTGCTGATCTCGATGTTCGTGTCGTTCACGCTCGACCCGATGCTGTCGTCGATCTGGCACGACCCGCAGGCCGAGGGGCACTTCAGCCAGGGGCCCCTGGGCCGGCTGCTCGCCTGGTTCCACCGCTTCATGGAGCGCATCTCGGCCGCTTACGAGCGGCTGCTCGGCTGGGCGCTCGGCCGGCGCAAGACCGTGCTGGCGATCGCGTTCGTGAGCTTCTTCGCGAGCTTCCCGCTCATGAAGCTCGTCGGCAGCGAGTTCGTGCCCGAGCCGGACCTCTCCGAGCTGCAGGTGCAGTTCAAGACGCCGGTCGGCTCGTCGCTCGAGCTGACGACCGAAAAGGCGCGTCAGGCCGAGGCCGCGCTGCGCGAGTTCCCCGAGGTGAAGTACACCTACGCCACCGTGAACACGGGCTTCGTGCTCGGCAAGCACCGCGTCAACATCTTCGTTCAGCTTGTGCCGCGCCACGAGCGCAAGCGCTCGCAGAACGACCTCACCAAGCCGATGCGCGAGCGCCTGCAGCGCATCGCCGGCATCGAGCTGCAGCAGATCGGCGCCTACAAGACGGTCTCCAGCGGCAAGCCGCTGCAGGTCTCGATCCTCGGCCAGGAGCGCAAGACGCTCTCCGAGCTCGGCGAGCAGGTGACGGCGATCACGCGCGCGATCCCGGGCGCGGTGGACGTCGAGTCGAGCGACGAGGCCGCGCGGCCGCAGGTCGCGGTGGAGCTGAAGAGGGAGCTTGCCAGCGACCTCGGCATCGGCGTCGGCCAGGTCGCCGCCACGCTGCGGCCGCTGCTCGCGGGCGAGGCGGTGGGCAACTGGAAGGGCCCCGACGACCAGTACTACGACGTGCAAGTGCGCCTGTCGCGCGCCGACCGCGCAAGGCCCGAGGACGTCGCGCGCGTGCCGCTCGCCTCGTCGCAGACCGACGCCACCGGCGCGCCGAAGATGGTGAGCCTGCGCGAGATCGTCAACGTCACGCAGGGCAGCGGCCCGCAGCAGATCAACCGCAAGGAGCAGCTGCGCGAGGTGCTCGTCACGGCCAACGTGTTCAACCGGCCCGCGGGCGATGCGGCGAGCGAGCTGCGCGCGAAGCTGGACCGCATCGCGCTGCCGCCCGGCTACCGCTTCAGCATGGGCGGCTCCTCCAAGGACATCCAGGAGTCGCTCTACTTCGCCAGCCAGGCGCTCGCGCTCGCGGTGATCTTCATCTACCTGATCCTCGCCTCGCAGTTCGGCAGCTTCATCCAGCCGGTGGCGATCATGATGTCGCTGCCGATGTCGCTGATCGGCGTCGTGCTCGCGCTCATCCTCGCGCGCTCTACGATGAACATCTTCTCGATCATCGGCTTCATCATGCTGATGGGCCTCGTGACCAAGAACGCGATCCTGCTCGTCGATTTCGTCAACCAGGAGCGGCGCCAGGGCAAGCACCGGCGCGACGCCGTGCTCGCCGCGGGCCGCATCCGCCTGCGACCGATTCTCATGACGACGCTGGCGATGATCTTCGGCATGATCCCGCTCGCGCTGGGCCTGGGCGAAGGCGGCGAGCAGCGCGCGCCGATGGGCCAGGCGGTGATCGGCGGCGTCATCACCTCGAGCCTGCTCACCCTGGTCGTGGTGCCGGTGATCTACACCTATCTCGACGATCTTGCCGCCTGGGCGAAGCGCTTTGGTAAGATTGCGGCAACGCAGGATAGTCCCGCCGGCACCGGCACTTAGCCCCGATTCCAGCCCCGCATCCACCCCAATGAACCTCGAACAGGCGCGCAGCAACATGGTCGAGCAGCAGATCCGGCCCTGGGAGGTGCTCGACCAGGACGTCCTCGACCTGCTCTACGCGGTGCCGCGCGAGGAGTTCGTGCCGCCCGCCTACCGCAACCTCGCCTTCAGCGACCTGGAGATCCCGCTGCGCAAGAACGCCGCCGAAGGCGAGCGCATGTGGGCGCCGAAGATCGAGGCGCGCGTGCTGCAGGCGGTCGCGCCCCGGCGCAGCGACCGCGTGCTCGAGGTGGGCACCGGCAGCGGCTATCTCACCGCGCTGTTCGCGCACCGCGCCGCGCAGGTCTGCTCCGTGGAAATCAACCCGGAGCTCGCCGCGTTCGGCAAGGCGAACATCGCGCGCCACGGCCTGGACAACGTGCAGCTGCAGGTGGGCGACGGCGCGCGCGGCGTGGTGCCTGGCTTCCCGTTCGAGGGCCCGTTCGACGTGATCCTGCTCACGGGCTCGGTGCCGCTCATGCCGCGCGGGGTGCTGGAGGCGCTCAGCCCGGGCGGGCGCGCGTTCGCGGTGGTCGGCGAGCCCCCGGTCATGACCGCCAGGATCCATCACTGCGTCGCGCCCGGCGACTATCGCATCGAAGAGCTTTTCGAGACGCTGCTCGCGCCGCTCGCCAACTGCGAGCGCCCCTCGCGCTTCAAGTTCTGAGCCGCTGACATGGCCGCGATGCGCCGCGCACTGATCGCCATGGCGTTCGCGGCCGCCGCTGCGCCCGCGGCCGCGGAGGATCTGCTGCAGGTCTACCGCGACGCCAAGGCCTACGACGCGCAGTACGCCTCGGCGCGCCAGGCGCTGCAGGCGGGACTCGAGAAGCTGCCGCAGGGGCGCGCGCTGCTGCTGCCGACGCTCGGCCTCACCGCGTCGACGACCACCAACCACCTAGACCTGCAGCCCTACGGTCCGAATCCGGTGCCGGCGGGCTCGCGCACGTTCTACAACCGCAACTACCAGCTCACGTTCGCGCAGCCGGTGTTCCGCGCGCAGAACTGGGCGCAGTACGACCAGGCCGAGCAGCAGGTGCGCCAGTCCGAGGCGGTCTTCGGCCAGGCGAGCCAGGACCTCATCCTGCGCGTCACGCAGGCCTACGTAGACGTGCTCTCGGCGCAGGACAACCTCGCGCTCGTCAACGCGCAGAAGGTCGCCATCGGCGAGCAGCTCGCGCAGGCCAAGCGCAACTTCGAGGTCGGCACCGCCACCATCACCGACACGCACGAGGCGCAGGCGCGCTTCGACCTCACCACCGCGCAGGGCATCGTCGCGCAGAACGACGTCGACACCAAGATCCGCGCGCTGCAGCAGCTCACCGGCAAGATCTATTCGCGGCTGAAGCCGCTGCGCTCGGAGATCAAGCTCTCGCCGCCGAACCCGGCCAACATGCAGAGCTGGGTCGAGCTCGCGGAGAAGCAGGGATATCCGGTGGTGATCCAGGACTCGGCCACCGAGATCGCCAACCTGCAGACCAAGTTCGCGCGCGCCGGGCACTATCCTACGCTCGACCTCGTAGGCACCTACGGCCAGACCGACCAGACCGGCACCTCGCTCAGCGCGCTGTCCTCGCAGCTCACGCTCGGCACGGTGGGCCTGCAGCTCGCGCTGCCGATCTACCAGGGCGGCGCGATCAGCTCGCGCGAGCGCGAGGCCGCGGCCAACTACGAGAAGGCGAAGCAGGATCTGGAGAACGCGCGCCGCTCGAGCGCGCTCTCGGCGCAGCAGAACTACCTGCTCGTGATCAACGGCATCGCCACCATCAACGCGCTCGAGCAGGCGCTGGTGTCCTCGCAGAGCGCGCTGGACTCGAACAAGCTCGGCTACGAGGTCGGCGTGCGCATCAACATCGACGTGCTGAACGCGCAGCAGCAGGTTTTCTCTACGCGGCGCGACCTGCTGGCGGCGCGCTACGGCACGATCATGAACCACTTCCGGCTGAAGGCCGCCGCCGCCAGCCTGCGCGAGGAGGACCTCGAGCAGGCCAACGCGGCGCTCGAGCCCTAGGCTAGTCCCGCTTCCGCAGCAGCTCGGCGCAGCAGTCCAGGTGCCGGCGCGTCGCGCCGCGATGCGCCTGGCAGAGCGCCGTTCCCGCGGCGCCCATTTTCCTTCTCATCTCCGAATTCGAGAGCAGGTCGAGGGCCCGGCGGATCGCGCCCGCGGCGTTCTCCTCCTGGACCGCCGCGCCCGCCTCGAGCGCGAGGCGCGTGGCCTCCGCGAAGTTGTACATGCTCGGACCGAGCACCACCGGCACGCCCGCGGCGCAGGCCTCGATGAGGTTCTGGCCGCCCAGAGGCTGGAACGAGCCGCCGATCACCGCTACGTCCGCCGCGGCATAGTAGAAATCCATCTCGCCCATCGTGTCGCCGAGGTGAGCGCGGTCCTGCGGCGCCGGATCCGGATTCCGGCTGCGGCGGGACTGCGCGAGCGCAGCGGCCTCGTCGAAGCGCCTCGGGTGGCGCGGCACGACTACGACGAGCAGCCGGCCGTCCCACGCGGGCAGCGCGTCGAGCAGCATCTTCTCCTCGCCGTCGCGCGTGCTCGCGAGCAGCAGCACCGGACGGCCCAGGCGCTCGCGCCAGGCGCGGCCGGCAGCCGCCTTTTGCTCGTCCGGCGCGCAGTCGAACTTCATGTTGCCGGCGACCTCCACGCGGCGCGCGCCGAGCGCGGCGAGGCGCGCCGCATCCGCCTCGCTCTGCGCGCAAACGCGCGCGAGCGAGGCGATCGCCGGCCGCGCCAGCGCGCCGAAGCGGGCGTAGCCGCGCGCCGACTTCTCCGAGAGGCGCGCGTTGGCGAGCAGGACGGGGACGCCGAACTCGGCGCAGCCGGCGAGCAGGTTCGGCCAGAGCTCGGTCTCTACGAGGATCCCCAGACGCGGCCGGAAGTGCTCGAGGAACCGGCGCACCGCGCCCGGGTAGTCGTAGGGCAGCCAGGCGACCTGCACCGACTCGCCATGCAGGTGACGCAGCGTGTCGTGCCCGGCAGCCGTCATGCAGGTGACGAGCACGTCGCATTCGGGATGCGCCTCGCCGAGCGCGCGCACGAGCTCGGCGCTCGCGCGCGCCTCCCCCACCGAGACCGCGTGCAACCAGAGCAGCGGCTTCTCCTCGCGCGGCGTCCGGTAATACGCGAAGCGCTCCGCGATGTCGCGCCGGTAACCCGGCTCGCGCAGGCCGCGCCACCACAGGCGCAGCAGGATCAGCGGCGCGAGCGCACGCAGCGCGAGCGTGTAGAGCGCGCGCGCGATCACGGTGCGGCCGCTCCCAGCCCGGTGAGCGCTTCCTGCACGTCCTCGAGCGCGGGCGGGCGGCCAGCGCCGCCCAGATTGCGCAGCTTGCCGTTGCCATACAGGCCCGTGCTCGCCGGGTCGGTGCCGCAATAGAGGCCCACCACGCGCGCGCCGAGCGCCGCGGCGAGGTGCGCGAGGCCCGTATCCACGCCGATCACGCACTGCGCCCGGCGCAGCAGGCGCGCCACGCCGGCGAGCGGCAGGTGCGCCGGCACGTCCGCACCCGGGATCGCGGCGGCGATGCGCGCGCAGCGGCGCCGCTCCTCTTCGCTGCCCCAGGGCAGCAGGCATTGCAGCCCGCGCTGCGCGAGCCACGCGCCCAGCGCGCGCCAGCGCTCCTCGGGCCAGAGCTTGTCGTCGCGGCTGGTCATCGTCAGCAGCACCGCGTAGGGCTCGCGCGCGCGCAGCGGCGGCTCGCCTTCGGCGCGCATGCCGTAGTCGCAGCTCGCGGGCAGCTCGTAGCCGAGCGCCGCCGCGGCGAGCCGGCGGTTGCGCTCCACCGCGTGCAGGGAAGCGGGCACCGCGTGCCGCACATCGTAGAAGCGCGCCGCGAACGGCTCGCGCACGCATGCGCGGTCGAAGCCGTGCCGGCGGCCGTGCGCCGCAGCGGCGACGATCGCGCTCTTCAGAAGACCCTGGCTGTCGATCACCGCGTCGTAGCGCTGGGCGCGCAGCGCATCGCGAAATCCCGCGAGCTCGGACCAGGTCGCGCCGGCGAGCAGCGCGGCGCGCCAGCGCCGGATCGCTACCGGGATCACGCGCCGCACGCTGGCGTGCAGCGCGGCCACCTCCGCGAACGCCTCCTCCACCACCCAGTCGATCGCCGCGCCGGGCACGCAGCGCGCTACGTCGCTCACCGCCGGGCAGTTGTGCACGATGTCGCCGAGCGAGGAGGTCTTGATGAAGAGAATGCGCGGCATCGGTGTGAAGGATGCCCTCCAGGCATGGGGCCCCGAGGGCGTGGGCTAAAATACCGCTTTGTTTTCAAGAGATTCTATCCTCTTTCGGCCGTGGGCCTGTCCGCCGTCCTGATCACGCAGAACGCCGCCGCGCTGCTGCCCGAGTGCCTGGCGAGCGTGGCCTTCGCCGACGAGGTAGTCGTCGTGGATTCGGCGAGCACGGACGGCACGCCCGAGGTCGCGGCGCGCTACGGCGCGCGCGTGATCCGCAAGGAGTGGCTCGGCTTCGGCCGGCAGAAGCAGTTCGCCGTGGAGCAGGCGCAGAACGACTGGGTGCTGTGCCTCGATGCAGACGAGCGCGTCTCGCCCGAGCTCGCGGCGAGCATCGTGCGCGCGCTGCAGGCGCCCGCCTCGCCCGTGTACCGCATGGCGCGGCGCAACCGGTTTCTCGGCCGCTGGCTGCGCCACGGCGAGGGCTACCCGGACTGGAGCCCGCGCCTCTTCGACCGGCGCGAGGCGCGCTGGAGCGACGACGCGGTGCACGAGAAGGTACTCTACGCCGTGACCCCCGGCACGCTCGCGGGCGACCTGCTGCACGAGTCGGCCGAGGACCTCGGCCGCTACCTCGACAAGCAGAACCGCTACTCGAGCCTCGCGGCCGCCGAGCTGCACCGCCAGGGGCGGCGCGCGGGCCTCGCCGAGCTAGCGCTCTCGCCCACGGTGCGCTTCGTCAAGTTCTACTTCCTGCGCCTGGGGTGCCTGGACGGGCTGCCGGGCCTCGCGCACATCGCTATCGGCTGCATGACGAGCTTCCTCAAGTACGCCAAGCTCATCGAGCTACGCAGGCAAAGCAGCGGGGCGCAGGGCCGATGACGCCTCTCAAGTCGCGGCAGCTCATCGGCTTCCACGACGGCTCGCCGTTGGCCGCTGACGGCGCACTGTGGCGCGCGATCGAGGACAACCACCGCTGCAACCGCCTGCTCTGGGATGAGGAGGACCTCGCGCGGCGCCGCCAGGCGCCCGACGCCGAGATCGCGGGCAACAAGCGCGCGATCGACCGCTACAACCAGCAGCGCAACGACGCAATAGAGCGAGTCGACGAACTGCTGTCGAATTTGTTTTCTGAAAGGATGAATACAAGGAATTCAAGGCTCAGCAGCGAGACGCCCGGCGCGATGATCGACCGCCTCTCGATCCTGTCGCTGAAGATCCGCAGCATGCGGCTGCAGACCGAGCGCACGGACGTGGACCGCGCGCATGTGGACGAATGCATGCGGAAATTGAACCGACTGAACGAACAGCGAGCGGATCTTGCGGGTTGCCTCGACCGGCTGCTCGCCGAGTGCGAGCGCGGCGAGTCGCGCTTCAAGATCTACCGCCAGTTCAAGATGTACAACGACCCGAATCTCAACCCCGCGGTGTACGGAGAGAAGCGCCAGGGCTAGGGCCCGGCGCGAGGCGCGAGCCTAGAATGGCGACGATGCGGCAAGCCATCGTTCCGGTGATCCTCTGCGGCGGCGCGGGCAGCCGCCTGTGGCCGGTGTCGCGGCAGCTCTTGCCCAAGCAGTTCCTGCCGCTCGTCACGGGACGCACGCTGCTGCAGGACACGGCGCTGCGCGCGCGCGCCGCGGCGGGCGACTCGGAGATCCTCGTCATCTGCAATGAAGCCCACCGGTTTCTGGTGCAGGATCAATTGTCCGAAGTGAACATTCCCGCGCGCATCCTTCTCGAGCCCGCGGGCCGCAGCACCGCCGCGGCGGTCGCCGTGTGCGCGCTCGCCTGCGAGAAGGACGACCCGGTGCTGCTCGTGCTCGCCTCCGACCACGCGATCCACGGCGAGGCGGCGTTCGGCGACGCGGTGCGCCGCGCGGCGGAGGTCGCGCGCGGCGGCATGCTCGCCACCTTCGGCATCGCGCCCGCGCGGCCCGACAGCGGCTTCGGCTACATCGAGCGCGGCGAGCCGCTGAAGGACGGCGCCGGCAAGGAGCGCACGGACGCGTTCCGGGTCGCGCGCTTCGTGGAAAAGCCGCCCGAGGCCGAAGCCAGGCGCCTCCTCGACACCGGGCGCGCATACTGGAACAGCGGCATGTTCGTCTTCGGCGCGAAGCGCGTGCTGGAAGAGCTCGGCCGCCACCGCCCCGACATCCTCGCCGCGGCGCGCAAGGCCTACGAGCAGGCGACCGACGACCTGGGCTTCGTGCGCCTCGGCAAGGAGGCCTTCCTCGCCTGCCCTGCCGAAGCGATCGACCGCGCGGTGATGGAGAAGACCGACCAGGCGGCGGTGATCCCCGCCGAGTTCGACTGGAGCGACGTAGGCTCCTGGGGGGCGCTCTGGGAGCTCGCCGAGAAGGACCGCGCGGGCAACGCGGCACGCGGCGACGTGCAGATGCAGGACACGAAGGACACGCTCGTCTTCGCCGACCGGCGCCTCGTGGCGACCCTGGGCGTAGAGGACCTCATCATCGTAGATTCCGACGACGCGCTGCTCGTCGCCGACCGCTCGCGCAGCCAGGATGTGCGCGAGGTAGTGGAGGACTTGAAGCGCGCCAACCGCTCCGAGCACTTGAGCCACACGCGCGTCTACCGCCCCTGGGGCTACTACGAGCAGGTCGACGAGGGCGAGCGCTTCCAGGTGAAGCGATTGATGGTGAAACCCGGCGCCGCACTCTCCCTTCAACTCCACCGCAAGCGCGCCGAGCACTGGGTGGTGGTCTCGGGCCGCGCGCGCGTGACGCGCGGCGACGACACGCTCTACCTCGACGAGAACCAGTCCACCTACATCCCGGTGGGCACCAAGCACCGGCTGGAGAACCCCGGCGACAAGCCGCTGCTCATCATCGAGGTGCAGTCGGGCAGCTACCTCGGCGAGGACGACATCGAGCGGTTCGAGGACCGCTACAACAGAAACTAGAATAGCGCTCGGCGAAAGGGAGGGGTAACGACGATGCTCGGAGTCATCGGGGGAAGCGGCGTATACGGCATCGAAGGGCTGAAGAAAGCCGTCTGGAGGAAGGTGTCGTCGCCCTTCGGAAAGCCATCCGACGCGATCCTGACCGGCGAGCTCGAGGGAGCGCCGGTCGCGTTCCTGCCGCGGCACGGCCGAGGCCACCGCGTTCCGCCGAGCAAGATCAACTACCGCGCCAACATCGACGCACTCAAGCGCATCGGCGTCACCGATGTGGTTTCGGTAAGCGCCGTCGGCTCGCTGCGCGAGCACCTCGCGCCAGGCACGTTCGTAATCGTCGACCAATTCCTCGACCGGACGTTTGCGCGCGAGAAGAGC
>DATKKT010000105.1:0-22473 GCA_035542795.1 Burkholderiales bacterium
CCTCTCTACGCCCGAGGACCGGAAAGTGGCGGTGGACGGCATGCGGTTTACCCGAAGAATCATGAATTCGAACGCGCTTCGGAAGTATGAACCGGAAGAATTCAAGCCCGGAACCCACGTCCAAACGGACACGGACCTCGAAAAGGCCGCGGGGGAGCTCGGCACCACCATCTTCCACCCGGTAGGCACCTGCAAGATGGGCAACGACCCGATGGCGGTAGTGGACGATTGCCTGCGCGTGCATGGCCTGGAGCGCCTGCGCGTGGTCGACGCCTCGATCATGCCGAGAATTACGTCCGGCAATACCAACGCCCCCACCTACCTCATCGCGGAAAAAGGCGCCCGGATGATCTTAGAATCAAGGCGTTGAAGAGGATTGAACCCGCGCGTCCCGTCCCCATATAGACCGCACTTAGGAGAAATCGCAAACCCATGAAGAGAATCGTTCTACTGATCGCGACCAACTTGGCGGTGATGGTCCTGCTGTCGGTCGTCGTGAGCCTCCTCGGCCTGGACAAGGTGCTGGCCGAGCAGGGAATTCCCTACTTCTCGTGGCTGATGACGGCTGCCGTCGTCGGCTTCGGCGGCGCCTTCATTTCGCTGCTGATGTCCAAGACCATCGCCAAGTGGTCCACCGGCGCGCAGCTCATCGACGGCAGCGAAGGCACCACCCAGTACTGGCTGGTGGACACGGTGCGCAAGCTCGCCGACAAGGCTGGCATCGGCATGCCGGAAGTCGCGATCTACGAGGGCGAGCCGAATGCCTTCGCTACCGGCGCGAACAAGGACGCTTCGCTGGTCGCGGTCTCCACCGGCCTGCTCAATTCCATGTCCAGGGAAGAAGTCGAGGCGGTGCTGGGCCACGAGATCGGCCACGTCGCCAACGGCGACATGGTCACGCTCACTCTGATCCAGGGCGTGGTCAACACCTTCGTTTTCTTCCTGTCGCGCGTGATCGGCACGATCATCGACCGCGTGGTGTTCAAGAGCGAGCGCGGCCAGGGACCCGGCTTCTTCGTCGCGGTGATGGCGTCGCAGATCGTGCTCGGCCTGTTCGCCTCGATCATCGTGGCCTGGTTCTCGCGCCAGCGCGAGTTCCGCGCCGACGCGGCCTCGGCCGGCCTGCTCGGCTCGCCGCGGCCGATGATGTCGGCGCTGCAGCGCCTGGGCGGGCTCGCGCCGGGCGAGCTGCCCAAGGCGATGCAGGCCTTCGGCATCACCGGCCAGCTGGGCTCGCTGCTGGCGACCCACCCGCCGATCGAGCAGCGCATCGCCGCGCTGCGAGATCGCGCTCCGGGCGCCGTGTAGAGGCGGGCGCACCGCGCGTTTGACCGGCCGCCGGCCGGCAGGTAAAGAGGGGCTTCCTTGAAGCCCCTCTTCTATTTCGTGCTCCTGACGGTGCTCAGCCACGCGAGCTTCGTCGGCAGCCGCATCACGGTCTCGCTCGCGGCGATCGCGCAAGGCGCCACGCCCCTTACGGTCGGCGTGCTGATGTCGCTGTACGCGGTGGTGCCGATGTTCGCGGCGGTGCAGGCCGGGCGCCTGGTGGACCGCATCGGCGCCCTCCGGCCGATCGCCTTCGGCGGTGCGGTCCTCGTCGCGGGCATCCTCGCGCCCGCGGTCTCGCACGAGCTGCCGGTGCTGTTCGTCAGCGTGGTGTTCGTGGGCGTGGCGTTCATGTTCCAGCACATCGCGCTCAACCACGTCATCGGCAACCTCGGCGACGCGGCGGAGCGGCCGGTCAACTTCAGCTGGTTCGCGCTCGGCTACTCGGTGAGCGGGACCCTGGGGCCGCTCGCGGCGGGCTTCGCGATCGACCTCGTGGGCCACGGCTGGGCGTTCCTGCTGCTGTCGATCCCCGCCGCCACGGGCACCGCCCTGCTCCTCTATCGGCGCGGCGTGCCGGCACGGCCGGCCGAGCACCGCGCGGGCGCGGAGAAGCGCAGCGTCGGCGACCTGCTGCGCAACCCGCGCCTGCTGCCGGTCTTCCTCTTCAGCGGCCTGCTCGCCTCGGGCTGGGACATGTACACCTTCGTGATCCCGATCTACGGCTCGCAGATCGGCCTGTCGGCCTCTACGATCGGCATCGTCATGAGCAGCTTCGCGCTCGCTACCTTCACGGTGCGGCTGGTGATGCCCTCGCTCGTGCGCCGCCTGAGCCCCTGGGCGGTGATCTGCACGGCGCTCGCGATCGCGGGCACGGCCTACGCCCTCTTCCCGCTCGCGCGGCACGCGCCGCTGCTCGGCGCGCTGTCGTTCCTGCTCGGCCTGGGCCTGGGCAGCGCGCAGCCGATGATCATGTCGGCGCTCTACGCCGCGTCGCCGCCCGGCCGCCAGGGCGAGGCGGTAGGCGTGCGCACGACGATGATCAACGCGAGCACCGCGATCATGCCGCTCGCCTTCGGCGCGCTCGGCACCGCGCTCGGCGTGGCGCCGATCCTCTGGGCGATGGCCGCGGCGCTGCTCTCGGGCGGCTGGCTCGCGGACCGGCGCCGGCGCGCGGGAAGCTAGAATTGCGCGATGCGACGCCCTTCCCTCACGCAATTCCTCATCGAGCGCCAGCGCGCCGGCCGCATCAACGCCGATCTGCGCCTGCTCATCGAAACCATCGCGCGCGCCTGCAAGGCGATCAGCACGCGCGTCAACAAGGGGCCGCTGGGCGGCGCGGGCGTCTCCACGGGCGTCGAGAACGTGCAGGGCGAGATCCAGAAGGGCCTGGACGTCCTCTCCCACGAGATCCTCATGGAGGCCAACGAATGGGGCGGCAACCTCGCCGCCGTCGCCTCCGAGGAGATGGAGGACGTGAAGCCGATTCCCACGCACTACCCGCGCGGGGAGTACCTGCTGCTCTTCGACCCGCTGGACGGCTCGTCGAACATCGACGTCAACATCTCGGTGGGCACCATCTTCTCGGTGCTGCGCTGCCCGCACGGAGCCGACGGCAAGCCCTGCGAGGCGGACGAGAAGTCCTTCCTGCAGCCGGGCCGCGAGCAGGTCGCCGCCGGCTTCGCCGTCTACGGCCCGACCACGCAGCTCGTGATCACCGTGGGCGACGGCGCCTACGGCTTCATGCTCGACCGCGAGACCTACACCTTCGTGCTCACGCAGGAGCGAATCACGATCCCGGCCGACACCGCGGAGTTCGCGATCAACGCCTCCAACATGCGGCGCTGGGAGGCGCCGATGAAGCGCTACATCGACGAGTGCCTCGCCGGCAAGGACGGCCCGCGCGGCAAGGACTTCAACATGCGCTGGGTGGCCTCGATGGTGGCCGACGTCTTCCGCGTGCTCTCGCGCGGCGGCATCTTCATGTACCCGCGCGACTCGAAGAACAAGGAAGGGCGGCTGCGCCTCATGTACGAGGCGAACCCGATGGCCTTCATCGTGGAGCAGGCCGGCGGCGCCGCGACCGACGGCAAGACGCGCATCCTCGACATCCAGCCGCAGAAGCTGCACCAGCGCATCGCGGTCGTCCTCGGCTCGAAGAACGAAGTCGAAGTCGTCAGGAAGTACCACTCTTGAGGCGCCAGCCCGGGACGCTCACCGCCAGGCCCACACCGGCTGCTCGAGGTGCGCTACGCGCGTGGCGCGCCCGTGCACGCAGACTTCCATGAACTGGTACAGCACCGCGGCGGTGGGCGCGTGGATGGTGGTGCCCAGCAGCGGATAGCGGATCACCGGGCGGTCGCTCTCCGGAATGGCGACGAATTCCGGCGATCCGGGCAGGCTGAGCTCGCCGAGCGCGACGCGGTAGATCGCGGCGACCTCGGCGGGATTGGCCTGCATGCGCGCCTCGCGCGCGGCCCAGGCGACCAGCGGCGTGATCAGGAACCCGGAGCGCGTAGGGTAGTCGTCGAGCTGCCCGAGGATCGCCTCGCGCGAAAGCTCCAGGTTGATCTCCTCGCGCGCCTCGCGCAGCGCCGCCTCGGTCGCACTCTCGCCCTCGTCAACACGGCCTCCGGGCAGCGCGAACTGCCCTGCATGCGCGTTTAAATGAGCCGCCCGGCGTGTCAGCACCAGCGCCGCGTTGCCCGCGCCGTCTTCCGCGACGACCACCAGCACCGCCGCGCGCTTCAGCCCCTGCGCCGCCGGCTCAGCCGCGGGAGCGAGCGAAGCGAGGTTGCGCGCGATGCTGGCGCGAAAGGGTTCGTCGAAGGCGGGCGCGGACAGGCGGAGCCCGAAAGTCACCGGATGTTCGCCGCCACCGGCGCACGGCCGATGGAGGATGATGAAACACGGCGCCGGCCCAGCGTCAGATTGGACGGCTTAGAAGTCATTTTGTCCTTGGCTACGCACAGCAGTTCTTCTGCAGCTGAACCGGCGGGCACTTCACACTGCCGTAGGAACAGAAGACACAGCAGTCGCCTGGCGAGGGCCGCAGCCGCTTGTGACAACCTTTGCACTCGTAGAAGAACAAGCACGCATCGGTCGGCATTTCTTCCTCCGCGGCGGTACCGCACATCGGACAAGTGACCGTCGATCTCAGTATCGGCGCCACGTTGTCCTTGATGATATCTAACGTTCACGGCCACCCGGCCGCACAGGGACAAAAAAGTGGTGCGACGCTTGCTGCGCGTCGGGGTGCGGCGCGGGGTTAGACGGCGGCCAGTACCGCTCGGCGGATTGGCTGAGGAAGCTCAATCGGCGCGAAGAAGTTCTGCGGATACAGGTAGTCATCGCCCGATTCGTCGATCACCCGAACCTGCCGATACTTTGCCGCCTCTGGATCCGGGAGAACCTGATAGATCTTCCGACGCTCTAGCGAGACCTCGTACCCGTCGTTCTTCAGGCAAACCGCGAATTGCTTGGTTTTCATAGGTTCAGTCGATGTAGCGCTTGATCTTCAACTCTTTGCGCCCGATACCATGGGCTTCGTACCAGTGTACCTCGGCCAGCCGCACCGTGCCGTCCGCCAGGCGCACGCGAGCGATGCCTTGCGCTTTCGCCACCGACCACGGCCATAGAACTTCCGCAGCCGCGCAAGCTCTCGAATGGATGACCCCGAGGCGAAGGTTTCAACATGTGTTACCTCACCGACGATCTCGAAGAACATCAGCTGGCGATTCGCGTTGTTGTTTGTTGCCGTCTAACGTTCCGGTTTTGGCGCACGCGTGTAGGCGCATAGCGCCGGGCAAGTGTCGCTCAAGAACCGGCGGTTAGACGGCAAGATCGATTCAACATTCGTCATGCGGTCAACGTCATCCCCACGGCTGCATAGAACTTGACCGCCAGCGCGGAACCCGGGAAATGCACAAACCAGTAGATGGCGCGCAACGAAGTCTGATTGGCAGAGGCTTTTGCTCGTAGCAAATTGCCCAAAGTGAGCAGCACGAGCGCGAGAACACAGGTAGCGAGCGTCGCCCATTGGTCCCACCAGGGCATTGGACTCTGACCGCGTTTCAGCGCAACCAGATAATCGACCACGAGGACTGAGGTCATCATGCAGCCCGCAAGAAGTCCCACGGCACCAAGCGTGAGAACAACTTCGGCAGCCGTTCTTCTGACCTTAGACACGCCATCGTCGATCGGCACCAGGGCACCCTGCACGCACAGCGTAGTACCCAAGACAAGTAGCGGCAAACCAATGATGGCTCCGTACGGTACGCCGACCACACCAGCACTGCCTATCGTCAATGCTGAACCCACGAATGCTCGTAAAGGCCGCGGAATTACTTCGGTCAGGCTTGCCATTGCCGTCTAACTAGTGTTTAGCCTGCATGCGGAGGATGCTAGGGCGATACAGGGGTAGATGCAACGATCCACCGGCAGATCGGCGGATATGCCGGCAGAGATCGTCATTTGAGATTGCAGGGCTCAATCGGCGACGACGCGATCGGCGATGCCGAGGCGCTTGGCGTCGAGCCAGCGCATTTCCCAGAGACGCTGCGCGGGGCGCCACAACGCGCCGAGGCGCTTGGCGCGCTCGCGGAGGTCGACCTCGCTGTAGGCGATGTGGACGTGCACCATCTGCTCGTCCCGGCGGCGCGGCTTTCGCGCACGCGGCTGCCAGGGCACGGTCTCCACGATGAGCTCTACGGTCTTGTGGCGGCATTGGCGTTCGGCGTCGTATCGGTATCGCACCGCGACGAGCCGGTCGTTGACCCGCCGGCCCTGTGCATTTGTTCCGGCCCGTCACCGCTTCGCCAGAATTCTTCGCCGCCTTTCCTCCGCTCTCCCCTAGCGCTTCCCCATTCGCGGCGCTGAATGGCATGGCCGGGCGTCGGCGAACAAGAACGAGGGGAAAGGCCATGAAAGAGCGTCTGAAGGCGATGGTGCGCGCGATTCGCGAGGCGTTCGCGCGCACGGCGGCGAGTGCGGGCGGGTTGGCGGCGGATGCGGCGAGGAATGGGACCGCGCGCGCAGCGATGGGAATGCGAGCAGCGCGGGGTACGCTGTTCTCGCTGGGGATCGTGGGCGGTGCGGGGTATCTGCTCTACCAGCACCCGCCGATGGTGACCGTGGGGCGCGGCGAGACCGGGGTGCGGGTCAACCGCGTGACGGGCGAAGTCTCGGTGTGGCACGACGGCGGCGTGCTGGTGCTGCCGGGGCTGCACGAGATGCGCGTGTTCTCGATGCGCGACCAGGTCTATCGGCCCGAGGCGAGCATGCGCGCCGACGGCCCTTCGCCCTTCCAGTCGGTCGAAGGCCTGTCGCTCGGCGTCGACGTAGCGGTGCGCTACGCGCTCGATCCCGAGAAGCTGCGCGCGGTGTCGGCGTCGCTGCCGGACGATGTCACCCGCAACGTGGTAGAGCCCGCGGTCCAGGGCGTCGTCTACAAGGTGTTCGCGCGCTACACGGTGCGAGAGATTTTCTCCACCAAGCGCGCCGAGATCCAGCAGGCGATCGAGAGCGAGCTGAAGGGCCGCCTCTCGGCCGAGGGCGTGGCGCTGAGGAACGTGCAGATCGGCAAGGTGGACCTGCCCGCCGACTACAAGCGCGGCATGGAGACGCTGCTCGCCGAGGAGCTCGCCACCGAGAAGATGCGCTACACGCTCGAGCTCAAGGCGCGCCGCGTGAAGGAGAGCGAGCTGGAGGCCGAGGCCGAGAAGACGCGCCGCGAGAAGCGAGCCGAGGCGGCAGCGCGCGAGCAGGTGATCGCGGCCAAGGCGCAGGAGGAGGCGATGCAGCATGTGCTGCCCTTCAAGCAGCGCCAGGTGGAGCAGCGCAAGCTCGAGGCCGAGGCCGAGAAGCAGGCGCGCATCCGCAACGCCGAGGGCAGCGCGCAGGCGCGCCGCATCGAGGCCACGGGCGAGGCCGAGGCGCGCCAGAAGCTCGCCGACGCCGAGCTCTACCGCCTGGAGAAGATCGGCCGCTTCAACGCCGAGCAGATGGAGCGCGAGGGCGCGCTGGTCACGAAGCATCCGCTGCTCATCCAGAAGGCGCTCGCCGACAAGCTCTCGGACAAGGTTCAGGTGATCATCGCCCCGCCGCCGGCCGATGGCGGCTTCATCGGCGCAAACCTCATCGGCAAGGGGCGCTGAACATGAGGCGCTTTTGCCTTGCCGTTCTTCTCCTTGTGAATGCGTTGATCGCGAGAGCTGAACAGAAAGCAGAGGTCGCCGTCGTCGCGCAGGACCAGACGGCCCTCAGGGCCGCGCCGCGGGCGTCGGCCGCGCAGCAGGCGCTGCTCTGGCAGGGCGAGGCGCTGGAGATCCGCGCCGAGCGCCTGGACTGGCTGCAGGTCTACGACTACCGGCGCGAGCGCGGCGGCTTCGTGCGCGCGAGCCAGGTGCGGCGCGTCGCCCTCGAGTCCCGCGAGGCGCCCGAGCTGCTCGCGCTGGTGCGCTTCCTGCGCGACGCGGCGGGCAGCGAAGCGCTCGGTATCGCCTTCGCCGCCGCCTACGTCCAGGTGGCGCCCGCCGAGTTGCTGAAGGGGCCCGACGGCATCGAGGTGCTGGATGCCCTCGGCGCCATGGCCGACCGCCTCGCGCGGCGCGCTTCGAGCGGCGCCGCGCAGGGCGCGGCCGCCCGCGCGCTCGCCGCGCACCTGGAAGTCGCTGCGAGGCACGGCCTTCGCTTCGAAAGCAACGAGCGCAACGGCCGCATGTACGTGTGCTACGAAGGCGACGTGTTCCGGCGCGTGCTGGCGATGCCCTCTACGCCCGAGCAGCGCGCGCGCGCCGTGCTCGGCCTCACGCGCCCTGAGTGCACGGCCGACGACCTGCAGCCCGCGGAACGCCGGCGCAAGGACGAATGGCGCGCAGAGGTGCTCGACCGCGTCGATACGAAGGCGCTGCCTCCCTACGTCGCGAATCGCGTGCTGCTGCGTCGCGCGAGCGTCCTGAGCAGCCTCGCCTACCAGCGCGCGCGCGCCGGCGAGCGGCCCGAGGCGGCCGCCTCGCGCGCGCTGCTGGAGCTCGCGAAGGTCGACAAGGCCGAGCTCGCCGAGGAGGACGCCTCCGCCTACCGCGACGCCGCGATGCGGGTCAACGCCTCACGCTGGGGAATCTCCGCCGCGACGCCGCCCGGCTCGCGGCGCAAGCCCTCGCTCGCCGCCTTCGCCGGCGCCAAGGGCGAGACCTGCCTGCTGCTCGTGGACGAGCGCAACGGCGCCGACCGCCCGCTCGCGAAGCGCTGCACCTACGGCCTGGTGTGGATGGCTTCGGCGACGCTCAATCGCGAGGGCAACGCGCTCGCGGTAGCGGTGCAGCCCGCGGACGCCTGGCGCGAGCTCTGGATCTTCCACAGGCAGGCGGGCGGCTGGACGGTGCGCGTGCTGCCGCCCGCGGCGACGCAGCCGGAGGTGGGCTACGCAGAGTTCGCCGGCTGGGTGCCCGGCGGCTCGCAGCTGCTGGTCGCGCGCGAGGCGAGCGGCGAAGGCCGATACCGCAGGAACTTCGAGCTCGTGCGCCTGGACACGCTCGCCACCGTGCGCCAGGCGCCCGATCCCGCGATGCTGGGCGCCTTCCAGCGCTGGCAGGACCCGGCGTGGAAGCGCGAGACCGTGAGCGTGCGCTAGGCGCCGCGCTGGCGCTTCAGCCCGCGCGCGACGAACACCCAGGTCAGCGCGCCCGCGAGCAGCGCGAGCGCGACGCCGGCCCCGACCAGCGGGTCCTCGCTGCCGCCGCCGAGCGCCTGGCGCAGGCCCCACAGGAAGTACAGCTCGGCCGCGTGCACCGCGACCAGCGCGCCGCAGAGGATGCCTACGAAGCCGACCTCCCAGCGCGAGCGCGCCATCGCGAAGCCGAGCACGAGAAACAGCAATGCCGCGATGCTGGGCGCACCGTAGAGGATGAACAGGAGCGGAAGCTGGGACTGCAGCACGCCGGGGCCGGCGCGGGCGGCGGGACCGCCGGGGGCCCGCGCCCCCGGCAGGGTGATACGGACGGTTACTTGAGGTGCTTGTTGACCAGCTTGGTCATCTCGAACATCGAAACCGTGCCCTTGCCGCCGAACACCGGACGCAGCTTCTCGTCGGCGTTGATGTTGCGGCGGTTCTTCTTGTCCTGCAGGCCGTTACGCTTGATGTAGGCCCAGATCTTCTTGGTGACCTCGGTGCGCGGCATCGCGCTGCCGCCGATCACCGCCGCGAGCGTCGCGTCCGGGTGCATCGGCTTCATGAACGCGGCATTCGGCTTACGCTTCTTGCTGCCCTTCTTTTTTGCCATCTTGATTTCTCCTCTGAACTGAACTGATGACTACGGAAATTGGGAATCCCGGGATTCGTCCCGCCGTCGTCGGGGCAGCGGTGGCCGAACAATGCCGAATCCAGAGGAGCATGTCAATCGTTTACGAGGGAATTTTTGACCTGCGTCGCCTCAGTTTCCCTCTGAATCGAGCCAGAGTTCGAGACCTTGCGCGTTCAACTCGATGTCGAGCGCGAACACCTCGAGCGTTTTTTCCCTCGGCAGCGGCCACCCCTGGCGCTCGCGCTCGGCGAGCACGAGCGACGTAACGCCTTCGATCAACAGACGTTTTCGCTCGGCGCCGGCACGCCGGTGGCGCTCGGCGAGCTCGGCGTGCGCCTCGATGAGGCGATGCAGGTCCGCGGCCAGGGCCTTCGGATCCGTCAGCCGGCCGAAGTGGGTGACGTAGAGGGCCGCCGGGCCGTAGGAGAGCATGCGGTCGATGGAGCGGTGCAGCGCGGGCGGGTCGAACTGCGAGGGGCTGGTGGTCGGAAACACGAACTGCCGGCCGTTGCGGTCGAGCTCGCGGTAGGACAGGCCGAAGGTGTCGCCGGCGAAGAAATGCCCCGTCTTGCCGTCGCGAACGACCACGTGGTGGCGCGCATGCCCCGGCGCATCGAGGCACAGCAGCTCGCGGCCCGCGAGGCGCAGCGTGGCGCCCTCGGCGGTTTCCACGATGCGCTCCTTCGGCACGGGCAGCACCTCGCCGTAGACGCGCCGCGTCTCCGCCTCGCCGTAGATCGCCACCGTCGCCGCCAGCAGACGCCCCGGGTCGGCCATGTGCCGCGCACCGCGCGGGTGCACGGTGAGGCGCGCGTTCGGAAGGCGCGCCATGAGCTGGCCCGCGCCGCCCGCGTGGTCGAGGTGCACGTGCGTGAGGATCACGTAGTCCACCTGCTCGGGCGCCACGCCCCGCGCCGCGAGCGCCTCGAGAACCCGCGGCACGGCGTGCGAGGTGCCGGTGTCGACCACCGCGGCGCGCCCCTCCTCCACGACGAGGTGGATCGCCGTCTGCAGGCGCCGGTCGTAGACGCTGTCGACCGCGAAGATGCCGTGGCCGTAATCGAAGACGCCGGGGGAATCCACGCGGCCATTATAGAATCGCGTCACGATGAACATCGCCGACCTGCGCCAGGAGTACATGCGCGCCGGGCTGCGCGAGGCCGGCGCGCTCGCCGATCCGTTCGCGCAGTTCGAGCGCTGGTTCCGGGACGCGCTCGCGGCCAAGCTGCCGCTCGCCAACGCGATGACGCTCGCCACCGTGACGCCGCAGGGCGCGCCCGACGCGCGCATCGTGCTGCTGAAGGGCGTGGAAGCGGGCGGATTCGTGTTCTACACCAACTACGAGAGCCGCAAGGGCCGCCAGCTCGCCGCGCGCGCCGACGCCTGCCTCGTCTTCTTCTGGGGCGAGCTCGAGCGCCAGGTGCGCATCGATGGCAAGGTGGAGAAAGTTTCCGTTGCCGAGTCCGATGCCTACTTTGCATCGCGGCCTGTGGGCGCTCGCCTCTCGGCGAACGCCTCGGCACAAAGCGAGATTGTGGCGAACAGGGAGACGCTCGAATCCCGCGTCGAGGAGATCAAAAGGCGTTTCGGGCAAAACCCGCCGCGGCCAGCGCACTGGGGCGGCTACCGCGTGCTCCCCGAGCGCATCGAATTCTGGCAGGGCCGCGAGAACCGCCTGCACGACCGCCTGCTCTACCGCCGCGCCGCAGAGCGCTGGACGATTGAGCGCCTCGCTCCCTGAGCCCGTCCTCGCCTTCCTGCGGCGGAGCGGCCTCGCCGCCGGGAACGAGATGCCCGGCGCCGAGGTGCTCTCGGGCGGCGTCTCCTCCGACATCTGGCGCGTGGATCTGGGATCGGGGCCGACGGGCCGTTCCATCGTCGTGAAGCGCGCGCTGCCGCGCCTGCGCGTCGCGCAGCTCTGGGAGGCCCCGGTCGAGCGCAACGCCTACGAGCGCAGGTGGCTCGAGGCCGCCAACGCGATCGTGCCGGGCGTCGCGCCGCGCGTGCTCGCGGGCGGCGACGAGGATGCGGGCGCGGGCTGCTTTGCGATGGAATATCTGCCGCGGCTGCCGGTCTGGAAAGCGGAGCTGCGCGCGGGCCGCGCCGACCCCGTCTTCGCGGCCGACGTAGGACGCAAGCTCTGCGCAATCCACAACGCCACCGCGCACCGCGCCGATGTCGCCGCCGCCTTCGCCACCGACGCGAGCTTCTATGCTCTGCGACTGGAACCTTACCTCGTGGCAACTGGGAGAGTTCATGAGGGTTTGCAAGGCAAGTTCGAAAAGCTAGTTGAAGTAACGGCGAAAACCCGGCTCGCGCTTGTGCATGGCGACGTGAGCCCGAAGAACATCCTCGTCGGGCCGCGCGGCCCGATCTTCCTCGACGCCGAGTGCGCCTGGTACGGCGATCCGGCGTTCGACCTCGCGTTCTGCCTGAATCATCTGCTTCTGAAGGGTATCTGGAATCCTGGCTTCAAACCGGAATACCTCGATTGCTTCCATACCCTCGCGGATCAATATCTGCAGAGCGTCGACTGGGAGCAGCCCAGCGCGCTCGAGCGCCGCGCGGCGGCGCTGCTGCCCGGGCTGCTGCTCGCGCGCGTGGACGGCAAGTCGCCCGTGGAATACGTGACCGGGGAAGCGCAGAAGGCGCACATCCGCGGCTTCGCCACGCGGTTCCTGAACGCCCCGCCCGCCACCCTCGCCGAGATCGGAGCCGCATGGCGAGAATCGTAGACGTCGCCGCGCGCCTGGTCTGGGACTCGCGCGGCCGCTCGACCGTGGAGGCCGAAGTCGCGCTGAAGGGCGCGCGCGGCCGGGCCATCGCGCCCGCGGGCGCCTCCACCGGCTCGGGCGAAGCAAAGTGTGTAGAGACGAAGAAAGCCGTTCACTCGGTCAATGGCGAGATCAGGACTCACTTGATCGGAAAGACTCTGGAACAGGAAACCGTCGACCGCGCGCTGATCGCGCTCGATGGCACGCCCGACAAGTCGCGCCTGGGCGCCAACGCGATCGTCGCGGTCTCGCTCGCCGCCGCGCACGCGGCCGCCGCGGCGGCGAAGAAGCCGCTCTGGAAATTCCTCGCGGGCAAGCGCCAGGTGGCGATGCCCGTGCCGCAGATCCAGATCTTCGGCGGCGGCGCGCACGCGCGCGGCAGCGTCGACCTGCAGGACTTCATGATCGTCTGCGTGGGCGCGGGCAGCTTCGCCGAAAGCCTGGAATGGACCGCGCAGGTGTACCGCGCCGCCGGCGAGCGGCTCGCGCGCCGCGGCGCGCTGCGCGGCGTCGCCGACGAGGGCGGCTGGTGGCCCGCCTTCGAGACCAACGAGCAGGCGCTCGCCGAGCTCACGGGCGCGATCGCCGACGCCGGCTTCGAGCCGGGCACCGACATCGGCATCGCGCTCGACGTCGCCGCCACGCAGCTCTGGCGCGACGGCCGCTACCATCTCGCGCTGGAAAAGAAGGCGCTCACCGCCTCGCAGCTGCACGCGCTGCTCCTGCAGTGGATCGAGCGCTACCCGATTGTCTCGATCGAGGACCCCTTCGCCGAGCACGACAACGACGCGATGGCATCGTTTACCCGCACTGCGGGCGGGCGCGTACAGGTTGTCGGGGATGATTTCCTGGTGACAAACGCTCTTAAAGTGGAAAAGGCGAAAACAATCGGCGCCTGCAACGCAGTGCTGCTGAAGCCCAACCAGGCCGGGACGCTCACCGAGACGCTCGCGTGCTGGCGCGCGGCGCAGCAGGCCGGCTACGGCGCGATCGTCTCGGCGCGCTCGGGCGAGACCGAGGACGTGACGATCGTGCACCTCGCGGTAGGCTGGGGCGTGCCGCAGCTCAAGGTCGGCAGCTTCGCGCGCTCCGAGCGCATGGCGAAATGGAACGAGGGCCTGCGCATCGAGGAGGGACTCGCCGGCACGCAGCTCCCCTACCCCGCGCGCCGTCTGTTCAGCCGATCGGCTCGAGGCCGCTAGCGGTCAGGCGGTAGCGGCGGTCGCAGCCCGCGGCGGCCGCCTCCGAATGCGTGACGAGGATCCCCGCGGCGCCGTGCGCCTTCACCTGCGCGCGCAGGAGCTCGAGCACCTGGCGCGCGTTCTCCTGGTCGAGATTGCCGGTGGGCTCGTCCGCCAGAACCACTTTGGGTTCTCCTACCAGCGCGCGAGCAATCGCGACCCGCTGCAGTTCTCCTCCGGAGAGCTCTCTTGGCATGCTGTTCTCGCGGTCGGCGAGGCCGACCGCTGCGAGATTTCGCTGGGTCCTTGCTTGAATTTCATTCCCGGAAAACCCGCGCAGGAGCAAAGGCAAGCCTACGTTCTGCCCTACCGTGAGATGCGGCAGGACGTGGAAAGCCTGGAACACGAAGCCGAAGCAGTCGCGCCGCAGCCGCGTGCGCGCATCGTCGTCCAAGCTCCCGAGGACGGTGCCCTCGAAGCGTACCTGGCCCGCATCGGCGGGCTCCAGCCCGGCGATGACGTTGAGCAACGTAGACTTGCCGACGCCCGACTCGCCTACGATCGCGACGTACTCGCCGGCGCCGACGCGGAGCGAGACCGAGCGCAGCACGCTGCGCGCGCCGAAGCTCTTCTCCAGACCTGCAATATCCAGCATGTGCCGCATCCTAGACACTCTAAGTTGCTCTTGCTAGACTGATTTTTCGAGGAGGACCGCATGAAACTTACCACCCGTGCACTGCTGGCCGGCGTCGCCTGCGCCGCCCTTTTCGCCGCGCCCGCGCTGGCGCAGCAGAAGGTCAAGATCGGCTTCATCACCACGCTGTCGGGCCCGGCGGGCGCGATCGGCGCCGACATGAAGAACTCGGTCGAGCTCGCGCTCGATCACCTGAACCGCAAGGTGGGCGGCCTGCAGACCGAGATCATCTACGGCGACGACCAGTTCAAGCCCGACGTCGGCGTGCAGGTCGCCGACGAGATGGTGAAGAAGCACCAGGTGAATTTCGTCTCCGGCATCATCTGGTCGAACGTGATGCTCGCGGTAGCACCGCGCGTGACCGCCGCCGGCACCTTCATGATCGGCACCAACGCTGGTCCCCACGAGCTCGCCGGCGAGCTGTGCAACGAGCTGTTCTTCACGACCTCGTGGCAGAACGACCAGACGCCCGAGGCGATGGGCAAGTACATGACCGACGCGGGCCTGAACGACGTCTACATCATGGCGCCCAACTACGCCGCGGGCAAGGACATGCTCACCGGCTTCAAGCGCACCTTCAAGGGCCGCATCGTCGACGAGGTCTACACGCGCATGGGCCAGACCGACTACCAGGCCGAGATCTCGCAGCTGCGCGCGAAGAACCCCAAGGCGGTGATGGTGTTCTATCCCGGCGGCATGGGCATCCAGTTCATGAAGCAGTACTCGGAAGCCGGCCTGCGCGGGCAGTTCCCGCTGTACTCGGTGTTCACGCTGGACGAGCTGTCGATCCCGGCGGTGAAGCACGCCGCGCTCGGCCAGTACGAGACGCGCATCTGGAGCCCGGACCTGAAGAACCCGGCCAACGAGAGGTACGTCGGCGACTACAAGAAGAAGTTCGGCAAGCTGCCTTCCTTCTACGGCGCGCAGAGCTATGACGGCATCATGCTGATCGACTCCGCGGTGCGCGCGGTGAAGGGCAACCTCGCCGACAAGAAGGGCGTGATCGCGGCAATGAAGAAGGCGGACTTCCACTCGGTGCGCGGCAAGTTCACCTACGGCCACAACCACTTTCCGATCGAGAATTTCTACCTCCTCAGGGCGGTGGCGGGCGCGACGCCGGGCTCGGATCCGGTGATGGAGATCCAGAAGACGGTGTTCGCCAACTACAAGGACTCCTACGGCTCGGCCTGCAAGATGAAGTGATCGCGGCGGACGATACAATCAAGGGGCGCCCGGCGCCCCTTTTTTGTTTATGAACCTGGTCCTCATCGCCGAACAGACGCTGAACGGGCTGCAGCTCGGCGTCACGCTGTTCCTCATCGCCGCCGGGCTCACGCTCGTGCTCGGCATCATGAACATGGTCAACCTCGCGCACGGCGCGCTCTACATGGTAGGCGCGTACCTGTGCGCGTTCTTTTTCCAGCAGACGGGCTCCTGGCTGCTCGCGGTCCTGCTCTCGCTCGCCGGGTCGATGCTGGTGGGCGTTGTCACCGAGGTGATCGCGCTGCGCACGCTCTACGAGCGCGACCACCTCGACCAGGTGCTCGCGACCTTCGGCCTGATCCTGTTCTTCAACGAGCTGGTGGCGATGCTCTGGGGCCGCGCGGCGATCTTCAGCACGATCCCGGACTACCTCTCGGGCCACGTGCAGATCGCCGGCGGCCTGAACTACCCGCTCTACCGGCTCGTCATCATCGGCGTCGGCCTCGCGATCGCGCTGCTGCTGTGGTGGGTGGTGGCGCGCACGCGCCTGGGCATGCTGATTCGCGCAGGCGCGAGCAACCGGACCATGGTCGCGGCGCTCGGCGTCAACATCCGCCTGCTCTACACCGTGGTGTTCGGCTTCGGCGCCGCGCTGGCGGGGCTCGCGGGCCTGCTGGTAGGGCCCATCTACTCGGTGCAGCCGGGCATGGGCGAATTGATCCTCATCCAGGTGTTCGTGGTGATCGTGATCGGCGGCATCGGCTCCATCCGCGGCGCGTTCGCGGGCGCGCTCATCGTCGGCATGGTGGACACGCTCGGGCGCGTGTTCCTCAAGCCTACGCTCGCGACCGTGCTCTCGCCCACCGCTGCCGACGCCGCCGGACCGGCGCTCGCCTCAATGCTCATCTACCTCCTGATGGCGGTGGTGCTCGCGTTCCGGCCTGCGGGACTGTTTCCGGCGGTGCGATGAAGGGCTCGCTGCGCACCTGGGTGCTGGTGGGGTTGCTCGTGCTGCTCGCGGCGGTGCCGCCGCTCGCCGCCTGGCTGGATCAGCCCTTTTACCTCGACCTGCTGCGTCGCGTGATGATCTTCGCGATCGCCGCCACGAGCCTCAACCTGATCCTCGGCTACGGCGGCATGGTGTCCTTCGGCCACGCGGCCTACCTCGGCATCGGCGCCTACGCGGTAGGCGTGCTCGGCTTCTACGGCATCCACAACGGCTGGCTGCAGTGGGGCCTGGCGATCGGCGCCTCGGCGCTGGTCGCGCTCGCCATCGGCGCGGTGTCGGTGCGCACGAGCGGCATCTACTTCATCATGATCACGCTCGCCTTCACGCAGATGCTCTACTACCTCGGCATCTCGATCGAGGAATACGGCGGCGACGACGGCATGCGGCTCGCCTCGCGCAGCCAGTTCTCCGGCCTGGTCGACCTGGGCGACGCGACGTCGTTCTACTACGTGGTGCTGGCGATCCTGGCGCTGTTCCTCTACCTCACGGCGCGCCTGGTCGGCTCGCGCTTCGGCCGAGCGCTGCAGGCGGCGCGCTCGAATGAGGCGCGTACGCGCGCCATCGGCATCTCGCCTTATCCCTACCGGCTCGCCGCCTTCGTCATCTCGGGCGCGATGTGCGGCCTGGCGGGCGCGCTGCTCGTCAACCACACCGCCTACCTCACCCCGGAGTTCATGAACTGGACGCGCTCCGGCGAGCTGATGTTCATGGTGATCCTCGGTGGCATCGCCACCGCGTCGGGCCCGCTGCTGGGCGCGGCGGCGTTCCTGCTGCTGGAAGACCTGCTGCAGGGCTGGAGCGTGCTGCCGAAGGCGGTCACCGAGCACTGGCAGCTCTATCTCGGCGTGATCCTGGTGCTCGTGGTCCTGTTCGCCAAACGCGGGCTGGCAGGGCTGATCCCCGGCAAGCATGAGTAGCCCGCTCCTGGAAACCGTAGGGCTGCAGAAGACGTTCGGCGCGCTGGTCGCCACCGACGGCGTGGACTTCGACGTGCGCGAGGGCGAGACGCACGCGGTGATCGGCCCGAACGGCGCCGGCAAGACCACCTTCATCAAGCAGCTCTGCGGCGAGCTGCGCCCCGACCACGGCTCGATCCGCTTCGCCGGCGAGGATGTCACGCGCCTGCCCGCGCACCAACGGGCGCGCAAGGGCCTCGCGCGCTCGTTCCAGATCACCAGCGTGTTCCACGACTTCAGCGCGCTGGATAACGTAGCGCTCGCGGTCCAGGCGCACGCCGGCCACAGCTTCCGGTTCTGGCGCGCCGCGCGCGACGACGCATCGCTGGTCCAGCCCGCTCTGCAACTGCTCAGGCAGGTGCGCCTCGAGCACAAGGCCGACGTCCTCGCCGCCAAGCTTTCGCACGGCGAGCACCGCCAGCTGGAGATCGCCATGGCGCTCGCCACGCAGCCGCGGCTGCTGCTGCTCGACGAGCCCGTGGCGGGCATGGGGACCAAGGAATCCGCGCGCATGGTGAGGTTTCTCGAGACGCTGAAGGGCGAGAAGACCATCGTGCTCGTAGAGCACGACATGGACGCCGTGTTCTCGCTCGCCGACCGCATCTCGGTGCTCGTCTACGGGCGCATCGTCGCCACCGGCACGCCCGCCGAGATCCGCGCCAACGCGGAGGTACGCGCCGCCTACCTGGGCGAGGAAGGCTGATGGCCGATCCGATGCTGGCGGTGGAAGGACTGGAGACCGCCTACGGCCAGAGCCAGGTGCTGTTCGGCGTGACGATCCGGGTCGCGCCGGGACAGGTCGCGACGCTGCTCGGCCGCAACGGCATGGGCAAGACCACGACCGTGCACTCGATCATGGGCGTGGTGCAGCCCAGGGTCGGCCGCGTGCAGTTCGCCGGGCAGGAGATCGCCGGGCTGCCCTCGTACCGCATCGCGCAGGCGGGCATCGGCCTGGTTCCCGAGGGCCGGCAGATCTTCCCCAACCTCACGGTGCGCGAGAATCTCGTCGCCACCGCGGCCAACCGGCGCGCCGCCATGGAGCCCTGGACGCTGGACCGCGTGTACGAGCTGTTCCCCGGCCTGCACAGCCGGCAGGGCAACTACGGCAACCAGCTTTCCGGCGGCGAGCAGCAGATGCTCGCGATCGGCCGCGCGCTGATGACCAATCCGCGCCTGCTGATCCTCGACGAGGCCACCGAGGGCCTCGCGCCGCGCATCCGCGCCGACATCTTCCGCTCCATCGAGCTGCTCAAGCAGGCGGGCCTGTCGATCCTCGTCATCGACAAGGACGTGAAGTCGCTGATCCGCATCGCCGACGTGCACTACATGCTGGAAAAGGGCCGTGTGGTCTGGTCGGGGAGCTCGGCCGAGCTCGCGGCCAACGAGGACGTGCAGCACCGCTACCTCGGCGTTTGACGCATGGCCAAGACCTTCAGGTTTCTCACCGTCGACGTATTCACCGGCAGGCCGTTCTCGGGGAACCCGCTCGCCGTGTTTCCGGACGCGCGGGGCATGACGGCACGGCAGATGCAGCAGCTCGCGCGCGAGTTCAACTACGCGGAATCGACCTTCGTCCTGCCGCCCAGAAACAGGGCGCATACGGCGCGGGTCCGGATTTTCACCCCGATGGACGAGATTCCGTTCGCCGGCCACCCCAATGTGGGAACTGCATTCGTTCTCGCCTCAACGAGACTCAAGCGCGCCTCGACCCTCCTGTTCGAGGAGGGCGCCGGCCTCGTTCCGGTCGACGTCTTGCGCGACCGGCGCGGGCGCGTGACCGGCGCAATGCTCACCGCGCCGCAGCCGCTGCAGATAGGCGACAGGATCCCCGCAGACACGGTGGCGCGCTGCCTCGGCCTGGAGCCCGGGAGTATCGTGACCACGCATCATGAGCCGGTGGTTGCGTCGGTAGGACTGCCCTTTGTCGTCGCGGAAGCTGCCGCAGATTCCCTCGCCCGCATCCGGACCGACACGCAGGCCTTCGAGCAGGCGGCCGAGCGCCACCCGACGAGGAGCCTGCGCTTCTCGATCTTCGTCTATGCGCGCGAGACGGACACGCGGCTGCGGGCGCGCATGTTCGCGCCGCTCAGCGGCGTGCCGGAGGACCCCGCGACCGGCAGCGCCAACTGCGCGCTCGCGGGCCTGCTCGCGCGCCTCGCGCCCGCAAGGGACGCCGTGCTCGAGCTCGACGTCCGGCAGGGCGTGGAGATGGGCCGGCCGAGCCGGCTGCTGGCCATCGCCGAGAAGAAGGACGGCGCCGTGACGCGCATCCGCGTGGGCGGCCGATGCGCGCTCGCGATGCTGGGCCGCGTTTCGCTCTAGCGTCGTACCATAGCCGCCATGAAGCGCGAGAACGTCGTCGGCAGGGCGAACGTGGAGGACACCCCGGAGCTCGAAGCCTATTACCGGGAGCTCGAGGGCAAGGAGCTCGGCGCGCTCTGGACCGTCGCCAACGAGATCGAGCCCTGGTATCCGCAGCCGAAGTCGGTGCCGATCCACTGGAAGTGGCGCGAGATCGAGCCCCTGGTGCGCAAGGCGCCGGCGATGGTCAGCGCCGAGAAGGCGGCGCGCCGCGTCGTGATGCTGGTGAATCCGGGCCGCCGGGAGCTCAGCGCAGCGGCGGGGCTGCTCTACACCGGCGTGCAGATCATGAACCCGGGCGAGTTCACCTCGGCGCACCGCCACCAGGCCTCCGCGCTGCGCTTCGTCATGGAGGGCAAGGGCGCTTACACGGTGGTGGACGGCGAGCGCCTCGCCCTCGGCGCGCGCGACTTCGTGCTCACGCCGAACGGCACCTGGCACGACCATGGCGTCGAGGCGGACGGCACGCAGTGCATCTGGCAGGACGGCCTCGACATCCCGATGATGAACGCGCTGGACGCCAACTTCTACGAGGTCCATCCGAAGGCGGTCCAGACGCCCGCGCCGCTGTCGCGCGAGGACTGGAACAAGCCCTATTCACCGGTTTTCCTGTACAAATGGGATATCTGTTTCTCGGAACTTCGGAAAGAAAAGTTCCTGGAGTACAAGAATCCGCTCACCGGCGGCTCCGTGATGCCGACGATGGGCGCGCAGCTCGAGTTGATCTCCTCTGCAGGCAAGTTCAAAAGAAACACCGGCAGCAGCATCTTCCAGGTCGCGTCGGGCCACGGCTGGTCCGAGGTCGGCGGGCAGCGCTTCGAGTGGGAGGAGAAGGACATCTTCTGCGTGCCCGCCTGGACGCGGTACCGCCACGGCGCATCCGGCGAGGCCGTGCTGTTCTCGTTCAACGACTTCCCGACGATGAAGGCGCTGGGCCTGTGGCGCGAAGCGCATGATTAGCCGCGAGCAGAACGAGCTGATGACGCGCGTGGGGCCCGGCACGCCGGCCGGAAGCCTGCTGCGCAACTATTGGCAGCCGGTTGCCCTGATCGATGAATTCGATGGCGTGCGGGACGTCAAGGCCGTCGAGCTGCTGGGCGAGAAGTTCGTTCTGTTCCGGAACAAGGACGGGAAATTCGGCCTGCTCGATCGCCACTGCCCGCACCGCCAGGCGGACCTCGCCTTCGGGCGCTACGAGGACGGCAACCTGCGCTGCGTGTTCCACGGCTGGCTGTTCGACGTAGAGGGGCGATGCCTCGAGACGCCCGCCGAGCCCGCCGGCAGCCGCCTGTGCGAGCACATCCGGCAGCGCTCGTATCCGGTGGTGGAGAAGAGCGGCATCGTGTTCGCCTGGCTGGGCGCGGGCGAGCCCTCGGCGTTCCCGCGCTTCGACTGCTTCACGGCGCCGGACGCCTACACCTTCGCGTTCAAGGGCTACTGGGACTGCAACTGGCTGCAGGCGCTGGAAGTGGGCATCGACCCTGCGCACGCGTCGTTCCTGCACCGCTACTTCGAGGACGAGGACACGTCGACCTCGTACGGCAAGCAGTTCCGCGGCAAGCCCTCGGACTCCGACCTGCCGATCACGAAGGTCCTGCGCGAGCACGACCGGCCGGAGATCGCGGTGGCGAAGACCGACTACGGCATGCGCCTCCTCACGCTGCGGAAGATCGACGAGCGCCAGACGCACGGGCGCTCTACGCACATCCTCTTCCCGCAGGCCTTCGTGATCCCGATGAACGCGGAGATGACCATCACGCAGTGGCACGTGCCCGTGGACGACTACGGCTGCTACTGGTACTCGATCTTCACCAGCTTCACCGCGCCCGTGGACAAGAAGACCATGCGCGAGCAGCGCCTGAAGACCTATCCAGCGCCCGCCTACAAGCCGATCCACAACCGCGCCAACGCCTGGGGCTTCGACGCCGAGCAGCAGCGCACCGCCACCTACACGGGCATGGGCTTCGACATCAACATCCACGACCAGTTCGCCTGCGAGTCGCCCGGCCCGATCGCCGACCGCACGCGGGAGAACCTCGGCAGTTCCGACAAGGGAATCGTCCTGTACCGGCGCCTGCTCCTGGACGCCATCCGCAAGAATTCCCTCGGCGAGAAGGCCCTCATGGTCCTGGACGAAGCCGAAGCGCGCTCGCTGACCGGCCCGCCCGCGATCGACGGCATCGGCCCTACCGGCCGCTGGGAGGAGTACTACCAGGAAGCCGACGCGGCTCGCCGCAACCGGGCGCCCTGGGCCGCGAAGGCGGCATGACCTTCGTAGAGAAGCACGGCCTCTGGGACGCGGCGCAGCAGGCCGCCGCGCGCAACGTCGTCAAGGAAGTGAAATCGCATGGCCTCGAGGTGGTGCGCTTCTCTTTTCCCGACCTGCACGGCGTGCTGCGCGGCAAGTCCATCGCCGCGGCCGAGGTCGGCGCGGCGCTGGAGAACGGCGTCGGCTTTCCGAGCTCGCTGCTCGCCAAGGACACCTCCAACAAGACGGTGTTTCCGGTGTTCACCCCGGGCGCGGGCCTAGGCCTGCGGGGCATGGAAGGCGCGGGCGACGCGATCATGGTGGCCGAGCCGCGCTCGTTCCGCGTGCTGCCCTGGGCGCCCGGCACCGCCTGGATGCTCTGCGACGTCTATTTCGCCGACGGCAAGCCCGCGCCGTT
>DATKKT010000106.1:0-26869 GCA_035542795.1 Burkholderiales bacterium
CCTACGGTGATGGTGGCCGGCGCGCTCGGCATCTTCGCCTACGTCGCCGGCCATGCCGTGTTCTCCAAGTATCTCGGCCTGCCGTACATCGCGGGCGCGGGCGAGCTCGCCGTGTTCTGCGGCGCACTGGTCGGCGCCGGCCTGGGCTTCCTCTGGTTCAACGCCTACCCGGCCGAAGTGTTCATGGGCGACGTGGGCGCGCTCGCGCTCGGCGCCGCGCTCGGCACCATCGCGGTGATCGTGCGCCAGGAGATCGTGCTGTTCATCATGGGCGGCGTGTTCGTCGCCGAGACGCTGTCGGTGATGATCCAGGTGCTGTACTTCAAGTGGAGCGGCGGCAAGCGCATCTTCCGCATGGCGCCGCTGCACCACCACTACGAGCTGGAGGGCTGGAAGGAGTCCCAGGTCGTGGTGCGCTTCTGGATCATCACCATGATGCTGGTGCTGTTCGGCCTGTCGACGCTCAAGCTCCGATGATGCGCGAACCGGCCTTCAAGCTGCTGAAGAAGCCCGCGCCGATGGAGCTGCGGGGCAGGCGGGTGCTCGTGCTCGGCCTCGGCGACACCGGCCTCTCGGTCGTGCGCTGGGTGAAGGCGCAGGGCGGCAGCGTCGTCGTCGCCGATAGCCGGGCGGCGCCGCCGCATCTCGAAAGCCTCCCGGGAGAGAGCGTCGTCACGGGCAGGTTCAAGACGTCCCTGCTCAAGGCCGCCGATCTCGTCTGCATCAGCCCGGGACTCTCGCTCGAGGAAGAGATCGTGCAGGCCGCCGCCGCCAGGGGCGTTCCGGTGGTCGGCGACATCGAGCTCTTCGCCTGGTCGGTCGGCAGGGAAAATGCGGAGAAGGTCCTCGCGATCACGGGCACCAACGGCAAGAGCACCGTGACGGCGCTCACCGGGCACCTGCTGCGCGCCGCCGGCATCGACAGCGAGGTGGCCGGCAACATTGCGCCGCCGGCGCTCGAGGCGCTCGGCCGGCGCCGCAGTTCCAATTCCGCGCCGCCCGCGGCCTGGGTGCTCGAGCTCTCGAGCTACCAGCTCGAGACCACCTGGTCGCTCGCGCCGGCCGCGGCGGCGATGCTCAACCTCTCGGAGGACCATCTCGACCGCTACGCGGGCCTCGCCGAGTACGCCGCCGCGAAGGCGCGCGTGTTCCAGGGCGAGGGCGCGCAGGTGCTCAACCGCTGCGACTCGGCCTCGATGGCGATGGCGCTGCCCGGGCGCACGCAGGTGACGTTCGGCCTCGATGCTCCCGTCCTGCCGGAAGACTTCGGCGTCGCGGACGCCTGGATGGTCCGCGGCGAGGAGCGGATCCTGGCCATCGCCGAGCTGCCGCTTTCCGGATCGCACAATCTATCGAACGCGCTGGCCGCGTGCGCGCTGGCCTGCCAGATCGGCGTGCCGGTCGGCGCGCTGGCGAAGGGGCTTCGCGCCTTCAAGGGCCTGCCGCACCGCATGCAGCGCGTCGCCTCGCGCGGCGGCGTCGAGTGGATTGACGATTCCAAGGGCACCAACGTGGGCGCGACCGTGGCGGCGCTGAAAGGGCTGGTGAAGCCCGCCGTGCTGATCCTGGGCGGCGAGGGCAAGGGGCAAGACTTCTCGCCGCTGGCGCCGGTGGTGAAGGCGCGCGCAAAGCATGTGCTTCTCATTGGCAAGGATGCGCCTCTGATCTGGAAAGCGCTCGCCGGAACAGGCGTTGCCATGGAAGGAACGGAATCAATTGAGGAAGCCGTAAAGCGAGCCGCAGCAATCGCGCGGCCGGGCGACGCGGTGCTGCTGTCGCCCGCCTGCGCGAGCTTCGACATGTTCCGCGACTACAAGCACCGCGGCGAGGCGTTCGCCGCGGCGGTGCAGGCGCTGTGATGGCGAGCCCCATTCTCGCCTTTCCGTTCGGACAGTCCGGGCCGCGCACTGCGGGCACGCCGGCGCCCGAGTACGACCGCTCGCTCGCCTGGGCGGCGCT
This sequence comes from Burkholderiales bacterium, assembly GCA_035542795.1. Lineage (GTDB taxonomy): Bacteria > Pseudomonadota > Gammaproteobacteria > Burkholderiales > SG8-39 > RBG-16-66-20. The sequence goes on from DATKKT010000106.1 coordinate 1,960, forward strand.
GCTGCTCGTGGCGCTCGGGCTGGTGATGGTCTATTCCGCGTCGATCGCCACCGCCGAAGCGAGCCGCTACGCGGGCTACAACCCGGCCTACTTCCTGCTGCGCCACGGCGTGTTCCTCGCGCTCTCGCTGGCCGCGGCGACGGCGGTGTTTCTCGTGCCGATCCGCCTCTGGCAGAAGGCCGCGCCCTGGCTGTTCTGCGGCGCCTTCGCGCTGCTGGTGCTGGTGCTGATCCCCGGCATCGGCCGCGAGGTGAACGGTGCGCGCCGCTGGATCAACCTGGGCCTCGCCAGCGTGCAGCCCTCGGAGCTCATGAAGCTCGCCGTGGTGCTCTACGCGGCCGACTACACCGTGCGCAAGCACGCGGTGCTCAAGCAGTTCAAGCGCGGCCTGCTGCCGCTGCTCGCGGTAATGCTGGTGGTGGCCTGGCTGCTGCTGCGCGAGCCCGACTTCGGCGCCTTCGTGGTGGTCGCGGTCACCGCGTTCGGCGTGCTGTTCCTCGGCGGCATGAGCGGGCGGCATTTCTCGGCGCTGCTGGCGATGCTCGCGGTGGGCTTTGCGGCGCTGGTGCTGTCCTCGCCGTACCGCATGCAGCGCATCTTCGGTTTCATGGACCCCTGGTCCGACGCGTACGGCAAGGGCTACCAGCTGTCGCATGCGCTGATCGCCTTCGGCCGCGGCGAATGGCTCGGCGTGGGGCTGGGCGCGAGCGTGGAGAAGCTGCACTACCTGCCCGAAGCGCACACCGATTTCCTGCTCGCGGTGGTCGCCGAGGAGCTCGGACTCGCCGGCGTGGTGGCGGTGATCGCGCTGTTCGCCTGGATCGTGCTGCGCGCATTCGCGATCGGGCGCCAGGCGGCGATGCGCGAGCGCCACTTCCATGCGCTGGCCGCGCAGGGCATCGCGATCTGGATCGGCTTCCAGGCGCTCATCAACATGGGCGTGAACATGGGCCTGCTGCCCACCAAGGGCCTCACGCTGCCGCTCATGAGCTTCGGCGGCTCGGGGCTGATCGTGAACTGCGTGGCGATCGCGATGCTGATCCGCATCGACTGGGAAAACCGCCAGCTCGCCCGGGGGCTCAACGCGTGAACGCGTTCGTGAGCCGCGCGTGAGCCAGACGATCCTCATCATGGCGGGCGGCACCGGCGGTCACGTGTTCCCGGGCCTGGCGGTCGCCGACGAGATGCGCGGCCGCGGCTGGAACGTGGTCTGGATGGGCGCGAAAGGCGGCCTCGAGGCGCGCCTGGTGCCCGCGCGCGGCTATCCGGTGGAGTGGATCCGCGCCGCCGCGCTGCGCGGCAAGGGGCTCGCCGCCAAGCTGCTGCTGCCGCTCAGCCTGCTGGTCGGGTTCTGGCAGAGCGCGCGGGCGATCTTCCGCCTGCGGCCGGACGTCGTGCTCAGCATGGGCGGCTATGTCGCGTTCCCGGGCGGCATGATGGCTTCGCTGCTCGCGCGGCCGCTCGCGGTCCACGAGCAGAACGCGATCCCGGGCCTCGCCAACCGCGTGCTCGCCGGCCTGGCCGACAAGACGATGGTCGCCTTTCCCGGCGCGCTCGCGCGCGCCGAGTGGACCGGCAATCCGGTGCGCGCCGAGATCAGCGCGCTCGCCGAGCCCGCGGCGCGCTACGCCGGGCGCAGCGGCCCGCTGCGCCTGCTGATCGTGGGCGGCAGCCTCGGCGCGCAGGCGCTCAACGAAGCCGTGCCGAAAGCGCTGGCGCTGATGGCGCCCGCCGAGCGGCCCAGCGTGGTCCATCAGTCCGGCGAGAAGAACCTGGAATTCCTCCGCAACGCCTATGCGAAGGAGAATCTGCGCGCCGAGCTGCTCGCGTTCATCGACGACATGGCGCGCGCCTACGCGGAGGCCGACCTGGTCATCTGCCGCGCAGGCGCGATGACCGTGGCGGAACTCTCGGCGGCGGGCATGGCGAGCGTGCTGGTGCCGTTCCCGCACGCGGTCGACGACCACCAGACCGCGAACGCGCGCTTCCTTGCCGACACGGGCGCGGCGATCCTGCTTCCGCAACGCGAGCTCTCGCCGGAAACGCTGTCCGCTCTATTGCGTTCCTTGAGCAGGGAAAAGCTTCTTGAAATGGCGGGCAAGGCGAGGGCTCTCGGCAAACCCGAAGCAGCTCGCATCGTGGCCGATCGATGCGCGGAGCTCGCCGCATGAAGCACAAGATCCGCCGCATCCACTTCGTCGGCATCGGCGGCGCCGGCATGAGCGGCATCGCCGAGGTATTCGTCAACCTGGGCTACCAGGTGAGCGGCTCCGACCCGGCACGCAATGCGGCCATCCAGCGCCTGGTGGGCCTGGGAGTTCCGGTTTCGATCGAGCACCGGCGGGAAAACATCGAGGGCGCCGATGCCGTCGTCGTCTCCTCCGCGGTGCGGCCGGACAACCCGGAGCTCGTCGCCGCGCGCGCCAGGCGCATCCCGGTGGTGCCGCGCGCGCAGATGCTCGCCGAGCTCATGCGCCTGAAGCAGGGCGTGGCGATCGCCGGCACGCACGGCAAGACGACGACGACGAGCCTCGTGGCGAGCGTGCTCGCCGAAGGCGGCCTCGATCCGACCTTCGTGATCGGCGGGCGCCTGAACGCCGCGGGCTCGAACGCCAAGCTCGGCGCGGGCGAGTTCATCGTCGCCGAGGCGGACGAGTCGGACGCGAGCTTCCTGCACCTGCAGCCGGTGATCGCAGTGGTGACCAACATCGACGCCGATCACATGGACACCTACCAGCACGATTTCCCGCGGCTGCAGCAGGCGTTCATCCAGTTCCTGCACAACCTGCCCTTCTACGGCAGCGCGGTGCTGTGCGCGGAAGACCGCCACGTGCGCGAGATCATGCCGTTCGTGTCGCGGCCGGTGCTGAGCTACGGCTTCGGCGAGGACGCGATGCTGCGCGCCACCGACGTCGAGCTGGGGGCCCAGAGCCGCTTCAAGGTGCGAAAGCGGAACGGCGGACGCAACGGCGCCGGCGAGGGGCCGGCGCTCCAGATCTCGCTCAACCTCCCCGGGCGGCACAACGTGCTGAACGCGCTCGCCGCGATCGCCGTGGCGCTGGAGCTGAAGGTGCCCGCGCCGGCGATCCAGCGAGCGCTCGCAGGATTTCGCGGCGTGGGCCGGCGCTTCCAGCGCTACGGCGACGTCAAGGCGAAAGGCGCCGCAGGCTCGTTCGCGCTGGTGGACGACTACGGCCACCACCCGGCCGAGATCGCCGCGACGCTGGACGCTGCGCGCGTCGCGTTTCCCGGCCGGCGCCTCGTGCTCGCCTTCCAGCCACACCGCTACACGCGCACGCGCGACCTGTTCGAGGACTTCGTCAAGGTGCTGGCGGGCGCCGACCTGCTGCTGCTCGCCGAGGTCTATCCCGCAGGCGAGGCGCCGATCGCCGCCGCGGACGGCCGCGCGCTGGCGGAAGCCGTGCGCGGGGCCGCGCGCACGGCGCCGATCTACGTCGAGGACATCGGCGCCATGCCCGAGGTGATTCGCCGCAACGCGCGCGCGGGCGACGTCGTGCTCACCATGGGCGCAGGATCCATCGGCGCCGTCGCGGGACAGCTGGGCAACGTTGCGGAGCAGCCGAGCGCATGAGCGCCGAGATCAAGTTCCAGGGCCTGCGCGGCGTGCTGCGCACCGACGAGCCGATGTCGAAATACGTGACCTGGCGCGCGGGCGGACCCGCGCGGCGCCTGTTCGTGCCCGCGGACCTGGAGGACATGTCGTTGTTCCTCAGCCAGCTCCCCGAGGCCGAGCCGGTGCTGTTCGTCGGCCTGGGCTCGAATCTGCTCGTGCGCGAAGGCGGCTGGCCCGGGACGGTGGTCGTCACCTACGGCTCGGCGCGCCCGCCGCGCATGGAGGAGGGCCTGCTGTACGCCGAGGCGGGCGCCGCCTGCCCGAAGGTCGCGCGCTTCGCCGCGGACCAGAACCTCGGCAGCGCGGAGTTCCTCTCCGGCATCCCGGGCACCATCGGCGGCGCGCTGGCGATGAACGCCGGCTGCTACGGCGGCGAGACCTGGGATCTCGTCGAGCGCGTGGTCACGATCAACCGGCGCGGCCAGCTGCGCCGGCGCGCCCGCGCCGAGTTCGAGACCGGCTATCGTCGCTGCGAGCTGAGCAGCGACGCGAGCGCCGAGGGCGACGAATGGTTCGCCTCGGCGCACCTGAAGCTTCCCGAGGGCGACCGCGAGGAGTCGCGCGCGATCATGAAGGCGCTGCTCTCCAAGCGGCGCGCCTCGCAGCCGCTGCAGTTCCCGAACGCCGGCAGCGTGTTCCGCAATCCCGCCGAGGGCAAGACCGCCGCGCGCCTGATCCAGTCCTGCGGGCTGAAGAACTTCGCGCGCGGCGGCGCGCGCATCTCGGACAAGCACGCCAACTTCATCGTCAACCCGCATGGCGGCGGCAGCGCCGCCGACATCGAGTGGCTGATCCTGCACGTGCAGGAGAAGGTCGAGGCCGACAAGGGCGTGCTGCTCGTCCCGGAGGTGAAGATCGTGGGGGATCCGGCATGAGCGGCTTCGGCAAAGTCGCGGTGCTGATGGGCGGCAAGTCCGCCGAGCGCGAGATCTCGCTCATGAGCGGCAACGGCGTGCTGCGCGCGCTGCGCTCCAAGGGCATCGACGCGCACGCCTTCGACCCTGCCGAGCGCGACCTGTTCGAGCTCAGGCGCGAGCGCTTCTCGCGCTGCTTCATCGCGCTGCACGGCCGCGGCGGCGAGGACGGCACCGTGCAGGGCGCGCTCGAGGTGCTCGGCATCCCCTACACCGGCAGCGGCGTGACGGGCTCGGCGATCGCCATGGACAAGTGGCGCAGCAAGATGATCTGGCTCGCCGCCGGATTGCCGACACCCCGTTTCAGAATTTTGCAGGAAGAAGACAAGTGGGATTCCGTTGCGGGCGAGCTTGGCTTGCCCCTGATCATCAAGCCGGCCAGCGAGGGCTCGACGCTCGGCTTGACCAAGGTCACCGAGGCGGGCCAGTTGCCGGTCGCCTATACGCTCGCTGCGCGCACCTACCACGATGTCGCGCTCGCCGAGCAGTTCGTCGACGGCCCCGAGTACACGGCGAGCATCGTCGCCGACGCGCCGCTGCCGCTGATCCGCATCGAGGCGCCGCAGGGCAACTACGACTACCAGAACAAGTACTTCACCGACGCCACCAAGTACCACTGCCCCTGCGGGCTGCCGGCCGCGAAGGAAAAGGCGCTGCAGGAGCTCTCGCTCCGGGCGTTCCGCCTGCTCGGCTGCGCGGGCTGGGGCCGCGTCGACCTGATGCTCGATGCGAAGGGCGACCCCTGGCTGCTGGAAGTGAACACCTCTCCCGGCATGACCGGACACAGTCTCGTGCCGATGGCGGCGAAGGCGGTCGGGCTGTCTTATGAGGACCTTTGCGTACGCATCCTGGAGGGCAGCCATGTGGGATAACCCGCGGCTGCTGAATCGGACGGCGAACGCGCTCGGCGCGCTCGCCGCGCTGATCTTCGCCTACGGCGGCCTGCAGCTGCTGCTGCGCTCGCCGCTGTTCCCGCTGCGCGAGATCGTGGTGCTCGGCGAGCTCAAGCACGCCAACCGCGAGGAGATCGCGAGCGCGCTGGACGGCATCGGCGGCAACTTCTTCGCCGCCGATCTGGCCGCCGTGCGCGGGCGCCTGGAGCAGGTGGGCTGGGTGCGCCGCGTGGATGCGCGCCGCGTCTGGCCCGATCGCATCGAGGTGCGCCTGGAGGAGCACGTCGCCTTCGCGCGCTGGGGCGACTCGGGCCTCGTCAACACCTTCGGCGAGCCCTTCGCCGCGGTGCTCGACGCGGCGGAGCAGGGCGCGCTGCCGCTGTTCGCGGGGCCGCCCGGCACCGAGGGCGAACTCGCGCGCCGCTACCAGCGCTTCGCCGCGCTGCTCGCGCCGCTCGGCGACAAGCCCGCGCGCGTGGTGCTCACGCCGCGCCACGCCTGGCAGCTGCGTCTCGCCACCGGTCTGCAGCTGGAGCTGGGACGCGATGGGCCCGAGCCCGTCGAGCAGCGCCTCGAGCGCTTCGTCGGCGTGTACGCCGCCCTGCTCGGCCAGCTCGGCCAGCTCGGCCAGCTCGGCCGCGCGCACTTCGAGCGCGCGGACCTGCGCTACCCGAACGGCTTCGCATTGCGCATCACCGGATGGAAGGGCTGAGGCATGGCCAAGGAAAACCGCAATCTCGTCGTCGGACTGGACATCGGCACCTCCAAGGTGGCGGCGCTGGTGGCCGAGCTCGGTCCCGACGGCACGTTCGAAGTGCTCGGCATGGGCAACCACGAGTCCAAGGGCCTCAAGAAAGGCGTGGTGGTGAACATCGAGTCCACGGTCGCCGGCATCCAGCGCGCGCTGGAGGAAGCCGAGCTGATGGCCGACTGCAAGATCGCCTCGGCCTTCACCGGCATCGCCGGCAGCCACATCCGCAGCTTCAACTCCACGGGCATGGTGGCGGTGAAGGAGCGCGAGGTGAGCGCGATCGACGTCGAGCGCGCGGTCGAAACGGCCAAGGCGGTGAACATCCCGACCGACCAGCAGATCCTGCACGTGCTGCGGCAGGAATTCATCATCGACGGCCAGGAGGACGTGCGCGAGCCGGTCGGCATGTCCGGCGTGCGGCTGGAAGTGAAGGTGCACATCGTCACGGGCGCGGTGTCGGCGGCGCAGAACATCGTCAAGTGCGTGCGCCGCTGCGGCCTGGACGTCAACGACCTGATCCTGCAGCCGCTCGCCTCGGCGCGCGCGGTGCTCTCGGACGACGAGCGCGACCTCGGCGTCTGCCTCGTCGACATCGGCGGCGGCACCACCGACCTCGCGATCTTCACGCACGGCGCGATCCGCCATACCGCGGTGATCCCGATCGCGGGCGACCAGATCACCAACGACATCGCGATGGCGCTGCGCACGCCGACGGCGGAAGCCGAGGCGATCAAGATGCGCCACGGCGTGGCGCTGCGCCAGCTCGCCGACGCCAACGAGACGATCGAGGTGCCCGGCATCGGCGACCGCGCGCCGCGCATGATGTCGCGCCAGACGCTCGCCGAGGTCATCGAGCCGCGCGCCGAGGAGCTGTTCTCGCTCGTGCAGCAGGTGCTGCGCGAGTCCGGCTACGAGGAGCTGCTGTCCTCCGGGATCGTGCTCACCGGCGGCAGCGCGCTCATGCAGGGCATGACCGAGCTCGGCGAGGAGATCTTTCACATGCCGGTGCGCGTGGGCACGCCGCGCTACCAGGGCGGCCTTGCGGAAGTGGTGCGCAGCCCGCGCTACGCGACCGCGATGGGCCTGCTGCTCGAGGGCGCGCAGCAGCTGCAGCAAGGCAGGGTTTCCAGGCAGAACGGGTCGGTGCGCGCGGTGTTCGGCCGCATGCGCGACTGGTTTCAACGCAATTTTTGACGCGCGGTACTACGTACTTTCAACTGGCAAGGAGACGACATGTTCGAAATCGTGAATGAGCAGGCAGCAGGGCCGGTCATCAAGGTGATCGGGGTCGGAGGCGCCGGCGGCAACGCCGTCGACCACATGATCGACAAGGGCGTGGGCAAGGTGGAGTTCATCGCGGTCAACACCGATGCGCAGGTGCTGTCGCGCAACCGGGCGCGCAACCAGATCCAGCTCGGCACCAGCGGCCTGGGCGCGGGCGCCAAGCCCGAGGAGGCGCGCGCGGTGGCGATCGCGGACCGCGAGCGGCTCGAGGAGGCGGTGGCGGGCGCGCACATGGTGTTCATCACCGCCGGCATGGGCGGGGGCACCGGCACGGGTGCGGGCCCGGTGATCGCGGAGGTTGCCCGCTCGCTCGGCATCCTCACGGTGGCCGTGGTCACCAAGCCGTTCGCCTGGGAAGGTTCCAAGCGCATGAAGATCGCCGAGACCGGCATCGAGGAGATCGCGCCGCACGTCGATTCGCTCATCGTGATCCTCAACGACAAGCTGGAGGAGGTGCTCGGCGACGACGTGACGCAGAAGGACGCCTTCGAAGCCGCGGACGACGTGCTGTGCAACGCCGTGGGCGGCATCGTCGACATCATCCATCGCGACGGCGTGGTCAACGTCGACTTCCAGGACGTGCGCACGGTGATGATGGAGCAGGGCATGGCGATGATGGGCTCGTCGGCCGCGAGCGGCATCGACCGCGCGCGCATCGCCGCCGAGCAGGCGATCGCCTGCCCGCTGCTGGAAGGCGTGAACCTCTCGGGCGCGCGCGGCGTGCTCGTCAACATCACTGCCTCGCGCTCGAGCCTCAAGCTGCGCGAGACCAAGGAGGTGATGAACGCCATCCGCGCCTTCGCGGCCGAGGACGCCACGATCATCCACGGCGGCGTGTTCGACGACGAGCTCGGCGAAGAGCTGCGCGTGACGGTGATCGCCACCGGCCTCGGCCAGCCGATCGGAGCGCGGCAGCAGAAGCCGCAGCTGGTGGTGTCGCACGCGTCGGGCCAGCGCACCGGTACCGACAACCAGCCCGTGGCGCCGGGAGCGGCACCCGACTACAACGCGATGTCGGAGACGCCCGCGGTGTTCCGCCGGCGCGACCGCGCCGCGCAGGTCGAGGCGCTCAGCGCGAGCGGCGTCGACAAGTACGATATTCCGGCCTTCCTGAGAAAGCAGGCCGACTAGCCGCGCCACCGGGAAGGCGGCACCCTGCCCTTGCCAGGGGGTGCCGCCTTTTCCCCTATTGATAGAATCCGCCTTTCGATGCTTCGCCAGAGAACCCTCAAGTCGATCGTCAGCGCCACCGGCGTAGGCCTGCACACCGGCGCGAAGGTACGCCTCGCGCTGCGGCCGGCGCAGCCGGACACCGGCATCGTGTTCCGCCGCACCGACCTCGCGCCGCCGGCGGATCTGCCCGCGCGCGCCGATCTGGTCGGAGAGACGCGCCTGTGCTCCTGCCTCGTGAAGGGCGAGGCGAAGGTCTACACCATCGAGCACCTGATGTCGGCGCTCTCGGGGCTGGGCGTGGACAACGCCTACGTGGACCTCGACGGGCCCGAGGTGCCGATCATGGACGGCAGCGCGGCGCCGTTCGCCCTGCTCATTCAGCAGGCCGGCATCGAGGAGCAGGGCGCGCCGAAGCGCTTCCTGCGCGTGAAGAAGCGCATCGAGGCGCGCGACGGCGACAAGTGGGCGGTGCTCGAGCCCTACGAGGGCCTGCGCCTGTCCTTTTCCATCGTCTACAAGCATCCGGTGATCGAGAAGTCGAACACCTCGCTCACGGTGGACTTCGCCACCACCTCGTACCTGAAGGAAGTTGCGCGCGCGCGCACCTACGGCTTCATGCACGAAGTGGAGGACCTGCGCAACGTCGGCCTCGCGCTCGGCGGCGGCTTGGAGAACGCCGTCGTGCTCGACGAGCACCGCGTGCTCAACGCCGAGGGCCTGCGCTTCGGCGACGAGTTCATCCGCCACAAGATCCTCGACGCGATCGGCGACCTGTACGTGCTCGGGCGCCCGCTGCTCGCCGCCTTCAGCGCGCACAAGTCCGGGCATGCGCTGAACAACCTGCTGCTGCGCAGCCTCATCGCCGATCCCGCGGCGACCGAAGTGGTCACCTTCGAGCGCGCCGAAGAGGCGCCGCTCGGCGTCGCCGGGATGCTCCGCCAAGCTACTGCTTAAGGTGATGATCGAGCAGGGCTTTCAGGGCCCTGCGCGCCGGCGAGTCGGACAGCCGGGAATGGAGCGCCTGCAGCTCCCCCAGCACTGCGGAAGAAAGGCGCGGCGCGGGGCGCGGCGTGACTTGCTCCACATTTACCGCCCCGGGTTGCACCCGTACGGAAACTGAATTAACCTCCGCCCGCTGTTCGCAAAGGTAGTTGCGCAGGGCTTCGGCAAGCAGCTTCAGCTTGGCCGCCGCAGCGGGCGATGCGGCGAGCAGGACCAGTTGTCGGTCCCCGGGGCGATCATGGAAGCTGACGGCCCGAACCAGGCGGGCCAGCCCGGGCGGCAGAAAGTCAAAACAAAGCTTCGAGAGCGCGCCGACTTGACGCGCTTTTGAGATGACCGGCTGAAGGCCGGCGTCCGACGCAAGCAGGCTGCCGACTTTGCGGGGTTGCACGGAGGAGTGACGCTCAGTGGAGGCTGCGTGCAGGTTATCTTGATCTCCAGCCGTCTGGCAAAGGCACGCTCGGTGTCGCTGTCGCTGCGCCACCTGGCGGTGGCTGCCACGCTCGGCCTGGGGATGGTCGTGTGCCTCGCGGGCGCGCTGTACTGGCTGAGCCTGCGCTTCGCCGCCGACCTGAGGATCCCGCTCGTGCACCAGCTCGTGCTCGCCGCACAGAAAGGCGAGGCCGAGCGCTCGCGCGAGTTCATGCAGCAGAACCTGAATGCGATGGCCGTCAAGATCGGCGAGATGCAGGCGCAGCTCACGCGCCTGGACGCGCTCGGCGAGCGGCTGTCGTCGATGGCCGGCCTGCGGCCGCAGGAGTTCCGCTTCTCGGAGAGCCCGGGCATGGGCGGCGCGCAGTCGACGACCCTGCCGCCGCAGAACCTGACGTTCGCGCAGTTCAGCGAGAAGGTGGCGATGCTGTCGCGCCAGATGGAGAGCCGTACCGACATGCTGGGCCTGGTGGAGGCGCAGTTGTTCGAGCAGGCGGTGAAGAAGAAGGCGATGCCGACCATGATGCCGGTGCACGCGCAGTACAACGCCTCGGGCTTCGGCATGCGCATCGACCCGTTCACCGGCCAGCAGGCGATGCATGAGGGCATCGACTTCATCGTCGACGTCGGCACGCCGGTGGTGGCGGCGGCCGGCGGCGTCGTGCAGTTCGCCGGCTTCCACCCGCAGTACGGCAACATGATCGACATCGATCACGGCAACGACCTCGTGACGCGCTACGCGCACCTGTCCAAGGTGTTCGTCAAGGATGGCGACCTGGTGCAGCGCGGCCGGCGCATCGGCGACAGCGGCAACACGGGGCGCACGACCGGCCCGCACCTGCACTTCGAGGTGCGCTACCGCGGCATGGCGCAGAACCCGATGAAGTTCCTGCTCGCCGCGAATCCCCAGGTTCCGCCGCTGGCGCGGGCCAAGTAGCTAGCGCGCCGCGCGCCGGGGCGGCCTGCCCCGGCGTGATAAAATCTCCATTTTTTCCGGGGGCTTAGTACCTGCCCGCGCCTCCGATTCCATGGAAAGTCTGCGCAAGTTCCTCGTTTTCCTCGTCAGCATTCCGAAGAGGATCTTCGGCAGCCGCAACGAGCGGCTGCTGAAGCAGTACGCGGGGGTCGTGAAGCAGATCAATGCGCTCGAGCCCGGCATCGCCGCGCTGTCCGACGAGGCCCTGCGCGGCAAGACGGCCGAGTTCCGCAAGCGCCTCGCCGACGGCGCGACGCTGGAATCGCTCCTGCCCGAGGCCTTCGCGGTGGTGCGCGAGGCCGCCAAGCGCACGCTGCACATGCGCCATTTCGACGTGCAGCTCGTGGGCGGCATGGTGCTGAACGACGGCAAGATCTCGGAGATGCGCACGGGCGAAGGCAAGACGCTGGTCGCCACCCTGCCCGCGTACCTGAACGCGCTGCCGGGAAACGGGGTGCACATCATCACGGTGAACGACTACCTCGCCCGGCGCGACGCCGAGTGGATGGGCAAGATCTACACGTTCCTCGGCCTCGCCGTCGGCGTCAACCTTCCGTACCACGAGCTCGAGCTCGAGCAGCGCAACGCGACGAAGCGGGCGGCCTACGCGGCGGACATCACCTACGGCACGAACAATGAGTTCGGCTTCGACTACCTGCGCGACAACATGGCGATGCGCGTGGAAGAGCGCTTCCAGCGCAAGCTCGTGTACGCGATCGTCGACGAGGTCGACTCGATCCTCATCGACGAGGCGCGCACGCCGCTCATCATCTCCGGCCAGGCCGAGGACCGCACCGAGCTCTACTACCGCATGAACGAGGTCCCGCCGCTGCTCGACCGGCAGAAGGAGGAGAAGAAGCAGGACGAGCCCGAGCCGCCGGGCGACTTCTGGGTCGACGAGAAGAACCACCAGATCGTGCTGTCCGAGGCCGGCCACGAGAAGGCCGAGCAGATCCTCGCGCGCGCGGGCCTGCTGCCGCAGGGCGCGAGCCTGTACGAGCCGGCCTACATCAACCTCATGCACCACCTTGTCGCGGCGCTGCGCGCGCACCACCTGTTCCACCGCGACCAGCACTACGTGGTGCAGGACGGCGAGGTGGTGATCGTCGACGAGTTCACCGGGCGCCTGATGACCGGGCGGCGCTGGTCCGACGGCCTGCACCAGGCGGTCGAGGCGAAGGAGAAGGTCGCGATCCAGAGCGAGAACCAGACACTCGCCTCGATCACCTTCCAGAACTACTTCCGCATGTACGCGAAGCTGGCGGGCATGACCGGCACCGCGGACACCGAGGCCTACGAATTCCAGGAGATCTACGGCCTGGAGACGGTGGTCGTGCCGACGCACAAGAAGATGATCCGCGAGGACCGCCTCGACCTCGTGTACCGCACGCTGAAGGAGAAATACAAGGCGATCATCGACGAGATCAGGGATTGCCACGAGCGCGGCCAGCCGGTGCTCGTGGGCACCACCTCGATCGAGAATTCCGAGCTGCTCGCCGGCATGCTGCAGAAGCAGAAGCTGCCGCACCAGGTGCTCAACGCGAAGCAGCACGCGCGCGAGGCGGAAATCGTCGCGCAGGCGGGGCGGCCGAAGATGATCACCATCGCCACCAACATGGCCGGCCGCGGCACCGACATCGTGCTCGGCGGCAACGTCGAGAAGCAATGCGACCTCGTCGAAGGCAGCCAGGAAATGCCTTCGAACGAAAAACAGGAAAAAATCACGAAGCTGCGCGGCGAATGGCAGGCGCTGCACGATCAGGTCATCGCCGCGGGCGGCCTGCACATCATCGGCACCGAGCGCCACGAGTCGCGCCGGGTCGACAACCAGCTGCGCGGCCGCTCGGGCCGCCAGGGCGACCCGGGCAGCTCGCGCTTCTTCATGGCGCTCGAGGACCCGCTGCTCAGGATCTTCGCGGGCGACCGCATCAACCGCATCATGGTGATGCTGAAGATGCCCGAGGGCGAGGCGATCGAGCACGCCATGGTCACGCGCTCCATCGAGAGCGCGCAGCGAAAGGTCGAAGCGCGAAACTTCGACATCCGCAAGCAATTGCTCGAGTACGACGACGTCGCCAACGACCAGAGGAAGACCATCTACGCGCTGAGGAACGAGCTGCTCGAGTCCGGCGACGTCTCGCCGCGCATCGCCGACCTGCGCGCGGGCGTGATCACGGACCTGTTCCGCCAGTACGTGCCCGAGGACAGCGTCGAGGAGCAGTGGGACGCGGCGGGCCTCGAGACGGCGCTGAAGGCCGAGATCGGCCTTGCCGTGCCGGTGAAGGCCTGGCTGGAGAAGGAGCCCGAGCTGCAGGACACGGAGATGCTCGCGCGCATCGTCGCGCTCGGCCAGTCAGCCTACGACGCGAAGATCCCGGAGCACGCGAAGGCCTCGTTCCGCGAGTACGAGCGCTACCTCATGCTGCAGGTGCTGGATTCGCACTACCGCGAGCACCTCGCGGCGCTCGACTACCTGCGCCAGGGCATCCACCTGCGCGGCTACGCGCAGAAGAACCCGAAGCAGGAGTACAAGCGCGAGGCCTTCGAGCTGTTCGGCGCGATGCTGGAGTCGGTGAAGCTCGAGGTGACCAAGAGCCTCATGCTCGTCGAGATCCAGCCGCAGGAGGCGCCCAGGGCCGACGACAAGGCGCATGTCGAGAACGTGCGCGCGCAGCACGCGAGCTATGAGGAGGCGTTCGACGGCACCGCCGCCGAGCCCGCGGCCGAGGGGCAGCCCGCGGCCGCGCCCGCGCGCAAGCCGCAGCCCGTGCGCGCCGCGCAGAAGATCGGCCGCAACGATCCCTGCCCGTGCGGCTCGGGCAGGAAGTACAAGCACTGCCACGGCAAGCTGGCCTAGGGCGCGCTGCCGATGGCCGTCAACCTGCCGCCGCCGGACCCGGCCTCGCTGCACGCGGTGCGCGGCCTCGAGCTCGGCTTCGCGATGGCCGGCATCAGGAAGCCCGGCCGCAAGGACCTGCTGGTGATGCGCCTCGCGCCCGGCGCAAAGGCCGCCGGCGTCTTCACGCGCAACCGATTCTGCGCCGCGCCCGTGATCCTCGCGAAGAAGCACTTGAAGAACCCGGTGCTCGCGCTCGTCGTGAACACAGGCAATGCGAACGCCGGGACGGGCAAGGATGGATTGCGTCGAGCCCTGATAGTCTGCGACGCGGTCGCGAAGCAAATTCAGGCAAAAGCGAATCAAGTGCTCCCGTTCTCCACCGGCGTCATCATGGAGCCGCTGCCGGCGGACCGGATCGCCGCCGCGCTTCCCGGATTGAAGGACGGCAGCTGGCTGGACGCCGCCGAAGCGATCATGACGACGGACACGGTTCCGAAAGCGGCGTCGCGCAAGGTGCAGCTCTCGGGCGGCGAGGCGACGGTGACCGGCATCGCCAAGGGCGCGGGCATGATCCGGCCCGACATGGCGACCCTGCTCGGCTTCGTCGCCACCGACGCGAAGCTGCCGCAGGCCGCGCTGAACCGGATCGTGAAGCGCGTCGCCGACCGCTCGTTCAATTGCGTTACGGTGGATGGCGATACTTCAACCAATGATTCCTTTGTCTTGCTTTCTTCGGGCGTTGGCGTCGAAGCGAGGAAGGAGAGGGACCTCGAGCTTCTCGAGGCGGCGATCCTGCAAGTCGCGCAACAACTGGCCCAGGCCATCATTCGCGACGGCGAGGGCGCGACCAAGTTCGTCACGGTGACCGTCGAGCGCGGGCGCAGCGAGGCCGAGTGCCGGAAGATCGCCTACGCGATTGCACATTCGCCGCTCGTGAAGACCGCCTTCTTCGCCTCCGACCCGAATCTCGGCCGCATCCTCGCGGCCATCGGCTACGCGGGCGTGCGCGACCTCGACACGGGCAAGGTGGACCTGTTCATTGACGAGGTGCAGGTCGCCCGGTCAGGCGGGCGGAATCCCGCCTATCGCGAGGCGGATGCGCTGGCTGCGATGAGGAAGCCCGAATTCTCCGTGCGCGCGGTCCTCAAGCGCGGCAAGTCGGCGGCGACCGTCTGGACTTGCGACCTGTCGTACGACTACGTGAAAATCAACGCCGAATACCGCACATGAGCCAGGAGCTGAAGAAGATCCTCGAGCGGCTCGAGGAAATCCTGCCGCCGCCCCCGCCGCCCACCGACTGGAAGGCGAGCATCGCCTTCCGGTGGCGCAGAAGCGCGCGCGGCCAGGGCTGGCTGCAGCCGGTGCGCCACGTGCACCGCATGCGCCTCGCCGACCTGCAGGGCATCGACGCGCAGATCGCCAAGGTCGAGCAGAACACGCGCCAGTTCATCGAAGGCAGGCCCGCCAACAACGTGCTGCTCACGGGCGCGCGCGGCACCGGCAAGAGCTCGATCGTGAAGGGGCTTCTCAACAAGTATTCGGGCAAGGGCCTGCGCCTCATCGAGGTCGAGAAGAGCGACCTTGCCGACCTGCCGGCGATCGTCGACCTGGTGGCGAACCGGCCCGAGCGCTTTCTCGTCTTCTGCGACGACCTCACCTTCCACGGCTCCGAGGAGGGCTACATCGCGCTCAAGGTCGCGCTCGACGGCTCGATCTCGACCACCTCCGAGAACCTGCTGATCTACGCGACCTCCAACCGCCGGCACCTGATGCCGGAGTACATGCAGGAGAACCTGGAGACCAAGTACGTCGGCGACGAGATCCACCCCGGCGAGACCGTGGAGGAGAAGATCTCGCTCTCGGAGCGCTTCGGCCTGTGGGTGTCGTTCTACCCGTTCGACCAGGACGAGTATCTCGAGATCGTCGGCCACTGGTTAAGTACTTTTTCCTGTACAAAAAAAGAAGCGGAACAGGCGCGCGAGGAAGCTCTGCAATGGTCGATGCAGCGCGGCTCGCGCAGCGGACGCGTCGCGTATCAGTTCGCGAGGGACTGGGCGGGCAAGCACGCCAAGAAGAAGGGATGATCGAGGTCGCCGCCGCGGTCATCGAGCGGCCCGACGGCAGCTTCCTGCTCGCGCGGCGCCCGGCGGGCAAGGTCTACGCCGGCTGGTGGGAGTTCCCCGGCGGCAAGATCGAGGCGGGCGAGCCGCCGCAGCGCGCGCTCGCGCGCGAGCTGCACGAGGAGCTCGGCATCGACGTCGTCACCGCCTATCCCTGGATCACGCGCGAGCACGTCTACGAGCACGGCCACGTGCGCCTGAACTTCTTCCGCGTCACCGAGTGGAGCGGCGAGCCGGACGCGCGGGAGCGCCAGGCGTTCGCCTGGCAGCGGCTCGACGCGCCGATGGCCGAGCCGATGCTGCCGGCCAATGCGCCGGTGCTCGCGTCGCTCGCCCTGCCGCTCGAATACGCGATCAGCAACGCCGAGCGGCTGGGCGTGGGCGAGAGCCTGGCGATCATGGAGCGCAGGCTCAAGGCGGGCCTGCGCCTCATCCAGGTGCGCGACAAGAGTCTTCCGGATCGGATCGGCTTCGCGCAGGAGGTGGCCGGGCTCGCCCGGCGCTACGGCGCGAAGGTCCTCGTCAACGGCGGTCCCGATCTCGCCGACGGCCTCCATTTCACCGCCGCGCAGCTGCGGCAGCTGAAGGAACGGCCGAAGGAAGGCCTCGCGGCCGCGTCCTGCCACACGCGAGAAGAGCTGGGCCGGGCGGCGCAGCTCGACTTGGATTTCGCGATCGTCGGGCCCGTCAAGGCCACGGCCACCCACCCGGGCGCGCCGCTGCTCGGCTGGGAGGGCTTCGCCGCCATCGCGCGCGGCGCGAGCATCCCGGTGTACGCCATCGGCGGCCTGCGGCCTTCGGACCTGCCGGCGGCGCGCCGTGCGGGCGCGCACGGGCTGGCGATGATCCGCGGCAGCTGGGACTGAGGCGGCTCAGGACTTGCCGGGGTCGGCGTCCTCGGGCACCTCGGCTTCGCGCTCGGACATCGGGATGCGGTAGGACTCGGAAGCCCAGGCGCCGAGGTCGATGGTGCGGCAGCGCTCGCTGCAGAACGGCCGCCAGCGGTTTTCCGGGGAATACGCCGCCGGAGCGCCACAGCGCGGGCAGGAAACCGTCTTCACAAATTGCAGAAGGTGAGCTCGAAGCCGACGTCCCAGTCGGCGGTCTTGGCGCGCGTTTCCTCGCCGTTCTGCGCGAGGAAGCGGATGTTGAGCACGTACTTGTTGGCGCTGATCTCCGGCACGCACGGCAGGCCGGGCTCCAGGCGCACGCGCAGCATCTGCGCGGTCTTGCCGCCCAGCATCTGCTGGAACGTGCCGAGCGGCGCCTGCAGGCTCTGCGGCTTGCCGGACTCGCGCAGGATGCGCAGGATGATCGCCGAGCCGTCGCGCAAGGGGTAGAGCGGACTCGTCCAGGCGGCGAGCTGCCCGATGCGTTCCTCGGCCGGCCGGTGCAGCCAGTAGTGGTACGAAGGCAGGTCGAACTCGCAGGCGCCGCCCGGGATGCCGGTGCGCTGCTTGATCGACATCAGCCACTCGTTCTCGCGCAGGTACTGGCCGATGCGCCCCTGCATCGAGAACAGCGCCGCGGCCGCCTGCTCGATGTCGCGCAGCACGCCCGAGAGCGCCTCCTCGGAAATTTCGGGATTGTTGCGGAACGACAGCAGCACCTGCTTCTGGCGCTCCAGCTCCTGCAGCAGGTCCGACTTGAGGTCGGCGCGCCCGGCGACCTCGAGGATTTCGAACAGCGTCAGCAGCGCGACGTGATGGTCAAGCGGGTCGGTGCGCGCGATGAAATGGCGCGAGCGCTCGAACAGATCCTCCAGGCGCAGCAGGGTCCGGATGCGCTCGTTGAGCGGGTACTCATACGTTATTGCGGCCAGGCCAGCCTCGCCGAGGCGCGAAAATGGCCGGATTCTGAGTGATTTAGGCGCTCAACACAAATTCGGCCTCAAGGCCGGCCGAGCGCGAGGTACTTTTCGTGGAGCGCGCGCACCTGCTTGTGCAGTGCCGAAAGATCGCCTGAATTGTCGATCACATCGTCGGCGGCGGCGAGCCGCCTTTCCCTCTTGATCTGAGAGTCTATGATGCGCCTGACCTGTGCTTCGGGAAGCATGCTGCGCTGCCGCACGCGCGCGATCTGGAGTACCTCCGGACAGTCCACCACGAGCACGCGCGCGACCCGCTCGCGGTGGCCGGCCGATTCGACGAGCAGCGGCACCACGTAGATCACGTACGGGCCCGCCGCGGCGGCGATGCGCCGCTCGGCTTCGGCGCGGATCATCGGATGCAGGATCGCCTCCAGGCGCTGCTTTTCCTCGGCATCGCTGAAGACGAGATCGCGCATGCGCTTGCGGTCCATCGCGCCGGAGGCGTCGACGAAGGCCTTGCCGAACTGGCGCGCGATCTCGGCCACCGCCGCGCCGCCGGGCGCGGTGAGCTCGTGCGCGATCGCGTCGGTGTCGACGATCGTCGCGCCGAGCTCCTCGAACGCATCGGCGGCGGCGCTCTTGCCGCTGCCGATGCCGCCGGTGAGGCCGATGACCGGTTTCAACGCCGCGCGCTACGGATTGAGGTACCAGCGCACGATCGGCTGGCCCCAGAAGAGCGCCACGATGGCGCCCAGCGCAAGGTAGGGGCCGAAATGGAAGCGGAAGGCGCTGTCCCAGCCGCGCCGCGCGCCGAGCATCTGCAGCAGGCCGAAGCAGAGGCCGACGATCGACGACACCAGCACCACCAGGGGAAGCATCTTCCAGCCTACGAAGGCGCCGATCGCCGCGTTCATCTTGAAGTCGCCGTAGCCCATGCCTTCCTTGCCGGCGACGAGCTTGTAGAGCCAGTAGATCGACCAGAGCAGCAGGTAGCCCGCCGCGGCGCCGATCACCGCCTCGGCAAGCGGCACGAAGGTCCCCGCGGCGTTGAGCAGCAGCCCGGCCCAGAGCAGCGGCAGAGTGATGTCGTCGGGCAGATAGCCGGTCGCCTGGTCGATGAAGGCGAGCGCGATCGCGCACCAGAGGAACAGCATCGCGCCGAAGGCCGCGGCGCCGAAGCCGAAGTGCGCCGCCGACCCGGCCGCGCCCAGCCCCGCCAGCAACTCGACGAGCGGATACCTGAGACTGATCGACGCCCTGCAGTTGGCGCATTTTCCCTTGAGAAGAAGCCAACTGAAGACGGGAACGTTCTGCCAGGCCTTGATGGCGCTGCCGCAACCCGGGCATTTCGAACGCGGCACGAAGAGGTTGTAACGACCTTGCTCAGGGATCGGCTGGCCGGCCAGTTCGGCGCAGTCGGCGCGCCAGGCGCGCTCCATCATCTTCGGCAGCCGATGGATGACGACGTTGAGGAACGAGCCCGCGCACAGGCCGACGACCCCCGCGATCCAGGGAAAGACTTCGGGCTCCGCAATGAAGCCCAGGGCCGGGTTCGGCAACGGCGCTTAGACGGCGCCGCCGAGTTTGAAGATCGGCAGGTACATGGCCACCACCATCCCGCCGATGAGCGTGCCGAGCACCACCATGATAATCGGCTCCATCAGCGAAGACAGCGCCTCGACCGCCTCGTCAACCTCGGCCTCGAAGAAGTCGGCGACCTTGCTGAGCATCGCGTCGAGCGCGCCCGTCTCCTCGCCGATCGAGCACATCTGGATCACCATCGGCGGGAAGACGCCGGAGTTCTGCATCGCCACCGTGAGAGCGGTGCCGGTGGCGACTTCCTGCTTGATCTTGTTCGTCGCCTGCAGGTAGACGTAGTTGCCCGAGGCGCCGCCGACCGAGTCGAGCGCCTCCACGAGCGGCACGCCGGCGGCGAACATCGTCGACAGCGTGCGCGTCCAGCGCGCCACCGCGGCCTTCCTCAGCAGCGAGCCGAAGATCGGCAGCTTCAGGCTGAGGCGGTCCATGAAGATCTGCACCGCGAGCGAGCGCTTCCAGGCCTCCAGGAAGGCGTAGACCGCGCCGCCCATCGCCGGGAACAGGATGTACCAGTTCGCCACCGTCCAGTCCGAGATCGACATCACCACCAGCGTCGGCGCGGGCAGGTCGGCGCCGAAGCTCGAGAACACGCTCTTGAACGCCGGAATCACGAAGATCATGATCACCGCGGTGATCACGATCGCCACCACGACGATCGACACCGGGTAGAACAGCGCCGACTTGATCTTCGACTTGATGGCGAGCGTCTTTTCCTTGTACATCGCCAGGCGATCGAGCAGCTGCTCGAGAATGCCGGCGGCCTCGCCGGCGGCCACCAGGTTGCAGTACAGCGCGTCGAAGTGGAGCGGATACTTGCGGAAGGCCTGCGCGAGCGAGGAGCCGGTCTCCACCTCGGTCTTGAGCTCGACGAGCAGCCGCGCCACCGCGGGGTTGGTCGCGCCCTTGCTCACGATGTCGAAGGCCTGCAGCAGCGGCACGCCGGCCTTCATCATCGTCGCCATCTGGCGCGTGAACAGGGCGACGTCCTTCTCGCCGACCTTTCCGCCGCTGCCCGCTCTTTGCTTCTTGACCTTGGCGACCGTGATGCCCTGGCGGCGCAGCGAAGCCTGGACCATGTTCTCGCCCGCGGCGCGCATCTCGCCGCGCACGGTCTTGCCCGCCTTGTCCTTGCCTTCCCAGGCGAAGGTGAATTCCTTGGCCCCGCCCTTTACCGCTGCCGCCGCCGTCGCCATTGTCGCTCCCAGCCCGTGCGCGAAGTGATTCGGGATTCTAGCGCCGAGTCAAAGACTTGGCCAAATGACGGAATTCACGGTTCACGCCGCCGGCGGCACGGGCGTTGCCGGAGGGCGGTACAGGCGCAGCGACTTCACCGCCCGGCCCTGGGTGCTCAGGATCTCGATCGGCACGCCGGCGATCTTGATCGACACGTTGGCTTCCGGAATGTCCTGCAAGTGCTCGAGGATCAGGCCGTTGAGCGTCTTCGGCCCGTCGGTGGGCAGCTCCAGGCCCAGCACCCGGTTCACCTCGCGCACCGGCATCGCGCCGTCGGCCGCCGCCGCGCCCTCGGCGTCCCAGGAGAGCGCCGGCTGTGCCGAGGGGAGCGAGGTCGTGAACTTGCCGATGATCTGCTCCATGATGCCTTCCAGCGTCACCAGGCCCATGAGCTCGCCGTATTCGTCCACCACCAGGCCGATGCGCTCGCGCTTCTCCTGGAAATACTGCAGCTGGGCGATCGCCGGCGTGCTGGCCGGCACGAAGTAGGGCTCGTCCAGCAGGTCCTCGATCGCCTTGCGGTCGAGCGCGCCGGAAAACAGCAGCCCCAGCACCTTGCGCAGGCTGAGCACGCCGGCCACCTCGTCGCCCGCGCCGCGGTACACCGGCAGCTCGCGGTGAAAGCTCGTCGTGAGCTGGCGCGCGATCGCCTCCATCTCGTCGTCCAGGCGGATCGCCTCGATCCTGGCGCGCGGCACCATGACGTCCTGCACCGTGATCTCGCCGATGTCGAACAGATTCAGCAGGATCGCGCGGTGCTTCTTGGGCATGAAGCCCGAGGATTCGATCACCAGCGTGCGGATCTCCTCCGGGGATAGCTGGGGCGCCTCGAGATTGGGATCCGGCTGCACCCGCAGCAGCCAGAGGATCGGCCGCACGAACAGGTTGATGAACCAGGCCGCCGGGTCGAGCGTGCGCAGCGTGAACTTGAGCGGCAGAGAAAGCAGCAGCGCGGAGCGCTCCGGGTGGGTCGCGCCCACGACCTTGGGCGTGATCTCGCAGAATACGATGACGAGGAAGCCGACGGCGATCGGGCTGAGCAGGAACGCGACGCGGTCCTCCGCGAACAGCCGCACCGTGATCAGGCCGGCGATCGTCGTCGCGACCGTGATCGCGAGAGTATTGCCGATCAGGATGCAGCCGAGCAGCCGGTCGGTGCGCTTGAGCATGTCGGCCACGCGCCGCGCGCTCGCCCGGCCCTCGGCGACCAGGTGCCGCAGGCGAAAGCGGTTGATCGCCATCATCGACGTCTCGGCGATCGAGAAGAAGGCGGAGAGCGCGAGCATCGCCCCGAGCGCGCCGAACAGCCAGCCGAGGGGAACCGCGTCCACGCGCCGTCAGGTGCGGCCGAGGATGACTTCCAGCACGAAGCGGCTGCCGACGTAGGCGAGGATCAGCAGCACGAAGCCCGACAGCGTCCAGCGCAGCGCGGTGCGCCCGCGCCAGCCGTACAGCAAGCGCCCGGCGAGCAGCACGCCGAAGGTCAGCCAGGAGAGGATGCCGAACACCGTCTTGTGCTCGAAGCGCATGCTGCGGCCGAACAGCGTCTCGGAGAACAGCATGCCGGTGGCGAGCGTGAGTGTGAGCAGCACGAACGCGGCGCCGATCAGGCGGAACAGCAGGCGCTCGAGCGTGAGCAGCGGCGGCAGCGCGCCGAGAACGCTGCCGTCCTTGCGGTGCAGCCGGCGCTCTGCCACGGCCATCAGCACCGCGTGCAGGATGGCGATCGTGAACAGGCTGTAGGCGAGCATCGCGAGCACCAGGTGCAGGCGGAACTCCAGGCCGGCGGTGTATTCCGCGCCCATGCGCCCGGGAAACAGCGCGGGCAGCGGCAGCGCGAACGCGGCGAGCGCGAGCGCGGGCGGCAGCAGCGCGTCCAGGTCGTAGAAGAAGCTCTCCAGCCAGTAGAACAGCACCGTCATCCAGAGCATCGCCGACAGCGCGTAGGCGAAGCCGAAGCGCAGCTCCGCGCTCGCGAACACGTCGACGTAGAGCAGGCGGCCGTGCAGCGCGAGCGGCAGCAGGATCGCCACGCGCTCCCATGGACGCAGGCCCGTGCGCAGGCCCTCGTGCGCGGCCTCGCGCGGCCCGCCTTGCGCCGCGGCCGGCCGGCGCCAGCGCGTGTTCCAGAAGTGCAGCGCGAGCACGGCGTACACGGCGCTTGCGACGACGTGAATTACAATCTCGGGCACGGATTCAGTTTAGCACCCATGCTCGACAACCTCACCGCGCGACTCGCGAGGATCGTCAAGACGATCCGCGGCGAGGCGCGCCTCACCGAAGCGAACGTGCAGGACGCGCTGCGCGAAGTGCGCGTCGCGCTGCTCGAGGCCGACGTCGCGCTGCCGGTCGTCAAGCACTTCATCGACGCGGTGCGTGCCAAGGCGCTCGGCCAGGAAGTGATCGGCAGCCTCTCGCCCGGGCAGGCGCTCGTCGGCGTCGTGCACCGAGAGCTCGCGCAACTGATGGGCGAGGCGAGCGCGGGCCTCGAGCTCGCGGTGGCGCCGCCGGCGGTGATCCTGATGGCCGGCCTGCAGGGCTCGGGCAAGACGACGACGGTGGGCAAGCTCGCGCTGCTGCTGAAAGGGCAGAAGAAGAAAGTGCTCGTCGTCTCCTGCGACGTCTACCGGCCCGCGGCGATCGAGCAGCTGAAGACCGTGGCCGCGCAGGCGGGCGTGGAATTCTTCGCGAGCGATTCGAAGCAGCCGATCGAGATCGCGACGCAGGCCGTCCAGTATGCGAAGACGCACTACGACGACGTCGTGATCGTCGACACCGCGGGGCGCCTGGCGATCGACGAACCGATGATGCAGGAGATCGCGGCGTTGCACGCGGCGCTGAATCCCGCTGAGACGCTGTTCATCGTCGACGCGATGCAGGGCCAGGACGCGGTCAGGGTCGCGCAGGCGTTCAGCGAGCGCCTGCCGCTCACGGGCGTGGTGCTCACCAAGCTCGACGGCGACTCGCGGGGAGGGGCTGCCCTTTCCGTGCGCCACGTCACCGGCAAGCCGATCAAGTTCGCGGGCACGGGCGAGAAGCTCACCGGCCTGGAGGCCTTCCACCCTGAGCGCATGGCCTCGCGCATCCTGGGCATGGGCGACATCCTGTCGCTCGTCGAGGAGGCGCACAAGCAGGTCGACGTCGAGAAGGCGCAGAAGCTCGCCGAGAAGGTGCGCAAGGGCAAGGGCTTCGACCTGGAGGACTTCCGCGAGCAGCTGCAGCAGATGAACAAGATGGGCGGCATCGCCTCGATGCTCGACAAGCTGCCGGCGCAGCTCGCCGGCCAGATCGATCCGGCGAAGCTGCAGGACACCAAGCAGTTCGCGCGCATCGAGGGCATCATCAACTCGATGACGAAGAAGGAGCGCGCCGACCCGGACCTGATCAAGGCCTCGCGCAAGCGGCGCATCGCCGCCGGCGCCGGCGTGCCAGTGCAGGAGGTCAACCGCCTGCTCAAGCAGTTCGAGCAGATGCAGCAGATGATGAAGATGATGAAGGGCGGCAACCTCGCGCGCATGATGAGGAACATGAAAGGCATGCTGCCGGGCGTGCGCTGAACGCAGGCGTCCCCAGGGAGGGGTCATGACACTGTTACGGGCGGTTCTGCTGGCGGCACTGCTGGCGCCCTGCTTCGCGCAGGCGCAGCGCGATCCGAACCAGATCCTGCAGGAGCTGCAAAAGCTCGCCTGGCAGAAGGGGCCGGGCGAAGGCGCGGTCGCCGGCAAGGCGAAGCTGAGGATCCCCGAGGGCTACGCCTTCCTCGACGAGCGGAACACGCGGCGTTTCCTCGAAATCATGGGCAACCCGCCGCGCGACGGCCACTACCTGATCGCGCCGGCGGACCTCGACTGGTTCGCGGTGTTCGCGTTCGATCCGGTCGGCTACGTGAAGGACGACGAGAAGATCGACGCCGAGGCGCTGCTGAAGTCGCTGAAGGAATCCGACGGGCCGGGCAACGAGGAGCGCAAGCGCCTCGGCATGCGCGCGGTCTACACCGACGGCTGGCACGTGCCGCCGCATTACGACGCGGCCACGAAGCGGCTGGAGTGGGGCGTGCGCCTGCGCAACGAGCAGGGGCACATGAACGTCAATTACATGAGCCGCCTGCTCGGGCGCTCGGGCGTGATGAGCGCGGTGCTGGTGTGCTCGATCCAGACGCTGGACGCCGACGTCAAGGCCTTCAACGCGATGCTGACCGGCTACGAATTCAATCCGGGCGAGCGCTACGCGGAATTCAAGTCCGGCGACAA
>DATKKT010000107.1:0-12534 GCA_035542795.1 Burkholderiales bacterium
CGGCCGCGCTCGCCGCCCGAGAGCTGGCCTACGGGCTTTTGCTGATCGGCACCGCGGAAGTTGAAGCGCGCCAGGTAGGCGCGCGAGGGCATCTGGAACCTGCCCACGGTGATCGTGTCCTGCCCGCCGCAGACGTCCTCGAACACGGTCTTGTCGCCGGCGAGCGAATCGCGCATCTGCTCGACGTACGCGATCTTGACTGTCTTGCCGATCGCGATCTTCCCCGAGTCGGGCTTCTCCTTCTTCACGATCATCTTGAACAGCGTCGACTTGCCGGCGCCGTTCGGCCCGATGATCCCCACGATCGCGCCGGGCGGCACCTTGAACGAGAGCTTGTCGATGAGCAGCCGGTCGCCGAAGCCCTTGGAGACCTTGTCGAGCTCGATGACTTCGTTCCCCAGCCGCTCGGCGACCGGGATGAAGATCTCCTGCGTTTCATTTCTTTTTTGAATTTCAAAAGAAGACAATTCTTCAAAGCGTGCGAGTCGGGCCTTCGACTTCGCCTGCCGGCCCTTGGGGTTCTGCCGCACCCATTCGAGCTCGGCCTTCATCGTCTTGATGCGCGCCTCCTCCTGCTTGGCCTCGACCTCGAGGCGCTTCTCCTTCTGCTCCAGCCACGAGGAGTAGTTGCCCTCCCAGGGGATGCCGTAGCCGCGGTCGAGCTCGAGGATCCAGCCAGCCGCGTTGTCGAGGAAGTAGCGGTCGTGCGTGACCGCGACCACCGTGCCGGGGAAACGCTGCAGGAACTGCTCGAGCCACTCCACGCTTTCGGCGTCGAGGTGGTTGGTCGGCTCATCCAGCAGCAGCAGGTCGGGCTTGGAAAGCAGCAGCCGGCACAGCGCCACGCGGCGCTTCTCGCCTCCCGAGAGGATGCCGATCTTGTGCTCCCAGGGCGGCAGGCGCAGCGCGTCGGCCGCGATCTCCAGCTCCTGGCCGCCGCCCGCGGCGTTGACGATCGCCTCGAGCTTCGCCTGCTCGGCGGCGAGCGCGTCGAAGTCCGCGCCCTCCTCCGAGTACGCGGCGTAGACCTCGTCGAGGCGTGTCTTCGCCGCGGCGATGTCGCCCGCGGCCTCCTCGATCGTCTCGCGCACGGTCTTCTCGGCCTCCAGCTGCGGCTCCTGCGGCAGGAAGCCGACCTGGATGCCGGGCATGCGCACCACCTCGCCCTCGTAATGGTCGTCGACGCCGGCCATGATCTTCAGCAGCGTCGACTTGCCCGAGCCGTTCAGGCCGAGCACGCCGATCTTGGCGCCGGGGAAGAAGTTGAGCGAGATGTCGCGCAGGATCGTGCGCTGGGGCGGCACGGTCTTGCTGACCCGGCGCATCGTGTAGACGTACTTGGCCATCTCTTTTGCGTTCCTGAGGCTGCAGCGTATTCTTGGGGCCGCCATTCTAAGGGGGAATTGCATGCCTGCCGACACTCGTGCGCGGTACGACGCGCTGATGGACGTGATCCGCAGCCGCATGACGGTGCGCGCGTTCGACCCGTCTGCCGCCGTGCCGCGCGAGCACTTCGAGCTGATCCTGGAGGCGGCGCGCCATGCGCCTTCGGGTGCGAACGCGCAACCGTGGCACTTCATCGTGGTGACCGAGCAGGCGCTCAAGGACCGCATCATGGAGTACTTCCGCGAGGAGCAGGTGCGGCGCGCGAAGCTGAAGATGAAGTTCCCTACGCCCGACTATCGCGGCCTCGCCACCGCGCCCGGCATGATCGTGGTGGCGAGCGACTTCCGCTGGGTGCGCGCCTTCCCGGTGCTCAACGACGGCTCGGACCTCGATCGCATGTACAAGGAGAACGCCGAGCGCATCCTGCTGCAGAGCGTGGCCGCGGCGACGATGAGCGCGCATCTCGCGGCCGCGGCGCTCGGCTACAACGTCTGGTGGGTCACCGCGATCGGGCAGGAGGCGGCGCAGAAAGCAATGAAGCCGCTGCTCGGCATCCCGCCCGAGCTCTCGGTGCTCGACATCATGTGCTTCGGCGCGCCCGCGAAGCCGCCCTACAAGCGCTGGAAGAAATCGCTGCCCGAGATCGTCAACTGGAACCGCTTCGATCCCGCGCACGCGGCGACCGAGGCGCAGATCGATGAGTGGGTG
This sequence comes from Burkholderiales bacterium, assembly GCA_035542795.1. Taxonomy (GTDB): domain Bacteria; phylum Pseudomonadota; class Gammaproteobacteria; order Burkholderiales; family SG8-39; genus RBG-16-66-20. Next base: position 2,095 of record DATKKT010000107.1, read on the forward strand.
GCGACGCAGCGCCACAAGGCGATGTACAAGGACGAGAAGAACGTCGACTAGCGGCGCGGCAGCGCGGTCAGCGGCGGCGCGGCAGCGTCGGCGCCTCGCCCAGGTCCCAGATCAGCCCGGCCATCAGGCGCAGGGCGTCGCGCGCCACCGCCGCGAGCAGGTGCTCGTTCGGCGCGTGCTGGCTGCAGGACGCATACGAGTGCGGGATCCAGACCGTAGGCAGGCCGAGGTCGTCGGCGAAGATGTCGTTCGGCAGCGAGCCGCCGATGTTGGGCAGGATGGCGGTCGGCTTTCGACTTGTCTTCTCTAGGGAATTCTTTACCCAGATGACCCAGGGATGCTGCGGGTCGAGCCGGGTCGCCTTGAAGAAGCCGTCGCGCGCCTCGGTCACTTTCACCATCGGGAAGCCCGCCTCCTCGAGGTGGCGCCGCAGCGCCGGCACGATGTCCGCCGGGTCGATGCCGACCACGTAGCGCAGCTGGCAGTGCGCGCTCGCGCGCGGCGGAATCGCGTTCACGGGCTTGTCGGGATTGCCCGCGGTGAAGGCGAGCACCTCGAAGCTCGACCAGCCGAACACGCGCTCGGCGGGCGTGAGCTCGGGCTCGCCCCAGCCGGGATCCACTTTCGGGCCGTCCTCGCCGCCGTCCACTTCCAGGCCCGAGAGCGCCTCGCGCACCGCGGGCGTGAGCGTATCCGGGCGCCACGCCTTGAGCTGGATCTCGCCTCTCGGGCCGGTGATGGTCGAGAGCGCGTGCGCAAGGATGATGGCCGGATTGGCGAGCAGCCCGCCCCAGTTGCCCGAATGGTGGCCGCCGTTGCGCAGGTCCACGACGAGATCCATGTTGAGCGCGCCGCGCGAGCCGAGAAACACGGTCGGCTGCCCCGGCTGCAGGCGCGGCCCGTCCGAGGCGATCAGGACATCCGCCTTCAGGAGATCCCTGTTCTGGCGACAGAATTCCTTAAGGCCGGGCGAGCCGACCTCCTCGCCGGTCTCCAACAGCATCTTCAGGTTGAAACCCAGCCTTTTGCGTACAGCGAGCACCGCCGCCACCGCGCCCAGGTTGATCGAGTGCTGGCCCTTGTTGTCGGCGGTGCCGCGCCCGTAGAGGCGGTCGCCCTCGCGCTTGAGCGTCCAGGGATCGAGGCCCGCCTTCCAGCTCGCCTCCTGGCCGCGGATCACGTCGCCGTGCCCGTAGCTGAGCACCGTGGCGAGCGCCGGGTCCTCGATGCGTTCCGCCACCAGGATGGGGCCTGCGCCCTTTGGATTTTCGAGAATTCGACAGGAAAACCCCAGCCGCTGCAGGCTGGGCCTCATCTCGCCTTCCAGGTAGCGCGCGAGGTCCTCGCGGCGCTCTGGATTCTGGCTTTCCGTTGGAATGGCGACGCGCCGCGCTAGGTCGGCGAAAAAACCGCCCTCGTCGAAATAGCGCTCTGCGTGGGAGATTGCCTGCGCGCGGCTCATCGCCGCGAGATTATCGCTCAGGCCGCCCGCACCCCCGGCACGCCCGCACTGTCGAACAGCGGCGCCAGCGCCGCGGCGATGCGGCCATGCTGCTCGGCATTCAGCATGCCGGTCAGCAGCGCGCTGAAGTGCGGCGCCTGGACGCCTGAAAGGATGTACTGCCAGCGGTAGGCATTCAGCAGCCCGCCTTCCACTCGCGCTCGATCGCTCTGCGCCAGGCGGCGGCCGCAGGCGGCGCCGAAGTATTTCGCATCCGCGCGCGCCTGCGCCTGCAGGATGCCGTCGATCATGCCGAGCAGCACGATCAGGTCGCCGATCGCGCGGTCGCGCGCGGCGGGCTCGAGCCGCGCGTCTTCGAGGCGCCATGCGCGCTCATCCAGGGCCGCGCTGCCCGCCGCTTCGTCGCCCTGGGCGCGCAGGGCCTCCGCCCATTGCGCGTCGATCTGGGCTTGCGCAACGCTGCTCAGCCGCTGATGCGAGCGGACGAGGAGCCCGATCAGGCAGGTCAGCGCGAGCACGGACCAGACCGAGCGGCTGCGCACCACCGCGGCGATCGCTTCGGGATCGGGGACGAAGTGGTGGCCCTCGGGCATGCAGCCGGCCATCATCGTCTCGAGGCGCTGCAGCCGCGGCTGGTGCTTCAAGAGGACGCCGAGCATGCGGGCGTAGGTACGGCCCTGCACCTGGCTCACGAAGCGTCGCTCCCCGGGCGACAGGGAATCGAAGCCGCCGATCAGCGCCAGGCCGTCGGGCAGGAACATCCGGCCGGTGTCGATGAAGCGCTCGAGTTTCACGATTCGCCGGCCGCGGCGGGGCGCGGCGGGAAGAGCTGGTCCAGGAACCGGCGCAGCACGCCGCGCGCGGCCGGCACGGCGCCCCGGTGCAGCACGACCGGAACGGCGCCGCCGCCGCGCAGCAGCGTCACCAGCCGCGACGGCGCCTCGGCAACCGGAGAGGAAAGGCTCACCACGCTGCGCCGGAACGCGTGCGCGAGCGCCGCGCCGCCGCGGTCGAGGCGGAACCATTGCCCGGCCTGCAGCACGTGGTCGCGGCAGCTGCCTTCCTGGGTGAGCCACACCTCGCCTTCCCAGACGTAGAGCAGCACGCCGGCGCCCTCGTCGATGCGCAGCATGCTGCCGCGCGGAATGCCTACCGAGCCGTTGATGAGATATCCGTCCATCGCTCTCTCCTGTCGGACTGCACGGGAGAGAAGGCTAGGCGGCGCGGGTTACCGGCCGATGTCCCTCCGGCGGCGGATTGTTGCGTGCTGGTATCAGCTCGCCGCGAGGTGCGCGGCGAGCAGGGGGAAGAACTGCGCGGGCTCGATCGGCTTGCGCACGATGCGCTGCACGCCGGCCTCTTCGAGCTCCTGCGGCGACAGGTCCTCGGCGTAGCCCGTATAGAGAATCACCGGCAGACCGGGTCGCAGCCGCGCGATCTCGCGCGCGAGCGCGAGGCCGGTGAGCTGCGGCATGGTCTGGTCGGTGATCACGAGGTCGTAGCGCTGCGGGTCGGCCGCGATCGCGTCGCGCGCCGCCGCGCCGTCGGGCAGCGCGGCCACCTCGAGGCCCCAGCCGCCCAGCAAGTCGAGCATGAACTCGCGGATGGCCTGCTCGTCGTCCACCACCAGCACGCGGCCGCGCAGGCGCGTGCGCCTGCGCGCGGGCCCGCCGTGACCGGGCTCGGCGGGCGCGGCCTCGGCGGCCGCCGCCACGGGCGCCGGCAGCAGCACGCGGAACTTGGTGCGCTCGTTCCGGATGCAGTCGACGAGAATGTGCCCGCCGTGGTCGTGCACGATCCCGTGCGCGAGCGACAGTCCCATGCCGGTGCCGCGGCCCACCTCCTTGGTGGAGAAGAACGGCTCGAACATGCGCTCCATGACCTGCGGCGGGATGCCCGGCCCGGTATCTCGCACCGAGAGCTCGAGGTAGCGTCCCTCGACCTTCTGCCGGCAGGAGGCGCAGACCCCGCGCACGCCCTCGACCGAATGCAGGCCGATGCGGATCGCGCCGCTGCCCTTCATCGCGTCGCGCGCGTTGATGCACAGATTCAGCAGCACCTGCTCGACCTGCACCGGGTCGATCTCGAGCGGCGGCAGCGCGTCCTCCAGGTTCAGGCGCAGGTCGATCGTCGTCGGCAGCGTCGAGCGCAGCAGCTTGCAGGCGTCGCGCACCAGCTCGTCGAGCGCCACCGGGCGGCGCGGGCCGCGCTGGCCGCGGCTGAAGGTGAGCATCTGCGCGATCAGCTCGCGCGCGCGCTGCGACGAGTGCTGCGCGCGCTCGAGATATTTCCCGAGCCGGCCGTCGCGCAGCTCGGCCTGGCGCTCGGCGGCGAGCGTGAGGTTGCCGAGGATGCCCTGCAGGATGTTGTTGAAGTCGTGCGCGATGCCGCCGGTGAGCTGGCCGATCGCCTCCATCTTCTGCGACTGGCGCAGCTGCGCCTCGAGCTGCGCGCGCTCGGTGTCGGCGCGCTCGCGCGCGCTGATGTCGCGGCCGATGTAGAGGACGTGCGGCCGGTCGCGGTGGCGGATCGGCACGCCGCGCACCTCGATCTGGAAGCTCTCGCCGCCCTTGCGCCGCGCCTCGGCCTCCCAGCTCACGGTCTCGCCCGCGAGCGCGCGCTCGTGCAGCGCGCGGATGCGCGCCGTGAGCGCCGGATCGCTCATGGTGACCTCCTGCCGTCCGAGCGCCTCCTCGCGCGTGCGCCCGCTCATCGCCTCGTACGCCGGGTTGACGTCGACGATGCGGAACTCCGCGTCGCGCAGCACCAGCGAGTCGGCCGTGGCGTTGAAGATCGCGCGGTACTGCTCCTCGCTCGCCCGGAGCTTGTCCTCGGCCGCGTGCCGGTCGGTGATGTCGCGGCCGATGTAGAGCACGTGCGGCTTGCCGGCATAGGTCATCGGCACCGCGAACACGTCCAGAAACAGCAGGGAGCCGTCCTTGCGCATCGCCCTGGTTTCGACGTGCGCCGCCTCGCCCGCGAGCACGCTCCGGTGCACTTCCAGCCGGTTGCGGTTGTCGTCGGGCACGCGCAGCGTGAGCTCGGTGGTGCCGACCACCTCCGCGCGGCGGAAGCCGCTCATCCTCTCGTAGGCCGGATTGACGTCGACGATGCGGAAGTCGGCGTCCCGCAGCACCAGGGCGTCGGCGGCGGCGTTGAAGATCGCGCGGTATTGCTCCTCGCTGGTGCGCAGGCGCTGCTCCTGCGCCTTGCGCGCGGTGATGTCGCGGCCGATGTAGAGCACGTGCGGGCGGCCCTGGTGCGCCATCGGCACGCCGCGCAGCTCGACCTGCACCGTGACGCCGTCCGGCCCCACCGCCGGCGCCTCGAACTGGATCGGCTCGCCGGCGATCGCGCGCTGGTGCAGCGCGAACAGCCGCTCGCGCTCGGTCTGCGGGATGACGATGAGCTGGCTGGTGCCGATCACCTCTTCGCGCCGGCGCCCGATGGCGCTCAGGAACGCCGGGTTGACGTCCACGACGCGGTAATCGGCATCGCGCAGGATCAGGCTGTCGGCGGCGGCGTTGAAGATCGCGCGGTACTGCTCCTCGCTGGCGCGCAGCACGCCGTCGGCGCTCCGGCGCTCCACCTCGGAGGCGATGCGCGCGCCGAAGATCTTCAGCATCGCCTCGATGCGCGGCTTGTCGCCGAGCGGCTGGCGCGACATCACCGACAGCAACCCGATCGCGGTGCCGCGCGAGTCGGTCAGCGTCGTCGCGGCGTAGCCCTCGACGCCGAGATCGGCGAGCGCGGCGTCCTCGGGAAAGCGCCGGCGCACGCCGGCGCGGTAGAAGCCGAACGCGCGCCCGATCGCCTTCTCGCAGGGCGTGCCGGCGATCGGGTAGGCGAGATTCGAGCGCATCCGGCCCTCGACGAAGCGCGCGATCGAGCGCAGCCGCTCGCGGCCCTCGTAGACCGCGGCCGTGGCGAATTCGACCTCGAGGATGCCGGCGAGCGCGCCGACCAGATCCTCGAACACCCGCTCGCCCTCGGCGCTGGAGACCGCGAGCGCCGCTTCGCGAAGGCGGTCTTCCACGCGGCGGCCCTCAGGCGGAGACGAACATGTAGCCGGCGCCGCGCACCGTGCGGATCGCGCTGGGCCGCTCGGGATCGGACTCGATCTTGCGGCGCAGCCGCGCGATGCGGATGTCGATCGAGCGGTCGAACGGCTCCCATTCGCGGTTGCGCGTGAGCGTGAGCAGCTGGTCGCGCGACAGCACGCGGTTGGCGTTCTCGATGAACACGCGCAGCAGGTCGAACTCCATGCCGGTGATCGGCAGCTCCGCGCCCTGGTCATCGACGAGCTGGTGCGTGTCGAGGTCGAGCAGGCAGCGGCCCACGCGCACGCGACCGCGCGTCCCGCCGGCCGCGGCCGCGCCGCGCGCCGGCTGCCCGCGCGTGCGGCGCAGCACGCTCGTCACGCGCGCGCGCAGCTCGCGCAGGTCGAACGGCTTGGCGAGATAGTCGTCGGCGCCGACCTCCAGCCCGACCACGCGGTCGACGACCTCGCCCGCGCCCGTCACCATGATGATCGCCACGTCGTGGTGCGCGCGCAGCCAGCGCGTGAGCGCGAGGCCGTCCTCGCCCGGCAGATTCAGGTCGAGCAGAACCACGTCGGGCGCCGCCTTGGCGAACGCCGCGCGCAGCTGCGCCCCGTCGGCGGCGAGCGCGATCTCGTAGCCGTGCTCCTGCAGATATTCGCCCGTCGTCTCGCGGATGGCGTCGTCGTCGTCGACGATCAGCACACGTTGCGGCATGGCCGTGATCTTAACCGCGCTGCCTTGCTGGGCTTGCATAGGCCCCTCCGGGGTCGATTGCCCGCAATGCTAGAGGGGACGCCGCGCCGGGCGATGTCGGCGGCGTTGCGCGGTTGTTTCAGTCATGTAACTGCCGCAAGGCGGAAACCGGCTGTTTCCGGGCTGACATCGGCCGAATACAAGCCTCGCCCAGACTGCTCCCACGTCCCCGCAACGGGAAGCTCATCGACAAGGAGCAGGAGCATGCAAGCAAGCGGCGTCACGGTCGCGCGCAGGATCCAGGCTTCGGCCGGCTACGCGCTGACGATCGTTCTCTTCGGGCTCATCGCTTCGGCCTACCGTGCCGGCGCGCGCGCGCTCGCCCGCTTCGCCGCGGCGCAGCACCAGGCGCGGCTGCGGCGCGAGCTGCAAGGCCTCAGCGACCACTACCTCCGCGACATCGGGCTGCGGCGCGACCAGATCGACGGGATGTTCCGCTAGCGGTGCGCCACGTGGACTCGTACCGGATGCACCGCTGGGCGCGGCGGCAGAGGTCGCGCGCGATGCGCGCGGCCTGGCGGCAGCTGCGGCGCGCGCTCGCTTTCCGGCTGCGCGGCCTCGCCCACCGCCTGTCCACCGGGCTGCGGCTGGCGGCGTGAGCATCGAGATCCGCGCGCTCGTGGGCGAAGTGCTGCGCAGCAACGAGGCGATGCTGCGCTTCGTGCGGCGCGCGGGCTTCCGCATCGAGCCCTGCGCAGGCGACGCGCAGCTCGTCCTCGCAGTGCGCGAGCTGGAGCGCGTCGCCCTCGTCGCCTGAAGGCGATCAGCCCTTCAGCCTTTTCGCCGCTTCCAGCACGGGGCCGACGAGGTCCATCGGCAGCGGGAAAACGATCGTCGAGCTCTTGTCGCCCGCGATCTGCGTGAGCGTCTGCAGGTAGCGCAGCTGCATCGCCTCGGCGCGCTGCGAGAGCCGTTCGGCCGCCTGCAGCAGCTTTTCGGCGGCCTGCAGCTCGCCCTCGGCGTGGATCACCTTGGCGCGGCGCGCGCGCTCGGCCTCCGCCTGCTGCGCGATCGCGCGCACCATCGAGTCGTTCAGGTCGACGTGCTTGATCTCGACGTTCGAGACCTTGATGCCCCAGGCGTCGGTGGACTGGTCGAGCACGGTCTGGATGTCGGCGTTGAGCCTCTCGCGCTCGGCGAGCAGCTCGTCGAGCTCGTGCTTTCCCAGCACCGCGCGCAGCGTGGTCTGCGAGAGCTGGCTGGTCGCCTCGAGGAAGTTGGCCACCTGGATGATCGCGAGCTGCGGATCGACGACGCGGAAGTACACCACCGCGTTCACCTTGACCGACACGTTGTCGCGCGTGATCACGTCCTGCGGCGGGACGTCCAGCACCACCGTGCGCAGGTCCACGCGCACCATCTGCTGGATGCCGGGCACGATGAGGATCAGCCCCGGCCCCATCGCCCTCTGGAAGCGGCCGAGCAGGAACACCACGCCGCGCTCGTATTCGCGCAGCACCTTCAGCGAGAGCGCGACGATCAAGATCGCGAGCAGCAGGAAACCGAGCCCGAAGCTGAACATGTTCGTCACCTCGCTGAAGATGCGTCCCAGGAATTCGCTCACCGCGCCGCCGCCTCGCCGTCCTCGGCGCGCACCTCGAGGATCAGCCCGTGCATGCCGGTGACGCGCAGCCGCGCGCCGGCGCGCAGCGGCACCGGGCTGCGCACGCGCCAGCGCTCGCCGTGCACGCGCGCCCAGCCCTCGGCGTCCAGGTCCTCGAGCGCCTCGCCCTGCGCGCCGATCAGCTGCTCGCGCCCGCTCACGACCGGGCGGCGCCTCGCGCGCAGCAGCATGCCCGCGACCAGGAACAGCAGCGTCGCGCTCGCCGCGGTGATGCCGGCGATCAGCGCGTACGGAATGCCGAACTCCGGAACGTCGGTCTTCATCAGGATCGCCGAGCCGATCGCGAACGCGATCACGCCGCCGACTCCGAGCGAGCCGTAGGTCGGCAGGAAGACCTCGGCGACCATGAACGCGATGCCGAGCAGGATCAGCGCCAGGCCGGCGAAATTGACCGGCAGCAGGTGGAACGCATACATCGCGATCAGCACGCAGATCGAGCCGACGACGCCCGGCATCACCAGCCCGGGGTTGCTGAACTCGAAGAGCAGCGCGTAGATGCCGGCCAGCACGAGGAGATACGCGACGCTCGGATTGGTGATCGTGGCGAGCATGCGCGAGCGCCAGTCGGGCTCATACGGGATCGCCTGCGCCCCCGCGGTCGCGAGCGCGTGCTCGCCGATGCGGCGCCCGTCGAGCGCCCGCAGCAGCGCCGGAACGTCGTCGGCCAGGACATCGACGACCTTGAGCTTGATCGCCTCCGTCGCGGGCAGGCTGACCGCCTCGCGCACCGCCCGCTCGGCCCAGTCGGCATTGCGGCCGCGCAGCTCGGCAAGGCCGCGGATGTAGGCGGCGGCGTCGTGCATGACTTTGCGATGCATGGTGTCGCCGGAATCGGGCTCGCTCTTGCCGTCCTTGTCCTTCGCACCCTGGCCGGCCGGCACGCCGATCGCGACCGGCGAGGCGGCGCCGAGATTGGTCGCCGGCGCCATCGCGGCCACGTGCGTCGCGTAGAGGATGAAGGTGCCCGCGCTCGCGGCGCGCGCGCCGCCCGGCGCGACGAACCCGGCCACCGGCACCGGCGAAGCCAAGATGTCCTTGATGATCTCGCGCATCGAGCTGTCCAGGCCGCCCGGGGTATCGAGCCGCAGCACCACCAGCTGCGCGTGCTCGCGCGCCGCGCGCTCGAGCCCGCGGTGCACGAAGTCCGCCGTCGCGGGGCCGATCGCGCCTTCCACCGGTATCACCAGCACCGGCGCCGGCGCGGCGCGCGGGAACGCCGGCCAGCCCAGCGCCCCGAGAACGAGCAGCAGCCTGAGAAAAGCGTTCACGCGAGCCTAGAATCGCACCATCACCCCGTTTCTGCAATGGCCACCGCGCGCTTCCGCTTCTACGGCGACCTGGCAGCGTTCCTGCCACGCACACGCCGCGACCTCGCCTTCGCGTACGACTGCGCCCGCGCCGCTACCCTGAAGAACGCGATCGAGGCGCTCGGCGTGCCGCACACCGAGCCCGGGGCGATCGTCGTGAACGGCCGCAACGCGACGCTGCAGCGCATCGTGCGCGAAGGCGACACGATCGAGGTCTACCCATGGACGCGGCAGCCGGTCGCCGGCCGGCCGCAATTCGTCGCCGACGCGCACCTTGGCGGCCTCGCGCGCTTCCTCCGGATGCTCGGCTACGACACGCTGCACGAGAACGCGATCGCCGACCGCGAGATCCGCCGCCTCGCGCAGGAAGAGCGCCGGATCGTGCTGACGCGCGACCGCGAGCTGCTGAAGTGCCGTGAGGTCCGTCGCGGCGCCTACGTGCACGCGCGCAAGGCCGAGGAGCAGCTGCGCGAGGTCGCCTCGCGGTTCGGCCTCGCGCAGCACGCACGGCCGTTCACGCTCTGCCTCGCCTGCAATCTTTCGTTGCGCCCGGCACATCCTGACAGCGTCGCCGCGCGAATCCCGGAGCGGATCCGCGCGCGGTACGTGCGGTTTTCCGAATGCCCGGGCTGCGGCGGGGTCTTCTGGGAGGGATCTCATTTCGCGCGCATGCGAGAGGCGCTGGCGAGAAACCTCGAATTGCCGTCCTGACGCCACGGCAGAGCCGATAGAATGGCGGGTCCGCCAGCCGCCCCATGAAGCTAGAGCAGCCCCCAGCCGACGCGATCGTCATCCGCGGCGCGCGACAGAACAACCTCAAGAACCTGACGCTCTCGATCCCGAACGGCGAGCTGGTGGTCGTCACCGGCGTGTCGGGCTCGGGCAAGTCCTCGCTCGTCTTCGACACGCTCTACGCCGAGGGCCAGCGGCGCTACGTAGAGACCTTCAGCCCGTACGCGCGCCAGTTCCTCGATCGCATGGACAAGCCGCAGGTCGACGCGATCGAAGGGATTCCGCCCGCGATCGCCATCGACCAGACCAACCCGGTGCGCACGTCGCGCTCGACGGTCGGGACCATGACGGAGCTGAACGACCACCTGAAGCTGCTCTACGCGCGCGCCGCCAGCCTGCAGTGCAGGGGCTGCGGCAAGCCGGTCGTGCGCGACACGACCGAGAGCATCTACGGCTACCTGCGGGCGCAGCCGGACCAGGTCCTCGTCATCACCTTCCCGGTCGCCATCCCGAGGAACT
>DATKKT010000108.1:0-8853 GCA_035542795.1 Burkholderiales bacterium
GACCTCGTGCGCCGCGCGAGCCGCCTGTTCGACACGCTGGTGCTCGGCATCGCCGACAGCCGCGCGAAGCGCCCGTTCTTCACGGTGCACGAGCGCATCGAGATGGCGCGCGAGGTGCTCGCCGACGTGAAGAACCTCACGGTGGTCGGCTTCTCCGGGCTGCTGATCGATTTCGTGCGTCAGCAGGGCGCGCAGGTGGTGCTGCGCGGCCTGCGCGCGGTCTCCGACTTCGAGTACGAATTCCAGCTCGCGGGCATGAACCGCGACCTCTACCCGGCCATGGAGACCATCTTCCTCACGCCGGGCGAGCAGAACATGTTCGTCTCGGCGACGCTGGTGCGCGAGATCGCGCTGCTCGGTGGCGACGTCTCCAAGTTCGTCCACCCGGTCGTGCGCGCCAAGCTCGCGGCGAAGGTGAAGTCGCTCGGCGGCTAGGAGGGGGTCACGGGGGAACCTGGGTTCCCCTGTTCCGAGCTGCCTAGCGCTGGCAGTGCGGGCAGAAATACGTCGCCCGCTGCCCCTGGACGATCTTCCGGACGGCGGTTCCGCAGCGCCGGCATTTCTCGCCCGCGCGGCCGTAAACCCAGGCGCGCCGCTGGAAGTAGCCCGGCGCGCCGTCGCTGCCCACGAAGTCGCGCAGGCTTGAGCCGCCGGCGCGGATTGCCGTGCGCAGCGTGCGCTTGATCGCGGCGGCAAGGCGCGCGCAATCGGCAGCCGACAGGCGCCCGGCCGCGCGGCGCGGGTCGATGCCGGCAAGGTACAGGCTCTCGGAGGCGTAGATGTTGCCGACGCCGACGATGCGCCTGGCGTCCATGAGGAAAGGCTTGACGCGCACGCGGCATCCGCGCGTGAGCGCGTGCAGCCGGCGGCCGTCGAGCGCGCGCGACAGCGGCTCGACGCCCAGATGGCGGATGAGCGGGTGCTCCTCGGGCGGGCGCGTTGTCCAGAGCACGGCGCCGAAGCGGCGCGGATCGCGCAGGCGCAGAACCTGGCGGCCGATGGCGATGTCCAAATGATCGTGCTTGCCGGGAGCGCTGCCCTCGTCCACCAGGCGCAGGCTGCCCGACATGCCGAGGTGCAGGATCAGGTGGCCGTCGCCGCAATCGAGGAGCAGGTACTTGCCGCGGCGCCTGACCGCGCGCACCCGGCGACCGGCGAGCGCGCCGACCGCGCGCGGCACCGGCCAGCGCAGGCGCGGCTCGCGCACCGCGACCGCGGCGATCGCGCGGCCGACGAGGTGCGGCGCGATGCCGCGGCGGGTGACTTCGACTTCGGGCAGCTCGGGCATGGCGGAGCGCAGCGGGAATTCGTCGTCTTGTGCGTCGCACCGAATATACCTACACTGCGTCGCCATGCCCTCCAGAATCCGCCTTCAGGCGGCGATCGCCGCCGGGCTGCTGCTCGCCGGCATGCTGCTGGGCGGCGCGCGCGCGCAGCAGGCCCAGGACCCTGACGACGACGACGCGCCAGCGGCGACGGCGGTTGCCCCGGCGAAGCCGCCGGCAAACCTGCCGGCGCAGGAACTGACCGCGCCGCTGCTGTACGATTTCCTGCTGGGCGAGATCGCGCAGCAGCGCGGCAGCCCCGGCTTCGCGGCGCAGACCTACCTCGATCTCGCCAAGCGCACGCGCGATCCGCGCGTCGCGCGCCGCGCGGTCGAGCTCGCCAACGCCGCGCGCATGCCCGAGCTCGCGCTCGAGTCGGCGCGCGCCTGGCAGGACGCCGATCCGAGCTCGCTGCAGGCGCTGCAGACCCTCGTGGTGCTGCTCGTGGCCGCCAAGCGCGTCGAAGAATCGGAGCCCTACCTGGCGAAGCTCCTGGAGAGCGACGCCGTCACTCCGGCCGCCGGCTTCCTGCAGCTGAACCGGCTGCTCGGCGCCAGCCCCGACACGGCCGCCAACCTGCGCGTCGTGCGCAAGCTCGCCGACCGCTACCCGAAGCTGCCGCAGGCGCATTTTGCTCTCGCGCAGGCGGCGAGCGCCGCGAACGACGAGGCGCTCGCGCTCGGCGAGATCCGCCGCGCGGCGGCGCTGCAGCCGGGCTGGGAGGTCGCGGCGATCTACGAGGCGCAGCTGCTGCAGCAGCGCTCGCCCGGCGAGGCGACCAAGCGGCTCGCGGCGTTCCTCGAGCAGTATCCCGATGCGCGCGACGTGCGCCTGAACTACGCGCGCCTGCTGGTGATCGACAAGCGCAACGCCGAGGCTCGCGCCGAGTTCGAGGAGATCGGCAAGCGCTTCGCCCAGGATGCCGACGCGATCTACGCCGTCGGCCTGATGGCGATGCAGCTCAAGGAATACGGCGTCGCCGAGTCGAGCATGAAGCGCCTGCTCGAGCTCAAGTTCCGCGACCCGGACGCCGCGCGGTACGCGCTCGGCCAGATCGCCGAGGAGCAGAAGGACTGGCCGCGCGCGGTCGAGTGGTACAAGTCGATCCACGGCGCGGGGCACGCACTGCCCGCGCGCGTGCGCACCGCCAACGCCATCGCCAAGCTGGGCCGGCTTGACGAGGCGCGCGCCTACCTGCACGAGGTCGCCGCCCGGGACGATCAGCAGCAGGTGCAGCTGCTCGTGGCCGAATCGCAGCTGCTGCGCGATGCCAATCGCAACGAGGAGGCGTTCGACCTGCTCGACGGCGCGCTCAAGCGCCTGCCCGACCAGCCCGACCTGCTCTACGACCGCGCGCTCACCGCGGAGAAGCTCGACCGTTTCGACGTGCTCGAGTCCAGCCTGAAGCGCCTGATCCAGCTGCGCCCGGACTACGCGCACGCCTACAACGCGCTCGGCTACTCCTTCGCCGATCGCAACATCCGGCTGACAGAGGCGAAGGCGCTCATCGAGAAGGCGCTCGAGCTCGCCCCGGGCGACTTCTTCATCATCGACTCGATGGGCTGGGTGCTGTACCGGCTGGGCGACCTGAAGGGCGCGGTCGAGCAGCTGCGGCGCGCCTGGCGCGGACGGCCCGATGCGGAGATCGGCGCGCACCTGGGCGAGGTGCTCTGGCAAAGCGGCGAGCGCGAGGAAGCGCACCGCGTCTGGCAGGAGGCGCTCAAGGCGGCGCCGGAGAACGAGACGCTCGCGAAGACCCTGAAGCGCTTCAGTCCCTAGCGCCGTGCGAGGCATCTGCGCCGCCGCAGCGATCGCACTGCTCGCGGCCTGCGCCGGGACCGGCTTCGTGCTGCCGGCGGCGCAGCCCGAGTTCGAGCTCTACGGCCGCATCGCGGTGAGCTACCGCGACGACGCGGGCAGCGGCAACATCGCCTGGCGGCACTCGGCGCGCAGCGACGAGATGCTGCTCACCACGCCTTTCGGCCAGGGCGTCGCGCGCCTCGCGCGCGCCGGCGGCGAGGTCGTGCTGACGACGCAGGACGGGCGCGAGTTCAGGGCCGCCGACGCCGAGTCGCTCACCGAGCAGGTGCTCGGCTTCCGCATGCCGATCGTGGGCCTCGCGGACTGGGTGCGCGGCCGGCCGGCGCAGGCGCCGGCGCCCGCGCCTACGCACCAGCGCGCCGACGCGCAAGGCCGCCTCGCCGAGCTCGAGCAGGCCGGCTGGCGCATCGAGTATCAGACCTACGAGGGCGCGCTGCCCGCGCGCCTGCGGCTGAATTTCCCGGGCGTCGAGCTGCGCCTGGCGATCTCCGAATGGCGCTAGGCGAGGCGCTGCAATGGTTTCCCGCGCCCGGGAAGCTGAACCTGTTCCTGCACGTGCTCGGGCGCCGCACGAGCGGGCCGAATGCGGGCATGCACGAGCTGCAGACCGTTTTCCGCCTCGTCGATCGCTGCGACCGCGTCGGCATCCGCGTGCGCGATGACGGGGCGATCAGGTTTTCGGGCCTCTTCGGAGATCAAAATCTCTGCGCGAAGGCTGCCGAGGCGCTGAAGGCGAAAAGCAAGACCCCCCTCGGATGCGAAATCTCGCTCGAGAAGACCCTTCCCGTGGGCGGCGGCCTCGGGGGAGGCTCCTCCGATGCGGCGACGGTGCTGCTCGCGCTCGACCGGCTCTGGAAGCTGAACCTTTCGCGCGCGGCGCTCATGGAAATCGGCCTCGGGCTGGGCGCCGACGTGCCGTTTTTCGTCTTCGGCCGCAACGCGCTCGGCGAGGGCGTCGGCGAGCGTCTGACGGCGCTCGAATTGGCGACCGCCTGGTACCTCGTTCTGGTGCCTCAAGTGCCGGTTTCGACGAAGGAAATCTTCGCTGACGCTTCGTTGACACGCGATTCGAAACCGCTCAAAATACCGCCCTTTTTGTCGGGGCAGGGCGGCAATGATCTCCAGGCTGTCGCGGTGCGCCGATATCCCGAGATCGCGGAACATCTCGCGTGGCTGAGCAAGCGCGTACCAGCAGGTTCCTTCGTCCCGCGCATGACGGGCTCGGGCGGGTGCGTGTTCGCCGAGTTCGCGCGCGAGGCCGAGGCGCAGGCGCTGCTCGCGCAGCTGCCGGCCGGGATGCGGGGCTTCGTCGCGCGCGGGCTGGATCGGCACCCGCTGGCCGGTCCCGACTGATTGCAAGGCAGGCTGTTCGGATGGGGCGTCGCCAAGCTGGTCTAAGGCACCGGATTTTGATTCCGGCATTCCTAGGTTCGAATCCTAGCGCCCCAGCCATTCGTCCATGGTGAACACGCACACGCCCGCCGCTGCCGCGATGGATCGCCTGATGATCTTCGCGGGCAACGCGAATCCCAAGCTCGCGCAGGACGTGGTCAAGCACCTCAACCTGTCGCTCGGCCGCGCCGTGGTCAGCAAGTTCTCCGACGGCGAGGTGATGGTCGAGATCATGGAGAACGTGCGCGGCAAGGACGTGTTCGTGCTGCAGTCGACCTGCCAGCCTACGAACGACAACCTCATGGAGCTGATGGTGATGGTCGACGCGCTGAAGCGCTCCTCGGCCGCGCGCGTGTCGGCGGCGATGCCCTACTTCGGCTACGCGCGCCAGGACCGCCGCCCGCGCTCGGCGCGCGTCGGCATCAGCGCCAAGGTGGTCGCGAACATGCTCACCTCGGTGGGCGTCGCGCGCGTGCTGACGATGGACCTGCACGCCGACCAGATCCAGGGCTTCTTCGACGTGCCCGTGGACAACATCTACGCCGCGCCGGTGCTGCTCGGCGACGTCTGGAAGCAGCGCTACGAGGACCTCATCGTGGTCTCGCCGGACGTGGGCGGCGTGGTGCGCGCGCGCGCGCTCGCCAAGCGCCTGGAGTCGGACCTGGCGATCATCGACAAGCGCCGGCCCAAGGCCAACGTCTCGGAGATCATGAACGTGATCGGCGAGGTGAAGGGCCGCACTTGCGTGATCATGGACGACATGGTCGATACAGCCGGCACGCTGTGCAAGGCGGCCGAGGTGCTCAAGGACGAGGGCGCGGTCAAGGTGGTCGCCTATTGCACGCACGCGGTGCTCTCGGGCAACGCGGTGGGGCGCATCGCCGAGTCGGCGCTGGACGAGCTCGTGGTCACCGACACCATCCCGCTGCGCGAGGACGCGCGCGCCTGCAAGAAGATCCGCAGCCTGTCGGTGGCGGCGCTGCTCGCCGAAACCATACTCAGGATCTACACCGAGGACTCGGTGAGCTCCCTCTTTATCGAATAGCTTTTCCAACCCGCCGCGTTCTGGTCGCGGAAGCGGCGGAAACCCAAGGAGTGACGCAATGAAAATCGAAATCAACGCGCGCAAGCGCACGGCGCAAGGGACGGGTGCGAGCCGCCGTCTCCGCCGCACGGGAATGGTCCCCGGCATCGTCTACGGCGGCGCAGGCGAGGCGGTGACCATCGAGCTCGACCACAAGGAGCTCTACCAGCACCTCACCGACGAGAAGTTCCACGCCTCGATCCTGTCGCTCAAGCTCGACGGCAAGGCCGAGGACGTGCTGCTGCGCGCGTTCAACATGCATCCGTGGAAGGGGCACGTGCAGCACATCGATTTCCAGCGCGTCGCCAAGGACAGGAAGATCCACATGAAGGTGCCGCTGCACTTCGTCAATGCCGAGGTCTCGCCGGGCGTGAAGGAGCAGGGCGGCGTCGCCAACCACGTGTTGAACGAGCTGGACATCAACTGCTTGCCGGACGACCTGCCGTCGTTCATCGAAGTCGACATGGGCCAGCTCGGCATCGGCGACTCGATCCACGTCAAGGATCTCAAGCTGCCCAAGGGCGTCGAGGCGGTGCTGCACCGGGGCGAGAACCCGGTGGTGGCCACGGTGATCCAGCCGGTGCTCGTCACCGAGGAAGAGGAAGCGGCGGCGGCCGAGGCGATCCCTGCGGCCGGCGAAGTGCCGACCACCGAGCAGGCGGCACCCGCGGACAAGGCGGCCGAAGGCGCGGCGGCGGGCGACAAGGGCGGCAAGCCCGCGGCCGACAAGGGCGGCAAGCCGGGCGGAGAAGCGGCCGAGAAGAAAGAGAAGAAGTAAGCCTTGCCCGGGGGAATCCGCCTCGTCGTCGGCCTGGGCAACCCGGGCAAGGAGTACGAGCGCACGCGCCACAACGCGGGCTTCTGGCTCCTCGAGCGCTATGCGCTGCTGCAGGGCGTGGCGCTGCGCAAGGACGCCAAGTACCAGGCGCTGGTGGGCCGGCTGGAGCACAACGGCGCCTGGCTGGTGCTGCCGCAGAGCTTCATGAATGCGAGCGGGCGCGCGGTGCAGATGCTCGCCGGCTTCTTCAAGATCGCGCCCGCCGAGATCCTCGTGGTGCACGACGAGCTGGATTTCGCGCCGGGCACCGCGAGGATCAAGCAGGGCGGCGGCATCGCCGGGCACAACGGCCTGCGCGACATCTCGCACCGCCTGGGCTCGCACGATTACTGGCGGTTGCGCCTGGGCATCGGCCACCCGGGCGACAAGAACGCGGTCGCGGACTACGTGCTGCACAAGCCCTCGGCCGAGGACCGCTCGGCGATCGACGAGGCGATCGCGCGCAGCCTCGAGATCCTGCCGCTCTGCCTTTCGGGCGACATGCAAGGAGCGATGCAGAAGCTTCACAGCGTGGAAAAAGAAAAGCCGGTCGAGAAGAAACCCGAAGCCAAAGTTGAAGCGAAGCCCGCGCCTCAGCCCGCGCCGCAACCCGAGAAGCCCGCGGAGAAGAAAGGCCTGTTCGGTTCCCTGTTCGGCAAGAAGAAATGAGCCTGCGCTGCGGGATCGTGGGCCTGCCGAACGTGGGCAAGTCCACGCTGTTCAACGCGCTCACCAAGTCGGGCATCGCCGCCGAGAACTACCCGTTCTGCACCATCGAGCCCAACGTCGGCATCGTGGAAGTACCCGACGCGCGCCTTGCGGCGCTGGCGGCGATCGAGAAGCCGCAGAAGGTCATCCCCGCGGTGGTGGAGTTCGTCGACATCGCGGGCCTGGTCGCGGGCGCCTCCAAGGGCGAGGGGCTCGGCAACCAGTTCCTCGCCAACATCCGCGAGACCGACGCTATCGTGCACGTGGTGCGCTGCTTCGAGGACCCGAACGTGGTCCACGTCGCCAACAAGGTGGACCCGGTCTCCGACATCGACGTCATCAACACCGAGCTCGCGCTCGCCGATCTCGCCGCGGTGGAAAAGCAGCTGCAGAAGCACGCCAAGGTGGCGAAGGCGGGCGGAGACAAGGAGGCGCAGCGCCTGGTCGCGGTGCTGGAGAAGGCGCAAGCGGCGCTCGACGAGGGCAAGCCGGCGCGCGCGGTGGACTGGGCGAAGGAGGAGCTCGCGGTGCTCAAGCCGCTGTTCCTGCTCACCATGAAGCCGACGATGTACGTGGCCAACGTCGCCGAGAACGGCTTCAAGGGCAACCCGCTGCTTGCGGCGGTGGAAGCGCGCGCGAAGTCGGAGAACGCGCCGGTGGTGGCGATCTGTGCCGCGATCGAGTCGCAGATCGCCGACATGCCGGACGAGGACAAGAAGCTGTTCCTCGCCGACATGGGCATGGACGAGCCGGGCCTCGCGCGCCTGATCCGCGCCGGCTACCAGCTGCTCGGCCTGCAGACCTACTTCACTGCGGGACCGAAGGAAGTGCGCGCCTGGACCGTGCCCGTGGGCGCCACTGCGCCGCAGGCCGCGGGCGTGATCCACACCGACTTCGAGCGCGGCTTCATCCGCGCCGAAGTCACCGCCTACGACGACTACATCGCCGGCAACGGCGAGGCGGGCGCCAGGGAAGCCGGGAAGCTACGCGTCGAGGGCAAGGATTACGTCGTGCGCGACGGCGACGTGATGCACTTCCGCTTCAACGTCTAGGGCAAGCTAGAACGACCAGACCTGCATCGTGCGGTGCAGCTCGCGCAGCTGCTGGGTCTTCATGCCGGTGGTCTTGTCGATCGCAGCCTTGCCCGACGAAAGCCCGAGCACGAGGTTGTTCATCGCCGCGAGGCGCCGCGCGAGCACTTCGGCGATCGCGCGGGCGATCTTCAGCGCCGCCGTGGAGCCCGAGTCGAGCAGCGCGCGGAACGCCGCGGCAGGCACGTGCAGCGCCACCGTCGGTGCGGTCGCGCGGCCGGTCGCCGAGCGCGCGTCCGAAGTGACCAGCGACATTTCGCCGAGCAGGGCGCCCGCGCCCAGCTTCGCGAGCACGTGCTCGCCGTCGGCGCCCAGCTTGATGACGTTGACCTCGCCCGCGATGACGAGATAAAGCCCGTCGCCGGCGTCGCCCTCGCGGAACAGCTCCATGCCGGCGGCGATCTCGCGCCGCTCTACGATCGCCGCGATCGTGTCGAGCTCCGCCGCGGACAGCGCGCGGCAGAGCTCCATGTTCCGAAGTGCGGATGCGTGTTCCTTCGCCATCGGCAAAGTCTAACCCACGGACTGCGCGATGCCGTTTCCCACGTGTCCGGAGGCGCGGGTATCATGACCCTCCCCAGGTCGCGTTCCGAAGGAAGGATTCCACATGGCCAT
>DATKKT010000109.1:0-2084 GCA_035542795.1 Burkholderiales bacterium
GCGTGGCTTGACGCGTGACGAGGTCGGTGCCTACATCAAGGCGCGCGCCAACGTCGAGCCGCGGCGCGAGGTGCTCGACCGCATCTACGAGGAGACGGAGGGCAACGCCTTCTTCCTCAGCGAGGTCGTGAACCTCATGGCGCAGGAAGGTACGCTCAACAAAGACTCGATCTCGGACATTGCCATCCCCGACGGCGTCCGCGAGGCGCTGGGGCGGCGGCTCAACCGTTTGGCGGAGGAGACCAACGAGCTGTTGCAGGTGGCGGCGATCATCGGCCGCGACTTCACCTACGATACGCTGACGCTGCTGGGCGATCGCGACGACGACGACCTGCTGAAGATGATCGAGGAGGCACTGGAGGCGCGTGTCATCGAGGAGACGGAGCACGCGGGCCGCTACCGTTTCACACACGCGCAGATGCAGGAAACGCTGCTGGCCGAACTCTCGACGACCCGGCGCGTGCGCTTGCATGGGCAGGTCGGCGAGGCGCTGGAGCGCCGCTACGGCACCCGCGCCGAGGAGCGCGCCGGGCGCCTCGCGATGCACTTCGGCGAAGCCGCGACGTTGTCGCCGCGCTTCAGCGAGAAGGCCGCGCGCTATGCGGCAATCGCCGGGCGCCAGGCGCTGGCGCAATTGGCGTACCCCGAAGCGGCCCGCCACTTCCGCGCCGCGCTCGCCGCCCGGGAGGGCCAGGAAATCGACGACGAGATGGCGGAGCTCCTCTACCACCTCGGTACGGCCGCCCTGCACAACGCCGAGGTGAGCGAGGCGTGGCGCAGCCTCAAGAAGGCTTTCGAGCACTACGCTGGCGTGGGAAATGTGTCACAAGCCGTGGACGTCGCATACCTGGCAGGGACGAGCATGCTGCTCATCCGGCCGTCCCTCATTCGGCTGATCGAGCGGGCGCTCGCCTTGGTGGCACCGGATACGGAGGAGTATGGGAAGCTACAGGCCGCGTGCGGACAATCGCTCGGATTGATGGGCCAGGTTGAACAGGCCCGTGCGGCTTTCGCGCGCGCCGAGGCGGTCGCGCGGCAGTTGGGGTTGCACCGACTCGAACTCGATGTGCTGCGATTCAGCCAGTACGTCATCGGATTCCAGCTCCAGCTCGAAGAGGCGGTCGCCATCGGCGACCGCACCATCGTGCTGGCGCAGGAGCTCAACGAGCCACTCATTGAGATCGCTGCACACTTCTTCAATGCGGGTCAGATCACCTTGGGCCGGCTTGAACGGGCAGAGCAACACGCGAACGCGCTCAGCGTTTTGGCGGACTGCTTGCGCATACCGTACTGGATCTCCAGTGCCGCCTTTGCGCAAGCGAACGTCGCGGCGACACGGGGCGATTGGGACCGGGCCCAACGTGCATTGGAGCGCGGACTCGACGCCGGCTCGCCGGACGCGCGCGTCCTTTCCATGTGTGCCTACGTCGCGAGCGAGCGTGGCGACACGGAGGCCGTGACGAGCTTCCTGCGTCGCCTCATCGATCTGGTGACGCCGATACCGCCCGGCCCCACCGTCGAACACGCACAGCTCGCGGCCGCCGCGATCCGCGTTGCACACATCAGCGGGCGCGCGCCGGACACCGAGCTGATTCGCCGCGCCTCGCAAGCCTTGCTCGCTTCGCCGGTACCGGGCACCGCCCTGCTCAAGGGCTACGCCTACATCAGTCGAGCCCTACTCGCGCACGTGACGAAGAACACGGCCGAGGCTGCGGAGTTCCTGCCGCACCTTGAAGCCCTGGGCAGCTTGACTGTGGAAGGCCTCCCGCAGACGGATCACGTGCGCGGCCTCCTGCTGGAGACACTCCACCGGCTCGACGACGCAGTCGAGGCTGTTGAAGCAGCCCTCGCGTTCCTACCGCCGGCCTACGCGCCGAAGCGCGCGCACGCCGCGTACGATTGCGCGCGCATCCGCTTGCAGCGCGGCGCGCCCGGCGACCGCGAGCGGGCGCGGACGCTGATCAACGAAGCGCTCAGCCACGCGCAAAAGCTCGGCATGCAGCCGCTGATCGAACGCCTGATGAATCTCAAGCTCGACCAACAAGGGATCAGCTCGATGACGGGCGATATCTACACCTCGATCG
>DATKKT010000110.1:0-13729 GCA_035542795.1 Burkholderiales bacterium
GCCCGGGCCGATGACGATCGTCGACACCATCGCCGACCGGCATTACGGCGACAAGATCAAGCTGGCGATGGCCTTCGCGGAGCTGCTCAACCAGGAGGCGCGCGCGCTGGAGAAGGACGGCGTAGACGTCATCCAGTTCGACGAGCCCGCCTTCAACGTCTACATGTCCGACGTCGTGAAGTGGGGCATCGACGCGCTGCACGCAGCGATCAAGGGACTGAAGCGGGTGAAGACCTGCGTGCACATCTGCTACGGCTACGGCATCAAGGCGAACCTCGACTGGAAGGAGACGCTCGGCCAGGAATGGCGCCAGTACGAGCGGATCTTTCCGGCGCTGGCGAAGAGCAGGCTCGACCAGGTGTCGCTGGAGTGCATCCATTCGCGCGTGCCGCCGGAGCTCATGAAGCTGCTGAAGGGCAAGGACGTGCTGGTGGGCGTCATCGACGTCGCCTCGGACCGGATCGAGACGCCGCAGGAAGTCGCGCGCACGATCGGCCTTGCGCTCAGGTACGTGCCGAAGAGGCATCTCTTCCCGTGCACCAACTGCGGCATGGCGCCGATGAGCCGCGACGTCGCGATCGCCAAGCTGAAGGCGCTCGCGGCCGGCACCGCGCTCGCGCGCAAGCGCTACCGCTAGGCCCGCGCCGCGGCCTCGCGCCGGAAGTGGCTGATCGCGAGCGCGATCGCCGCGGCCTGCAGCGCCGCGCAGAAATACAGCGGCGCGCCGAGGCGCCAGTCGCCCTGCGGAAAGCGCGACACCATCGCGAGCAGCGGCGCGCCGAGCAGCGGCGCGATCACCGACATCAGGCTGTTCAGCCCGCCCACGGCGCCGAGCGCCTGGCCCTGGCCGCGCGGATCGGCGGCGCTCGAGATGATGCTCTGCATCGACGCCTGCACCGTGGCGCCGAGCACGTTGGCGAAGATCACCGCGTAAAGCATCCAGCCCTCGGTCGCCAGGCCCCAGAGCAGGTAGGCGGCGAGCGAGGACGTCAGGCCCATCACCGCCAGGCGCCGCACGCTGAAGCGCTTGAGCAGCCGGCCGAGCAGGAGCCCCTGCGTCAGTGCCGAAACCACGCCCACGGCGGCGAGCGACCAGCCGTTCTCGCGCGGCCCCCAGCCGAACTTGAAGGTCGCGTAGAGCACCCAGGTGGTGTAGAGCACGAACTGCGCGAGGCCGTTGCAGGCGATCACCGCCACCAGGCGCCCGACGCCCTGCAGCTCGGCGAGCCCGCGAAAGGCCCGCCACGGCGTCGCCGCCTTCGGCACGAACGGCCGGCGCCGTTCGGGCGGCAGCGACTCGGGCAGCACGAACCAGCCGTAGGCGAAATTGACCAGGGCGAGGCAGCCCGCGACGATGAACGGCAGCCGCACGTCCACCGCGCCGAACAGCCCGCCCAGGACCGGCCCGAGGATGAAGCCGATGCCGAACATCGCGCCCAGCATGCCGAAGCGCCGCCCGCGGTCTTCCGGCGGCGTGATGTCGGCAACGTACGCGTTCGACACGGACATGTTGGCCATCAGCGCGCCGCTCACCACGCGCACGGCGATCAGCATCCACAGCGCGGTGGCGAGCCCGGTGGCGAGGTAGCTCAGCGCCAGCCCGCAGAAGCCGAGCAGCAGCACCGGGCGCCTGCCGTGGGCGTCGGAAAGCGCGCCGAGCACCGGCGAGGCGAAGAAGTTGGCGAAGCCGAAGGAGAAGGTCACCGCGCCGTACCAGAAGGCCTGGTCTGCCTGCGAGCCGGTGAAGCTGCCGACCAGCGCCGGCAGCACCGGGATGATGAGGCCGATCGTCATCATGTCGATGAGCGTGACGGCCATGATGAAGGGCATCGCCGCGGCCCGGTCTCTGCGCAGCATGCCGCGAAGGTTACACTGCGCGACCATGAGCGGCAGCGAAAGGATCCGGGTCGCCGTGCTCGGCGCGGGCGCGGTCGGTTGCTACTACGGCGGCATGCTCGCGCGCGCGGGCCATCGCGTCACGCTGATCGGCCGGCCGCTGCACATGGACGCGATCGCCAAGGATGGACTTCGCTTCGAAACCCGGCAATTTTCAGAAAAAATCAGGACGGAAACCAGCACCTCGGCCGCCGCGGTGCGCGGCGCGGGACTCGTGCTCTTCTGCGTCAAGTCCACCGACACGGAGACCGCGGCCGCGCAGATCGCGCCGCACCTGGAAGCCGGCGCGGTCGTGGTGAACCTGCAGAACGGCGTCGACAACACGGAGCGCATCCGGACAGTCGTGAAGAACCCGGTGATTCCTGCGGTCGTCTACGTCGCCACCGAGATGGCGGGCCCCGGCCACCTCAGGCATCACGGGCGCGGCGACCTGGTCATCGGGGTTCCGAACGCAGAGATTTCCTCTGAAATTCCCGAGAACTTGAAATCCATATTCGAAAAGGCTTCAATTCCAGTCCAAATCTCGAACAACGTCGACGGCGAGCTCTGGGGCAAGCTTGTCGTCAACTGCGCCTACAACGCGATCTCGGCGATCAGCCAGCTGCCGTACGGAAAGATGATCGAGGGGCCGGGCGTGCGCGAGGTGATGCGCGACGTCGTGGAGGAGACGCTCGCCATCGCGAAAGCGAGCGGCGTGCGCCTGGCGCCCGACCTGCTCGCCAGGGTCTACCGCATCGCCGAGGCGATGCCGGCGCAGCTCTCCTCGACCGCGCAGGATCTCGCGCGCGGCAAGCTCACCGAGATCGACCACCTGAACGGCTACGTGGCGCGCAGAGGAGAATCGCTCGGCGTGCCGACGCCGGCGAACCACGCCCTCTGGGCCCTCGTCAAGCTGCTGGAAAGCAAGCAGGCAGTCTGACCCCTCCTCTCGCGCGTACCATCGACGCATGCAGGGTCTCGCCACGGCAAACGAGTATCTGCGCTTCACCGTCACGCTGACGGCGGTCGTCGACCCGTTCCTCGCCGTGCCGTTCTTCCTCGCCTTCACGCAGTCGCGCAACGTGGCCGAGCGCGCCGAGCTCGCGCGCCTGGTGTCGCTGAGCGTGTTCACGGTGCTCGCCGCGTCGGTCTTCGTGGGCGAGGCGCTGCTCCTGCTCATCGGCGCGAGCCTGCCCGCGTTCCGCGTCGGCGGCGGCCTGGTGCTGCTGCTGATGGCGCTCGCCATGCTCAACGCGCAGGCGGGCGGCGTACGCCAGTCGAACGCCGAGGCCGCCGAGCTGCAGAGCGGCCAGTACCAGGGCGTGGTGCCGCTCGCGATCCCGCTTCTCGCCGGGCCCGGCGCGATCAGCACCTCGATCATCGCCGCCGAGAAGGGCGGCCTGGCGCATCAGGTCGCCGTGGTCGGCTGCATCGGCCTCGTCTGCCTCGCCGCCTGGGCGACGCTACGCAGCGCGCGCGCGATCGAGGCGCGCCTCGGCCTCACCGGCCTCAACATCGCCACGCGCATCCTAGGCCTGCTGCTCGCCGCGATGGCGGTGCAGACGATGGCCGAGGGGCTGAAGGGCCTGTTCCCGGCCCTGGCGCGCTAGCGCAGGCTATTTCGTCTCGGGCTTGAACGCGAACTTCTGGCTGCCGATCGAAGCTTCGGCCATCACGCCGCCCTTGGGCAGCACGAACACGGCGACGCCGCCCCGGTAGTCGTTGGCCGCCGCGGCGCCCGACTTCCAGATCACCGCCGACGCGCTCGCGTCGAACTCGAACTTGTTCTGCTTGAAGCGCTCGACGTCGGCCTTGTCCTTGAAGAAGATGATCTCGCTGTACTCCTGCGCGCCGGCCTGCAGGCCGACGCTGCCGAACGAGAGCGAGGCGACGCCGATCAGCTTGCCCGCCTCGTAAACCTCGCCCTCGCCGTAGCCGCCGCCGAGGATGAAGCCGAGCTTGCCGATCGTCGGGAACACCGCGTAGCCGGCAGAATCCTTGAAGAAGCGCTCGACGCCCGCATCGGTCTTCTTGAAGCGCGCGATGGTCGACTGCACGTGCGCCTTGAGCTCCGCGCGCATCGCCTCGGGCGATTTCTTCTCCTTCTCCTTGGCCTGAACGTTCATTGAATACGGCAGCAGCGCGAACGCGAGCGCCAGCATCGTGAGAAAAGTTTTCTTGATCATCGGGGTCTCCTGAATTGCTAGGGTTTCTGTGGCCTGCCGAATACAGACCGGTCCACGTCGTCGAGGTTCCAGGTCTGCAGGTAGTCGCAACTCGGGCATTCTACCGTGCGCTCCGTGTAGGTGAGGTTCTTGTAAGACTCGTAATCCATGTCAAGGCCCGTGGGGATCCACTGCTTGCATTGCTCGCAGCGAATCTTCAGGGCCGGCATGTCGACTTCTCCACGAACGCGCTCAGGCCGGCTGCAGCACGTGGATCGAGCGGCCCGCGACGAGCTCCTTCGTCTTCGCGCCGAACTCCCGCATGTGCGGCGCGGCGCCGTGCGCCTTCAGCGCGTCCAAGCTTTGCCATTTCTCGATGACGAGAACCACATCTTCTCCCCATTTCTTCTGGATGGGAAGTCCCGTGTCGGCGTCGACCGCGACGCCGTATTCGATGCAGCCCGTCTCCGCGCGCACGGCCGGAATGTTGGCGCGGAACGCCGCGAGCAGATTGGCCCGCTGGCCGGGCTTGGCGGTGATGACGGCGACGACGTGGATCATGCGGTTCTCCTCGATCAGCGGATTCCTAGGCGCGCAGCGCGCGTACGTTGAAGGCCGGGATCGGGCGGCTAAGGCCCTTCAGCGGCAGCTCGCCGATCGCGTCGGACTCGACCAGTGACTCCACCTTCGTCATCACGCGCTGCGACACCAGCACCTGCCCCGCCTGCGCCTCGCTGCACAGGCGCGCGGCGACGTTGGTGACATTGCCGATCGCGCCGTAATCCCAGCGCTCCTCGAAGCCGATGGCGCCGAGCGTCGCGTAGCCTTCGGCGATGCCGATGCCCATGCCCAGAGCGTAGCCGCGCTTCTTCCAGCCGCCCGCGAGCACGCCGAAGCTGCGCTGCATCTCGAGCGCCATGCGCACCGCGCTCTCGGCCGGGTTGTCGAGCGGCACCGGGTCGTTGAAGAACACCATGATGCCGTCGCCCGCGAAGCGCTCCAGCGTTCCCCGGTGCGCCATGATGAGCCGGCCCATCTCCGCGTGGTATTCGCGCAGCACGCCCATCACCTCCTCCGGGTCCGAGGTCTCGGTGAACGAGGTGAAGCCTCGCAGGTCGAGGAAGGCCACGGTGATCTCGCGGCGGTGGCTCTTCAGCGGATCCTCGCCGCCCGCGAGCAGCAGGTCGGCGACCTGCGGCGCGAGGAAGCGCTTCATGCGCGACAGGCGCTCGAGCTCGGCGACGCCGTCGGCGACGCGCTTCTCGAGGTTCGCGTTCAGGTCGGAGAGCTGGTCCCACAGCGACTTGATGCGCAGCAGCGACTTCACGCGCGCGAGCAGCTCGGCCTGGTTGATGGGCTTGGTGAGGAAGTCGTCGGCGCCCGCTTCCAGCCCCTTGACGCGCTCCTGCGCCGGGTCGAGCGAGGTGATCATCACCACCGGCAGCACCGCGTGGCCGGGGTCGGCGCGGATCGCGCGGCACACCTCGTAGCCGTTCATGCCCGGCATCATCACGTCGAGCAGCACGAGGTCCGGGCGGGCTTCGGCCAGGCGCCGCAGGCCCTCCTCGCCGTTGGCCGCCGTCGTCACCTCGTAGCCCTTGAACGCGAGCAGGTCGGCGAGCAGCTTGACGTTGGCCGGCGTGTCGTCGACGACGAGGATGCGCGCGGGCTTCGTCTCGGCCACGCTCAGGCCTTGCGGCGCGCGAGCGCGCCCGCGATGGTGTCGAGGAACTCCTTCAGGTTGATCGGCTTGGCGAGGAAGCCGTCGAAGCCCGCGGAGGTGATCTGGCGCCGGTCCTGCGGCATCACCGAGGCGGTGAACGCGAGCACCGGGATCGCCTGCGTCTCGGGCGCGGCGCGCAGCCTGCCGAGCGCCTCGATGCCGTTCATGCCCGGCAGGTGGATGTCCATCAGCACGAGGTCGGGCTTTTTCTCGAGCGCCATCGGCAGGCCGGCCTCGGCGCTCTCGGCGATGAGCACGCGGTAGCCCTTGACCTGCAGCACGTCGCGCGCGAGCTTCTGATTCTGCTCGTTGTCCTCGACGACGAGGATCAGCTCGTTAGCCATGGCGCAAGGGTAGCGTGAATGTGAAGGTCGCGCCCCGCCCCGGCGCGCTGGCGACGCGAATCGTGCCGCCGTGCAGCTCGATGAAGCGCTTCGTGAGCGCGAGGCCCAGGCCCGTGCCCTCGGCCTTCTTGGTGTAGTCGCTGCCCACCTGCCTGAACTCCTCGAAGATCGTCTCCTGGTCGGCGGCGGCGATGCCCATGCCCGAGTCGGCGACCGCGATCTCGACGCCGCTGCCGTTCAGCTGCGCGCTCACGCCCACGCGGCCGCCCTCGGGCGTGAACTTCACCGCGTTGGACAGCAGGTTGAGCATGATCTGCTTGAACTTGCGCTCGTCGGCGCGGAAGGCGCCGAGCCCGGGGTCGGTCTTCAGCTCCAGCGCGATGCCGTGGCGCTGCGCGCGCTCACGCACCAGCGTGAGCGCGTTCTGCAGCGCCGCCGGCATGTCGAACTCGGCGAGATCGAGCTCCATGCGCCCGGCCTCGATCTTGGAGAGGTCCAGGATATCGTTGATCAGCGAGAGCAGGTGCTTGCCCGAGGCATGGATGTCCCTGACGTACTCCTCCTGCTTCGGCGTAAGCTCGCCGAAATATTTCTCGCCGAGCACCTCGGAGAAGCCGATGACCGCATTCAGCGGCGTGCGCAGCTCGTGCGACATGTTGGCGAGGAACTCCGACTTGTGCCGGTTGGCGACCTCGAGCTGCGAGCTCTTCTCCTGGATCTCGCGGAACAGCTCCGCGTTCTGGATCGCGATCACCGCCTGATCGGCAAATGCCTTGAGCAGCGCGATCTGGGTGTCGCTGAACGTGCCCGGCTCGGTGAAGGAGGTTGTGATGCAGCCGATTGCCTCGCCCTCTCGGATCATCGGCACGACGAGGACCGCCTTCAGTCCGGTCGATTCCGAGATCGCACGGCTGAATTCGTTGCGGTTTGGATCGGTCGCGACATCGGGCACGTGGACGATCCGCTTCTCGAGGACGGCCTTGCCGGCATAGCCGAGCTGCGAGACCGGCGCCGGATAGAGCGCGCGCAGGCGCTCGCGCTGCTCTTCGCTCAAGCCGGTGCCGCCCACATGATGCAGCTGGTCGCCGCGCAGCAGGAAAATCTGCAGCCGCGCGTTGCGAATCACGCTTGCGCCGGCCTTGGCGATGGCATCGAAGACCGGCTGCACGTCCTTTACCGAGCTCGCGATGATGTCGAGGATGCTCCCCGAGGCACGCTGGTGCTCGAGCGCCTCCTTCAATTCCGCGGTGCGCTCCTCGACCTTGCGCTCCAGGCCCGCGTAGGATTCCTGCAGCTTCGCCGCCATGCTGTTGAACTGCTCGGCGAGGTCCTGCAGCTCGTCGCCGCTCTTCACGGCGATCTTGTGCTCGAGGTTGCCCGCGCCGATCGCCACCGCGCCCTCGCGCAGGGCGTTGATCGGGCGCACCATGTAGCGCGCGAGCGCGAGGCTGGCAAGCACAGAGAGCGCGAGGCCGAGCAGCAGCAGGATGGCGATGCGGATCAGCGGCGCGTACAGCGGCGCGTAGGCCTCCTCGATCGGCTGCTCTACGAACACCGTCCACTCCAGCGGCTCGATGCGCGCCGAAGCCGTCAGTACGCGGCCGCCGGCGCGGTTGCGCGCCTCGGCCTCGGGCGCGCCGCCCGCCTCGGCCGGCGCGAGCGCGCTCCTCACCTGCGGCAGCATCGACAGGTCCGTCTTCTGCAGCACCAGGCTGATGTCCGGATGCGCCACGAGGTGGCCCTCCTTGTCCACCACGTAGGCGTAGCCCTTCTTGCCGACCTTGATCTGCTGGATTACGTCCCAGATGAACTTCAGGTTCACGTCGACCGCGGTCACTCCCGCGCCCTTGCGACCGGCGCGCATCGCGATCGCCATGTAGGGCTCGGTCTCCTTGCGGAAGTACACCGGCCCGAAATAGGTCTTGCCGGTGCTCGCCTCGGTGAAGCGCGGGTCCTTGCCGAGCTGCTCCAGGCACGCGCCGGTGCGGCTCATCGCCAGGCGCGATTCCTGCACCTGCACGCAGCCGTTGGGCGCGAGGTAGCTCGCCTCGGTGATCGCCGGCACCTGCTTCTGCAGCTTCACGTACTCGAAGCGCCGCAGCTGCAGGGCATCGGCGCTGTCCTCGGTGATCAGCAGCTGCGAGGTCCAGCCGATCTGATGCTCGATCTCGCGCACGAAATTCTCGATGCGCGCGGCGGCCGCGCTCGCTTTCTCGCGCTGCAGCGCGATCAGCGCGTTGCGCGTCTCCTGGTAGGAAAAGTAGATGCTGATCGCGCCGCTCGCGGCGAGCGCGGTCACCACGATCCCGATGATCGGAACGACGTACTTGTAGAAGAGGCTGCGCCGCTTCACCGCCCTCCCTCGTCCGCGGGCGCGAATGGGAATGCTTGAAGTATATTCGACTCATGCGCAAGGGCCGACTCGCCGCCGACATCGGCGGCACGTTCACCGACGTCGTGCTCGAGTGGGGCGGCCGGCGCACCTCGGCGAAGGTGCTCACCACGCCGCGCGCGCCCGAGCGGGGCATGTTGCAAGGGATAGACAAAGTGCTCGAAGCCGCCCGGCTAGCGCCCGGCGACGTCGGCGTGCTCGTGCACGGCACCACGCTCGCCACCAACGCGCTCATCGAGCGCAAGGGCGCGAGGACGGCGCTCGTCACCACCGCGGGCTTTCGCGACGTGCTCGAGATGGGCTACGAGAAGCGCTACGAGCACTACGACCTCGATCTCGAGCTGCCGGCTCCCCTCGTGCCGAGGGATTTGAGGTTTGCCGTCGAGGAACGCATCACGGCGCGAGGTGAGGTTCGCGTTCCGCTTCACGAAGAAGATCTGAAGAAAGCCCTTCAGGAAATAGAAAAACGTGGCGTGCAATCCCTCGCCGTCGGCTTTCTCCACTCCTACGCGAACGACGCGCACGAGCGGCGCGCTGGCGAGCTGCTCGCGGCGGCGCTGCCCGGCGTCTCGATCACGCTCTCGTCGGCGGTCTGCCCGGAGATCCGCGAGTACGAGCGCTTTTCCACCGCCTGCGCCAACGCCTACGTGCAGCCGCTCATGGCGAGCTACCTGGAGCGCCTGGCCGCCGAGCTCGCGCGCCGGGGCCTGCGCTGCCCGCTCTACCTCATGACCTCGGGCGGCGGCGTCACCACGCTCGAGACCGCGCGCCGCTTCCCGGTGCGCCTCGTCGAGTCGGGCCCGGCGGGCGGCGCGATCCTCTCGGCGGGCCTCGCGCGCGAGAACGGACTCGCGGAAGTGCTCTCCTTCGACATGGGCGGCACCACGGCCAAGATCTGCTTCATCGAGGGCGGCCGCCCCGAGCAATCGCGCAAGTTCGAGGTGGCGCGCGTGTGGAGGAACCTTAAGGGCAGCGGGCTGCCAGTGCGCATCCCGGTGACCGAGATGGTCGAGATCGGCGCGGGCGGCGGCTCGATCGCGCGCCTGGACGAGCTCAAGCGCATCCAGGTCGGGCCCACGAGCGCCGGCGCCGAACCCGGGCCCGCCTGCTACGGCCGCGGCGGCGCCGAGCCCACCGTCACCGATGCGAATGTCGTACTGGGTCGCGTTGACCCGGATGCTTTCGCCGGTGGAACGCTCAAGTTGGATCTTCAAAAAGCCAAAAATGCAATTCTCGCGCGCATCGGCACGCCGCTCGGCCTGGACGCGGCCTGGGCCGCGGCCGGCATCGGCGAGATCGTCGAGGAGAACATGGCGAGCGCGGCGCGCGTGCACGCCATCGAGCGCGGCAAGGTGGCCGAGCGCTGCACGATGATCGCCTTCGGCGGCGGCGCGCCGCTGCACGCGGCGCGCCTCGCCGAGCGCCTGGGCATCCGCCGGGTGCTCGTGCCCGTGGACGCGAGCGTGGGCTCGGCCGTGGGTTTCCTGCGCGCGCCGATCGCCTTCGAGGTGGTGCGCAGCTTCCAGGCTCGCGATGATGATTTTGCATTTTCAAGAATAAATTCCCTGCTTCAGGAAATGAAACAGGAAGCCGCTTCGATCGTAGCCGCCGGCGCGCTCGGTGCGAAGCTGCAGGCGCACCGCGCGGTCGAGATGCGCTACGAGGGCCAGGGCCACGAGATCTCCGTGCCGCTGCCCGCGCGCGCTCTCACGGCCGCGGACGCGAGGGCGCTGCGCGCCGACTACGAGCGGCGCTACGAGCGCCAGTTCGGCCTGCGTATCGCCGACGTTCCCGTGGAGTTCCTCACCTGGTCGGTCCATGTATTCACGGTTTCGCGTTCCTCGAAATCAAAAACGGCAAGACAAGCGAAGAAGATGCCGGAAAAAGCATCCAGACAAGTTTTCGACCCGGTCGCGGGCAGGCTGCAGCGCGTGCCGCAACTCGCGCGCGCCGCGCTCGGGCCCGGGGCGAAGCTCGCGGGTCCCGCGCTCGTCACCGAGCCGCAGACGACGACGCTCGTGCCGCGCGGCTGGCGCTGCGGCGTGAGCGCGGCGGGACACCTGCTCCTGGAGAGAGCGCCATGAAGCCGCAATTGGTGAGGCAGATTCTCTGGAACCGGCTCATCGCGGTGGTCGAGGAGCAGGCCAGCGTGCTCCTGAAGACCGCCTTCGGTGCGATCACGCGCGAGGCGGGCGACCTGTCGGCGGGCGTCTACGACACCAAGGGCCGCATGCTCGCGCAGGCGGTGACGGGCACGCCCGGCCACGTCAACACCATGGCCACCGCCGTGGCGCATTTCCTCGAGCGATTCCCGGCGAAGACGCTCAGGCCCGGCGACGTTCTCGTGACCAACGACCCCTGGATGGGCACCGGGCACCTGTTCGACTTCGTCACCGTCACGCCCGCGTTCCTGAAGGGCCGGCACATCGGCTTCTTCGCCTCGACCTGCCATGTCATCGACATCGGCGGCCGCGGCTTCGTCGCGGAGGCGACCTCGGTGTACGAGGAGGGCCTCTACGTGCCGCACATGAAGTTGTTCGAGGCGGGCAAGCCGAACGAGACGCTGTTCTCGATGCTCGCGGGCAACGTGCGCGAGCCGATGCAGGTGCGCGGCGACCTGCTGGGCCTGGTCTCGTGCAACGAGGTGGCGACGCGGCGCCTCGCGGCGATGCTGGAGGAATTCGGCCTGAAGGAACTCGACTCGCTCGGCGAGTACATCGTCGCCACGTCGCGGGAGTCGATGCTCGCGGCGATCCGAAAGCTGCCGCGCGGCACCTGGCGCGCCTCGATGAAGCTCGACGGCTACGAGGCGCCGATCGAGCTCAAGGCCGCGCTCACCGCGAGCGACCAGGGCATCCATGTCGACTACGCCGGCACCTCGCCCGCCTCGCGCTTCGGCATCAACTCGCCCAAGTGCTACACCGACGCCTACACCTCGTTCGGCGTGAAGTGCATCGTCGCGCCCGGCATCCCGAACAACGCCGGCTCGCTCGAGGTCGTCACCGTCTCGGCGCCCGAGGACACGATCGTCAACCCGCTGCGGCCGCGCGCGGTCACCGCGCGCCACCTGATCGGCCAGTCGCTGCCCGAGCTCGTCTTCGACTGCTTCGAGGAGCCGCTGCAACGCCGCGTGCCGGCCGAGGGCGCGGGAACGATCTGGCTGCTGAACATGAGCGGCGGCCCGCTGCTGCCGGATGCGCCGCCGTCGGCCACGCGCTTCAACGTCATCTCGATCGGCATCGGCGGCATGGGCGCTCGGCCGAAGAAGGACGGCCTTTCTACCACGGCATTTCCGAGCGGCGTCGGCGCGATTCCCGTCGAGATCACCGAGGCGCAGTCGCCGCTGCTGTTCCGCCGGCGCGAGCTCGCCGAGGGCTCGGGCGGCGAGGGCCGCAAGCGCGGTGGAATGGGCGTGGCGCTCGAGATCGAGAATACCGAGCCCGCGCCCTTCTCCATCGCCTGCGCGACCTTCGACCGGCGCCACCACCCGGCGCGCGGCCGCGCCGGCGGCGAGAACGGCCGCGTAGGGCGCGTGCAGCTCGCGAGCGGCCGGGTGCTGCCCGGCAAGGAAACCTACGTCGTGCCCGCGGGCGACCGCCTGGTCGCCGAGATGCCGGGCGGCGGCGGCTACGGCAAGAAATAGCCCCTGGACGCGCCGCGCATCGATTTCCCTCCGATGGAGGGCGCCTCGTGGCTCGCGCGCGGGCTCGGCCTCGCGCCGCGCTTCGACGTCATGGCGGCGCTGGAGAAGGGGCCGCTGTGCTACGCGAAGCTCCTCGGCAAGCGCATCTACTTCGTCAACGATGCGGAGTACGTGAAGCGCATCCTGCTCGACAACGTCGCCAACTACCCGAAGTCGGTCACCTACCGCAACAACCTGCGGCCGTTCCTCGGCGACGGGCTGCTCATCTCCGAGGGCGAGTTCTGGAAGCGCCAGCGCCGCCTGATGCAGCCCGCGTTCCACCTTCGGCGATTGAAGGCGCTGGCCGGCGCGATGGCCGAATGCGCGGCGGCCATGGCTGCGGGCTGGGAGCACGGCAGGGTCATCGACGTCATGCAGGCGATGAACGCGGTGACGATGGAGATCGTCGCGCGGACGCTGTTCGGCGCCGACGTGAGCGGCGAGATCGCCGAGGTCGCCGAGGCGATGGCGGTGCTGCAGGAGGAGACCGGGCGCATCCGCCCGACCGCCTTCTTCGAGCTGCCCGAGTTCGTCACGCGGCCGCGCGGGCGGCGCTTCGCGCGCGCGGTGGCGACGCTCGACCGCATCGTCAACCGCATCGTCGCCGCGCGGCGCGCGAGCGGCGAAACCCGCGACGACCTCCTGTCCATGCTGCTGGAGGCGCGCGACGAGCAGACCGGCCAGGGCATGACCGACCGGCAGCTGCGCGACGAGCTGGTGACGCTGTTCCTCGCCGGCCACGAGACCACCGCGATCGCGCTCACCTGGAGCTTTCACCTGCTCGGCCAGACGCCGCGCGCCGAGGCGATGCTGCAGAAGGAGGTCGAGGAGGCGCTGGGCGGCAAGGCGGCGCCGGAGTTCGACGACCTGGAGAAGATTCCCTACGCGCGCATGGTCGCCGAGGAATCCATGCGCCTCTACCCGCCGGCCTACGTCTTCAGCCGGCGCGCCGCGGGCGACGACCGGCTCGGGCCCTACGAGTTGCCCGCCGGCGCGCACATCATCATCAGCCCCTACGCGCTGCACCGCCGTCCCGACTACTGGCCCGAGCCGGACCAGTTCTGGCCCGAGCGCTTCGCCCCCGGCGCGCGCACCGACCGCCCGAAGCTCGCCTACCTGCCCTTCGGCGGCGGCCCGCGCATCTGCATCGGCAATTCGTTCGCGATGATGGAGCACGCCATCGTGCTCGCCGCGGCCGTGAAGAACTGGCGTCTCGAGGCCATCCCGGGACGCGAGGTGCGCACCGAGCCGCGCATCACGCTGCGCCCGCGCGGCGGGCTGCCGATGCGCGCGCTCTGGCGCCACTAGGCTTTGATCGGAATCAACGTGGCTAGCGGCCGGCTCGCCAGAATTCCCATTGCGAGCCGCCATGAAAAATCTCTTCATCCTGAACGGTCCGCCGTACGGCTCCGAGCAAAGCTACAACGCCCTGCGCCTCGCCGGCTCGCTGTGCCGCGCGCAAGGCGAAGAGGTCAAGCTGTTCCTGATCGGGGACGCCGCCGCCTGCGCGAAGTCCGGCCAGAAGGTGCCCGAGGGCTTCTACAACCT
>DATKKT010000111.1:0-17327 GCA_035542795.1 Burkholderiales bacterium
TACCGGGCCGCGCATTCGAGCTATTTCGACGCCACGGTCCTCGCCGGCCTGACGCAATGGCCGCCGGCCTCGGACACGTCCGCGGCGGCGGACTACTTCCGCGCCAACGCGCCGGGCGACAACCTGCTCGGCTACCTGCGCGGCCAGTTCGGGCACGAGCTCGGCCGCCTCACCGTCCCCACCACTCCGGACAACCAGCAATTCTTCCGCAACCGCACCTCGGTGATGGGCGACGCGCTGGAATCGCAGCCCGCCTTCCTCGGCGCGCCGGTATTCAGCTATCCCTACCCGGGCTACATCCAGTTCAAGACCGCGCAGTCGGGGCGCATCGGCATCGTGTACATGGGCACCAACGACGGCATGCTGCACGCCTTCAATTCGTCGAACGGCGTGGAGCGCTGGGCCTACGTTCCGAGCATGGTGATCCCGAACATGTGGAAGCTCGCGGACCAGAACTACCAGAACCTGCACACCAACTACGTCAACGGCAGCCCGATCACGTCCGACGTGTGCACGGCGAACTGCGCCAATGCCGTCACGGGAACCTCCACGGACCCGGTGTGGAAGACCATCCTGGTGGGCGGCCTGAACGGCGGCGGCCGCGGCTACTACGCGCTCGACATCACCGACCCGACCGCGCCCAAGCTGCTGTGGGAATTCACCACCACCGCGGGCAACGGCTCGACCAAGGACGACGATCTCGGCTACACCTACGGGCAGGCCATCATCACGCAGCGGACGGACGGCCGATGGGTGGTGGCGGTGACCTCCGGCTACAACAACGGCAACACCGGCCCTACGCTGGCCGCGCAGTCGCCGGCGGGCACCGGTATCGGCTACCTCTTCGTCCTCGACGCGGGCACCGGCCAGCTGCTGAGCAAGATCTCCACCGGCGCGGGCACCGCGGGCAACCCGAGCGGGCTGGCCAAGATCGGCGGCTTCAACGCCGACCCCGGCGGCAACAAGGTGAGCTACATCTACGGCGGCGACCTGCTGGGCAATCTCTGGCGCTTCGACATCAACGACCCCGCCAGCGCGGCCATCGGCACGGGCAGCGTGCTGAAGTTCGCCACGCTGTTCAGCAACGCCGGCGCCACCGTGTCCCAGCCGATCATGACCACGCCGGTCCTCGGGACCATCCTCGGCAAGCGCGTGGTGTTCGTCGGCACGGGCAAGTACCTCGAGCCCTCCGACCTCGCCACGACTCAGAAGCAGACCCAGTACGCGATCAAGGACGACAACGTGACCGCGACGATCGTCAACCCGCGCACCCAGGCGACGATGGTGCAGCAGTACCTCATCGACAACCCGGACGGGACGTCTACGCGCCTGAGCGCGGCCTCGGCCTCGGCGACGGCGCAGGGCAGCAATACGGTGAACTTCGGCGTCAACCTGGGCTGGTTCGTCGATTTCCCCTCCAGCGGCGAGCGCGCCAACATCGACGCGGCCCTGATCCAGGGAACCCTGCTCGTGCCGACGATCGTTCCCGCGAGCAGCTCATGCTCGCCGGGCGGCTTCGGCTGGCTGAACTTCCTGGACTACAGCACGGGCGCCTCGGTCGTGACCCCAGGCCTGTCGGGCGTGCGCGTCGACGCCACGATCGTCGGTCTCAACGTGCTGTACATCTCGGGCAACCCCGTCGTGGAGGTGGTCAGCTCTACGAACCCGACGCCCACGATCGTGCCGGGAGTGCAGTTCGCCGCGACCGCGGCCGGCTTCGCCGGACAGCGTGTGCAGTGGCGCGAGCTGCTGCAGTAGCGCCGGGCGACGGCGCGCCGGGCGCCTAGCGGCTGCCTGGCCGCGCCAGCTCGCGCGGCAGCGTGAACACCACGTGCTCGGCGATGCCCTCGAGCGGGCGCACCGACTTGGCGCCGAGCTCCTGCAGCCGCTCCAGGAGCGCGTTGACGAGCACTTCGGGCGCCGAGGCGCCCGCGGTGACGCCGACCCGCGCCTTGCCGGCGATCCATTCCGCCCGCAGCTGCGACGCGTCATCGACCATGTACGCCTCGACGCCCATGTTCTGGGCGACCTCGCGCAGGCGGTTTGAGTTCGAGCTGTTCGGCGACCCCACCACGATCACCACGTCGCAGCGCGGCGCCATGAACTTGACCGCGTCCTGGCGGTTCTGCGTGGCATAGCAGATGTCGTCGCGCTTGGGGCCGCGGATCGCCGGAAAGCGCGCGCGCAGCGCGGCCACGATCTGCGCCGCGTCGTCCACCGAGAGCGTGGTCTGCGTGACGTAGGCGACCCTGGCCGGGTCGCGCACCTGCAGCTGCGCCACGTCGCCGACCGTCTCCACGAGGTGCATGCCGGAATCGGACTGGCCCATGGTGCCCTCGGCCTCCGGGTGCCCGCGGTGCCCGATCATCACGATCTCGTAGCCTTCGCGCAGCATCTTGGCGACCTCGACGTGCACCTTGGTCACCAGCGGGCAGGTCGCGTCGAACACCCGCAGTCCCCTCGCCTCGGCGTCGCGCCGGATGTCCCTGGACACGCCGTGCGCCGAGAAGATCACCGTGCTGCCGCGCGGGACCTCGTCGAGCTCCTCGACGAACACCGCGCCTTTCCTGCGCAGGTCCTCGACCACGTACTTGTTGTGCACGATCTCGTGGCGCACGTAGATCGGCGCGCCGCGCAGCTCGATCGCGCGCTCGACGATCTCGATCGCGCGCTCGACGCCGGCGCAGAAGCCGCGGGGATTGGCGAGCAGGACGTCCATCGGCGGCATTCTAAGGTTTGCGGCGATAGGCCGCGTCGAAAGCCGACTCGAGCGCAGGGTGAATGCCGCGCAGGCCGTCGATCACCCGCTTCGCCCACTCGAAGTACTCCTGCCGGCGCTGCAGGTCCCATTTCGCGGGCGGCCGGTCGGCGACGTCGCGCAGGTTGCAGATCTTGTCGGCGAGCTTGACGAGCTTGGCGCCGGGGCTGAGCGCGGGCGCGTGCTCGATCTGCAGGCGCTTGCGCTCGGCCTTGGGCAGAGCCTTGTCGTCGGTGACCTCCTCGACCATCGCCGCGATGCGCGCGCCGAACTCGGCGCGCAGCTCCTCGGCGGTGGTCGCGGTGTCCTCGATGGTGTCGTGCAGCAGCGCCGCGGCGAGCACCTCGGCGTCGGCGACGCCGCCCTCGCCGGCCAGCACCTCGGCGAGCGCGATCGGGTGGTTGATGTAGGGCGAGGCTTCGGCGTCCTTGCGGCGCTGGTCGCGGTGCTTGTGCGCGGCGAAGGCGAGCGCCCTGAACAGCAGCGCGAGCCCCTGGTCAGGCCGGCGTTTCATCGGCCTTCTTCTGCAGGAAGCTTTCCACGATCAGGATCGCCGCGCCTACGGTGATCGCCGAGTCGGCGACGTTGAACGCGGGCCAGTGCCAGCCCGCGGCGTGAAAGTCGAGGAAGTCGACCACCTTGCCGTAGACGAGGCGGTCGTAGAGATTGCCGAGCGCGCCTCCGAGAATGAGCGCCAATCCGGAGCAAAGCAGGGATTTGTTCCGGTTCTTCACGATCAGGAAGCTGATGACGATGGACGCAACGACCGCGATGGCGGCGAAGAAAACCGTCTGCCATCCCTCGGCGCCCGCGAGGAAGCTGAACGCGGCGCCGGTGTTGAACACCAGCACGAGGTTGAAGAACGGCGCCAGCGCCAGGCGCTCGCCCGGCGCGAACGACGCGAGAACCGCCAGCTTGGTGAGGTAATCGAGCGCGATCACCGCCGCCGCGAGCGCATGCCAGCGCAGCGGCCTAGGCATGGCGCCGCGCCTCTCCCTCGCCGTGCAGGTTGCTCTCGCAGCGGCCGCACAGGCCTTCGGCGTTCACGTCCGCGCGGTAGTGCCAGCAGCGCTCGCACTTGGCGTGCTCGCTCGCCCGCACGTCCACGCTAACCGGCGCGCCCTCGGACTTGCGCACCGTCGCCCGCGAAGTGATGAGCACGAACTTCAGGTCCTCTCCCAGCCTCGCCAGCGATTCGTACGTCGGGCCGTTGGCCTGGATATCCAGTTCTGCCTGCAGCGAGGAGCCGAGCTCCTTCTGCTCCCTGCGCGCCTCGATCCGCTTGGTCACGATCTCGCGAAACTGGCGCACATTTCCCCAATGATCGACAGTGGCGGCATCCAGGCCAGCATCGGGAATCGGATGCCAAACCTCCTCGAAGATGCTGCCCTGCGCCTTCGCGTTGAACACCGACCAGGCCTCATGCGCGGTGAAGCTCAGGATCGGCGCCATCAACCGCAGCAGGCTGTTGCAGATGTGCCAGATCGCGGTCTGCGCCGACCGGCGCGGGCGCGAATCCCTGCCGCAGGTGTATAGCCGGTCCTTGCAAATGTCGAGGTAAAACCCGCCCAGCTCCTCGGAGCAAAAGCCCTGCAGCTTCTGCGTCACCAGGTGGAACTGGTAGGCCTTGTAATCCTGGGCGACGGCAGCCTGCATCTGCGCCGCGAGGTGCAGCGCGTAGCGGTCGATCTCCGTCATCTGCGCGACCGGCACGGCGTGCCTGGCGATGTCGAAGTCGGAGGTGTTGGCGAGCAGGAAGCGCAGCGTGTTGCGCACGCGCCGGTAGCTCTCCACGACGCGCTTCAGGATCTCGTTCGAGATCGTCAGCTCGCCCGAGTAGTCGCTCGAGGTCACCCACAGGCGCAGGATCTCGGCGCCCAGCGTGTCGCTGATCTGCTGCGGCGCCATGCCGGTGCCCTTCGATTTCGACATCTTGCGGCCTTCCATGTCGATCACGAAGCCGTGCGTGAGCAGTCCCTTGTAGGGCGGCACGCCGTTCATCATGCAGGACACGAGCAGCGAGGAGTGGAACCAGCCGCGGTGCTGGTCCGAGCCCTCGAGGTAGAGGTCGGCCGGGAAGGCGCTCTCGGAGGCGTGCGAGCGCTTGAGCACCGTGAAGTGCGTGGAGCCCGAGTCGAACCACACGTCGATGGTGTCCCTGACCTTCTCGTAGTGCGCGGCATCGGCGCCGAGCAGCTCCGCGGCCGCGAGCGTCTGCCAGGCCTCGATGCCGCCTTTCTCCACGCGCTTCGCCACCTCCTCCATGAGCTCGAGCGTGCGCGGGTGCAGGTCGCCCGTCTCCTTGTGCACGAAGAAAGGCATCGGCACGCCCCACTGGCGCGCGCGCGACAGCGTCCAGTCGGGGCGGTTGGCGATCATGCCGTGCAGGCGCGCCTTGCCCCAGGCGGGAAAGAAATCCGTCTTCTCGATTCCGCGCAGGGCGACTTCGCGAAGGCTCTCGCCGTCGATCTTCTTGTCCATCGAAGCGAACCATTGCACCGTCGCGCGCAGGATCACCGGCGTCTTGTGCCGCCAGCAGTGCATGTAGCTGTGCAGGTGCTTCCAGTCCACCGCGAACAGCGCGCCCTTCTCCTGGAGCAGCTTGACGATCTTCGGGTTCGCGTCCCAGATCGACTGGCCCCCGAACAGCGGCAGCGAGGCGGCGAACCTGCCTTCGCCGGTCACCGGCGTGAGGATCTCCTCGTCCTTCATGCCGTAGCGGCGGCAGGACTCGAAGTCCTCGACGCCGTAAGCGGGCGCCGAGTGCACGATGCCCGTGCCGGTGTCCAGCGTCACGTAGTCGCCGAGGTAGACCGGCGCCGTGCGCTCGTAGAACGGGTGAGCGAAGCGGATGTTCTCGAGCGCCCTGCCCTTCGCCTTGCCGAGCAGCCGCCAGGTCTTGATGCCGTAGCGCGCGAGCAGCTTCGGCAGCCCGAGCGAATCGAATTCCTCCTCGGTCGCCTCGGGCACGTCGCCCGGCGCGAGCATCGCGTCGGCGAGGATCAGCATGCCGCGGTCGGTATCGATGAGCGCGTAGTCGAACTCCGGATGCATGTTGAGCGCCTGGTTGCCGGGCAGCGTCCAGGGCGTGGTGGTCCAGATCACGATCCAGCCCGGCCGCTCGGGAAGCGACCTAAGCCCGAAGGCTTCTGCAATTTTTTCTTTCTCAGTAAAACCAAACCCCACATCGATCGCGGGATCCCTCCGGTCCTCGTACTCGACTTCTGCCTCGGCCAGCGCCGAGCCGCAGTCGAAGCACCAGTTCACGGGCCTGAGGCCGCGGTAGATGTAGCCCTTGGCGAGCAGCGCCGCGAGGCCGCGGATCTCGTCGGCCTCGTTGCCGTAGGCCATCGTGAGGTAGGGGTTGTCCCAGTCGCCGAGCACGCCCAGGCGCTGGAAGTCGGCCTTCTGCCTGGCGATCTGCTCGGTGGCGTAGGCGCGGCACAGGCGCTGCGTCTCGCCCGCGGGCAGGTTCTTGCCGTGCTTCTTCTCGATCTGCACCTCGATCGGCATGCCGTGGCAGTCCCAGCCCGGCACGTAGGGCGCGTCGAACCCCGCCATCAGCTTCGACTTGACGATCACGTCCTTGAGGATCTTGTTGACCGCGTGGCCGATGTGGATGTCGCCGTTGGCGTAGGGCGGCCCGTCGTGCAGCACGAAGCGCGGCCGGCCCCTCGCGACCGCGCGCAGGCGCTGGTAGACGCCCTTCTCGTTCCATTCCTTCACCCACTGCGGCTCGCGCCTGGCGAGGTCGCCGCGCATCGGGAACGGCGTGTCCGGCAGATTCAGCGTCTTCTTGTAGTCAGCCATGGGTCCTGAAGTAGTCCCTCGCCTGCCCGGCGTCGCGCGCGATCGCCGCGCGCAGCGCCTCCAGGCCGTCGTACTTTTCCTCGTCGCGCAGCTTGCGCAGGAACGTCACGCGCAGGTGCCGCCCGTAGAGCGCCTCCGTCCAGTCGAACAGGTGAACTTCCAGCAGCGGCGCCGCATTCTCGCGCACCGTGGGCCGCCGCCCCACGCTCGCCACGCCCTGCAGGCGCCGGTGCGTCTCCTCCAGCTCGGCCTCGACCACGTACACGCCCTCGAGCGGCGGGCGACGGCGCAGGACGATGTTCGCGGTCGGGAAACCGAGGCGGTGCCCCAGGCGCTCGCCGTGCGCGACCCTGCCACTCATGCTGTAGGGTCGGCCGAGCAGCCGGGCCGCGCCCGCGAGATCGCCCTGCGCCAGCGCCGAGCGTATCGCCGAGCTGGACACGCGCTCGCCCTCCTGCAGGACGTCCGGCATCGCCTCTAGGCTGAAGCCCGCCGGCGCGGCCGCCGTTTGCAGCGCCGCGAAATCGCCGGCCCGCTTCGCGCCGTAGCGGAAGTCCCTGCCCACCAGCAGCCAGCGCACGCCGAGACCCCGCACCAGCACGTCGTCGACGAATCGCTCCGGCGGCATCGCCGCGAGCGGCGCACCAAATCGAAGCACGTGCGCGCGGTCCACGCCCGCCTCGGCGAAGAGCTCCAGCTTCTCGCGCACGCGCGACAGCCGCGCCGGCGCGGCTGCGGGCGCGAAAAACTCGCGCGGATGCGGCTCGAAAGTCAGGACGCTGCAAGAGAGCTTCAATTCGCGGGACTTCCGCACCAGGCGATCGAGCATGGCGCGATGGCCGCGGTGCACGCCGTCGAAATTGCCGATGGTGAGCGCGCATCGGAACCGGGTGGGCCCGCCCCTCGCTTGGATGGTCCCGTGCGTGACCTGCATTGGCGCGTGTAAAATACTGAATTATAGCGGCTTTCGCTGGGCCGCTCGGAGTTGTACGCACAATCGCCCGGAGGGAGCCTTGTGAAGACGCTTGAAGACCAGATGTCCTTCTACGCCGCCTATCACCAGGACGCGCGCAACAAGGCGACGCACTTCGTCGGCGTGCCGGTGATCGTGTTCTCGCTGATGATTCCGCTCGGCTGGTTGCGCGCGGAGGTCGCCGGCATCCCCTTGAGCGCAGCACTCGTCGTCACCGCGCTCCTGCTGCTGTACTACCTCGCGCTCGACGTCCCGCTCGGCCTCGCGATGGCCGTCATCTTCGGCCTCATGCTCTGGGGCGCCGAGCCGCTGTCCCGAGCAGCGTTCGGCACGAGCCTCGCCTGGTTCGCCGCGCTGTTCGTAGGCGGCTGGGCGCTGCAGCTCTGGGGCCACGTCTACGAGGGACGCAAGCCCGCGCTGGTGGACAACCTGTTCCAGATCTTCGTCGCGCCGATTTTTCTGGCCGCGGAGGCATTCTTCGCGCTAGGCTACAAGCCCGCGCTGCGCGACGAGGTGCAGCGCCGTGCGCGCCTGCTGCGCGCGCAGGCGGGCCTCGCGGTGGCAGCGGGATCGCTGAAGTCCGCTTGAATCCGCGGTTGTTGTTCGATTCGCACTGGAGGGGATTGCGATGATGCGGGGATTGCTTGGCCTGTCGCGGGCCATCGACGCGATGAACGAGACGGTCGGCAAGCTGACCTACTGGCTGATCCTTGCCGCCGTGCTGATCAGCACCGGCAACGCCATCGTGCGCTACGGGCTGAACACGAGCTCGAACGCCTGGCTCGAGATCCAGTGGTACCTGTTCTCCTTCGTGTTCCTGTTCTGTGCCGGCTATACGCTGCTGCACAACCAGCACGCGCGCATCGACATCCTGACGGGCCACCTGTCCGGCCGCGCCAAAGCCTGGATCGACATCCTCGGCACGATGTTCTTCCTCCTGCCGATGGCGATCGCGATCATGTGGCTGTCCTGGCCGGTGTTCGTCGACGCCTGGCAGAGCAACGAGGTGTCCACCAACGCGGGCGGCCTGCTGATCTGGCCCGGGCGCCTGATGGTCCCGGTCGGGTTCCTGCTCCTGGTGCTGCAGGGGCTGTCCGAGCTAATCAAGCGCGTCGCCTTCCTGCTCGGCATGATCCCCGACCCGAGCGAGAAGGACGAAGGTCCCACCGACGAGGAGCTGCTCGCCGAGCAGCTGCGCAAGGAGCGGGGGGAGACGGCATGACCCAGTTCCTGATCGAGAACATGGCGCCGCTCATGTTCGGCGCCCTGGTCGTGGTGATGCTGTTCGGCTACCCGGTCGCCTTCGCGCTCGCCGCCTGCGGCATCTTCTTCGGCCTGCTCGGCATCCAGCTGGGCCTGCTGCAGCCGTCGCTGTTCCAGGCGCTGCCGCAGCGCATCTGGGC
This sequence comes from Burkholderiales bacterium, assembly GCA_035542795.1. Taxonomy (GTDB): domain Bacteria; phylum Pseudomonadota; class Gammaproteobacteria; order Burkholderiales; family SG8-39; genus RBG-16-66-20. The sequence continues at coordinate 8,945 of DATKKT010000111.1, forward strand.
GATCATGTCGAACGACACGCTGCTCGCGGTGCCGTTCTTCACCTTCATGGGGCTGATATTGGAGCGCAGCGGCATGGCCGAGGACCTGCTCGACACCATCGGCCAGCTGTTCGGGCCGCTGCGCGGCGGCCTCGCTTTCGCGGTGATCTTCGTAGGCGCGCTGCTCGCGGCGACCACCGGCGTGGTGGCGGCCTCGGTGATCTCGATGGGCCTGATCTCGCTGCCGATCATGCTGCGCTACGGCTACGACCGGCGCTTTGCGACCGGCGTGATCGCCGCCTCGGGCACGCTCGCGCAGATCATCCCGCCCTCGCTCGTGCTCATCGTAATGGCCGACCAGCTCGGCAAATCGGTAGGCGACATGTACGCGGGCGCGTTCGTTCCGGGCATCACGCTCGCGGGACTGTACGCGATTTACGCGGTTGGCATCACGCTGGTGAGGCCCGCCTGGGCGCCGGCGCTGCCGGTGGAGGCGCGCACCATCAAGGAGAACAGCGGCGCGAGCGGCACCAAGTCGCTCGCCGTCCTGTTCGTGGTATCGGTGATCGCGGCGGTCGCGTTCGCGCACTGGAAGTATCCGCAGCCGAATCCCCCGATCGACGAGCTGCTCGTGCTCTCCACCGCGGTCGGCGTGGGCGTCGCGTTCGGCGCATCGGTGGTCAACCACGTGCTCAAGCTCGGCCTGCTCTCGCGCATGGCCGAGCGCGTCACCTTCGTGCTGATCCCGCCGCTCGCGCTGATCTTACTCGTGCTCGGCACCATCTTCCTCGGCGTAGCGACGCCCACCGAGGGCGGCGCCATGGGCGCGAGCGGCGCGCTGGTGATGGCGATCAGCCGGCGCCGTCTCTCGATCGACCTCATGCGCCAGGCGATGAACACCACCGCCAAGCTCACCTCGTTCGTGGTCTTCATCCTGGTCGGCGCGCGCGTCTTCAGCCTCACGTTCTACGGCGTCGACGGCCACCTCTGGGTGGAGCACCTGCTGTCGAGCCTGCCGGGCGGCCAAATCGGCTTCCTGATCGTCGTCAACCTGCTGGTGTTCGTGCTCGCCTTCTTCCTCGACTTCTTCGAGCTCGCGTTCATCATCATCCCGCTGCTCGGGCCGGTGGCCGAGAAGCTCGGCATCGACCTGATCTGGTTCGGCATCCTGCTCAGCGTGAACATGCAGACCTCGTTCATGCACCCGCCGTTCGGCTACGCGCTGTTCTACCTGCGCAGCGTAGCGGCGACCAAGGACTACGTCGACAAGGTCACGGGCAAGACGCTGGCCAAGGTCACGACGGGGCAGATCTACTGGGGCGCGGTGCCGTTCGTGCTCATCCAGCTGATCATGGTGGGCCTGATCATCGCCTTCCCGGGCCTGGTGAGCGGCGGCCTGGCGAAGAAGGCGGCCGTGAACACGGACCAGATCCGCATCGAGATCCCCGCCGACGAGGGCGGCAGCGCGCCGCTGGAAGGCAGCCCGGCCGCCGACGACGCCTCCAAGGGCGGCGGCACGGCCGGGGACGACGACGCCGCGGCGCTCGAGCGGGAGCTGCGCGGCGGCAAGAAGTAGGCGCCGCGGCGACTACTTCTTCGCGCCGGAGGACTGCGACACGCGCTGCGCCGAGACCATGAAGTTGTCGTAGCGGCCCTCGGCGATCGAGAACCACTGCACCTGCTCGTCGCGGTACCGCTTCCAGGGCTCGAAGACCTTACGGAACTTGGCGTTCTTGGCGGCGAGCTCCTCGAAGACGGACTGGGCGGCCTTGTAGCAGGCCACCATGATCTCGTTGGAGAAGGGCCGCAGCTGGACGCCGCTCGCCACCAGGCGCTTCAGCGCCGGCGGATTGGCCGAGTCGTACTTGGTGAGCACCCAGTCGTAGGCGTCCGCGCAGGCCGTCTCGAGGATCGACTGGTAGTCCTTGGGCAGCGCCTCCCAGGCCTTGACGTTGATGAGCAGGTCCGCCTCGGTGCCGCCCTCCCACCAGGCCGGGTAGTAGTAGTGCTTCGCCACCTTGTAGAACCCGAGCTTCTCGTCGTCGTAGGGGCCCACCCACTCGGCGGCGTCGATGGTGCCTTTCTCCAGCGCCGGGTAGATGTCGCCACCGGCGATCTGCTGCGGCACCACGCCGAGCCTGGACAGCACGAGCCCGCCCGTGCCGCCGATGCGGAACTTGAGGCCCTTCAGGTCCGCGACCGTCTTGATCTCCTTGCGGAACCAGCCGCCCATCTGCGCGCCGGTGTTGCCGGCCGGGATCAGGTGGCAGTTGTAGTCCTTGAAGAACTCGCGCATCAGCTCCATGCCGCCGCCCTGGCGCATCCAGGAGGCCTGCTGCCGCGCATTCATGCCGAACGGCATCGAGGCCGCGAACGCGAAGGTCGGATCCTTGCCGAAGTAGTAGTAGTTCGCCGTGTGGCCGCACTCGACGGTGCCGTTCTGCACCGCGTCGAGCACCTGCAGGCCGCCGACGATCTCGCCCGCGGCGAACACCTTGATCGTGAACTTGCCGCCCGTAGCCTCGGCGACGCGCCGGGCGATGAGATCGGCGCCGCCGTAGAGCGCGTCCAGGCTCTTCGGCCAGCTGAGCGCCATTCGCCAGGACACGGCGGGCGACTGCGCGCGCACGACTGCCGGCGCGGCGACGGCGCTGCCCGCCGCGACCGCGACGCCCGCTTTCTTCAGGAACGATCGACGTTTCATGGTTTTGTCCTCGATTGACGGAAATCAACCGTCGCGGCGAACGCCACTCCGGTGCGCTCCAAGTCTGCGCCTTCCGGACGCGATCGGCTACTCCCGCGCGCGCGAGGGCGAAAAAAAGAGCCCCGCCGAAGCGGGGCCCTTTTTCGGCCGATCCGAGGCGCGGGACTACGACTTCTTCTTGCCCGCCGCCCGCTGCATCGTGCGCTGCGCCGCGGTCATGAAGCCGTCGAAGCGGCCCTCGGCGATCGAGAACCACTCCACCTGCTCGCTGCGGAACTTCTTCCAGTTGTCGTAAATCTTGGCGAACTTCGCATTCTTGCCAGCGACTTCCTGGTAGTTCTCCTCCGAGGCCTTGTAGCTGGCCGCCATGACGTCGTTCGGGAACGGCGCGAGCACCACGCCGCCCGCGAGCAGGCGCTTGAGCGCCGCCGGGTTGAGCGCGTCGTACTTCGACAGCATCCAGATGTAGGCTTCCGCGCAGGCCGCCTGCAGGACCGCCTGGTACTCCTTGGGCAGCGACTCCCACGCCTTGACGCCGACCATGCACTCTGTCGAAGGGCCGCCTTCCCACCAGCCCGGGTAGTAGTAGTGCTTGGCGACTTTGTAGAAGCCGAGCTTCTCGTCGTCGTACGGGCCGACCCACTCGGCCGCGTCGATGGTGCCTTTCTCCAGCGCCGGGTAGATGTCGCCGCCGGCGATCTGCTGCGGCACCACCCCCAGGCGCGTGAGCACCGTGCCGCCCGTGCCGCCGACGCGGAACTTGAGGCCCTTCAGGTCCGCGACCGACTTGATGGGCTTCCTGAACCAGCCGCCCATCTGGCAGCCGGTGTTGCCCGCCAGATGGTTGACGATGCCGTAGTCCTTGTAGAACTCGCGCATCAGCTCCAGGCCGCCGCCGTGGTAGTACCAGGCGTATTGCTGGCGCGCGTTCAGTCCGAACGGGATCGAGGTCCCGAACGCGAAAGTCTGGTCCTTGCCGAAGTAGTAGTACGAGGCGGTGTGGCCGCACTCGACCGTCCCCGCCTGCACCGCGTCCAACACCTGCAGGCCGCCGACGATCTCGCCCGCGGCGAACAGCTTGATGTTGAACTTGCCGCCGGTGGCCTCCGCCACGCGCTTGCAAATCAGCTCGGCGCCGCCGTAGAGCGTGTCCAGCGATTTCGGCCAGCTCGCGGCCATGCGCCAGTTGAACGTCGGCTGCGTCTGGCCGATGGCCGGTGCCGCAACGCTGCCGACGGCGAGCCCCGCCGCGGCCTTCTTCAGAAATGATCTACGCTTCATGAATCCCCTCCTCGTTAGGTGGATCGGTATGCCCACCCAAGAGGCAGGCGAGCGGCGATTCTAGCCTCGAAAGCGCGCCGCGGGAAAGCCGCCCCCAGGCGGGCCCGCCCTAGTTCAGCCGGGCGCAGCGCTGCGAGAGCTCGACCATGCGCGCCCGCACCTCATCGAGGTCCGGCGCATTGGGCTCGCGCTCGAGGTAGTCGGCGAGGTCCTGCAGCGCCGGCCGCCAGCACTCGAGCCGGTGGTAGAGGTAGCCCCGGTCGCGCCGCTCGCCCGCGGATTCGGGCGCGACGATGATCATGCGGTTGAGCACGTCGAGCAGGCGCTCGGGCTTGTCGCGCTCCCGGTACACGCCCTTCAGGTTGCGCAGCAGCCTCGCGAGGATCTGCCGGTTGCCCGCCGGCTCGAGGAACTGGTCGAGCGGCAGGTCCGACACCGGTACGCCGCCGGGCTCGCCGACGCCCAGGCCGCGCGGAATCACGCGCCGCAGGCGCTCGCGCAGCTCGTCCGCGGACTGCGGCGCGCCGCCGGAGAACGGGTCGAGCACCAGCGTGCCGCCGCGCATCGGCAGGCGCACGAGAAAGTGTCCCGGGAACGAGACGCCGCGCAGCGGCAGCTCGATGCGCCGGCCGATCTCAATGTAGAGGACCGACAGCGTGATCGGGATGCCCCGGCGGCGGTCGATCACCTCGTTGAGATAGGAATTACGCGGGTCGTAGTAGTCGTCGGCGTTGCCGCTGAAGCCGAGATCGGCGAACAGGAACTCGTTGAGCGCGATCACGCGGTCCTCGGCGCCGGCGCCGACCGGAATCCGCGCGCGCAGCCGCCGCGCGAAGCGCTCGATCTCGCCGAGGTAGCCGTCCACGTCCAGGCCCGGATAGGCGTCCTCGGCGATCTGCAGGCAGGCGCGCGCGAGATCGATGTCCGCGTCGTCGCGGCTGAGCTGCTCGGTGAACGGCTCCAGCCCGGCGCTCACGCGGCGCCCCGCATCGAGAAGTGGCGCAGCCGGAAGCCGAACGCGGCGAGGCAGGCGCCGTAGACCGCGAGGCCGAGCAGCACCAGGCCCGCGGTCATCGCCGCTTTCCAGCGCCAGCCGGCGGCGAGCCACTGCGCGGCCGGAGCCATCGCGAGCCAGAGCGCCGCGGCCATCGCCAGCACGGCCACGCCCACCTTGAGAACGAAGGCCGGCCAGCCGGGCTGGGGCCGGTAGATCCCGTGCTTGCGGAGGTATCTGTAGAGCAGGAAAGCGTTCAGGCAGGCGCCCAGGCCGATCGCCAGCGCGAGCCCCGCGTGCTTGAGCCAGCCGATGAAGACGAGGTTCATCGCCTGGGTGGCAGCGAGCGTCGCGAGGCCGATCTTCACCGGCGTCACCACGTTCTGGCGCGCGTAGAACCCGGGCGCGAGGATCTTTACGAAGATCATGCCGAGGAGGCCCACGCTGTAGGCGACGAGCGCCTCGCGCGTCATCCAGGCGTCGGTCTCGCGGAACGCGCCGTAATGGAACAGCGTGGCGATCAGCGGCAGTGCGAGCACCGCGAGCGCGGCGGCAGCCGGCAGCGCGAGCAGCAGCGTCACCCGCAGGCCCCAATCGAGGAGCCGGCCGTACTCCTCCGCGGAACCCGCCGCATAGTGCTTCGACAGGCTGGGCAGCAGGATCGTGCCCAGGGCGGCGCCCAGCACGCCCGCCGGAAACTCCATCAGGCGGTCGGCGTAGTAGAGCCAGGACACGCTGCCCGAGACGAGGAACGAAGCGAAGATGGTGTTGATGAGCAGCGACACCTGGCTCACCGAGACGCCGAACACCGCGGGCGCCATGAGCTTGAGCACGCGCATGACGCCCGGGTGGCGCAGGTTCAGACGCCAGCGCGGCAGCATGCCGATCCTGGCGAGGAACGGCACCTGCAGCGCAAGCTGCGCGAGGCCGCCCGCGAACACCGCCCAGGCGAGCGCGAGCACCGGCGGGTCGAAGCGCTCGGCGAAGAACGCGGCGGCGACGATGAAGGAGATGTTCAGCAGCACGGGCGTCACCGCCGGCACCGCGAAGCGGCTCCAGGTGTTGAGGATGCCCGCCGAGAGCGCCACCAGCGAGATGCAGACGATGTAGGGGAACGTGATGCGCAGCATCGCCACGGTCAGCCCGAACTTGGCGGGCTCGGAGGCGAATCCCGGCGCCGAGACGTAGACCACCAGCGGCGCGGCCGCGATGCCCAGCGCCGCGGTGGCGACCAGCGCGAGGAACAGCGCCGTCGACACGCAGTCCACGAGCGTGCGCGTCGCCTCGGCCCCGCCTCCGCTCTCGCTGCGCGTGCGCGCCTCGGCGAGGATCGGCACGAAGGCCTGCGAGAACGCGCCCTCGGCGAAGAGGCGCCGCAGCAGGTTCGGGATCCGGAAGGCGACGAAGAAGGCGTCGGTCGCGAGGCCCGCGCCGAAGACCCGCGCGATGAAGAAGTCGCGCACGTAGCCGAGCACCCGCGACAGCGTCGTCAGGCTGCTGACGGTGGCTAGGGCGCGGAGGAGGTTCATGCTAGAATTCGCGCCCTTTTCCAAGCCGGAACAGAGAGATGGCCAACATCAAGTCCGCCCGCAAACGGGCCCGCCAGGCGATCCAGCGCCGCACCCACAACATGAGCCTGCGCACGCTTGCGCGCAGCGCGATCAAGGACGTCAAGAAGGCGATCGCCGCCGGCGACAAGAAGGCCGCCGCCGCCGCGCTCGCCAAGTCGCAGGCCGCGATCGACCGCGTCGCCGCCAAGGGCGTCCTGCATCGCAACGCCGCCGCGCGCCACAAGAGCCGCCTCGCGCACGCCATCAAGGCGATGTCCTAGCCGCCGGACGCGGACGGGCGCCAGGGTCCCTCCGCGCCTATTGCGTGTCCCCGGCCCGCTGCAGCCTGGCGAGCTCGGTCCGGTCGGCAACGCGCCCGTCGCGCGTCTTCAGCTCGTTGTCCTTCGCGAAGCTCAGCAGGAACCGGTAAGCCATCGGCTCGATCTCCTCGAGGCGCAGGTCGACCACCACGCAGCGGATGCCGCCCGCGGTCACCGGATGCACGTAAGGCGAGTACTGCATGCGATGGTCGCCGCCGAACGCGGCCATCACGCCGCACAGCCGCTCGGCCCAGTCGCTCGGCCGGAAGGGCTTGCCGTCCAGGGTCAGGCCCTGGATGACGAACTCCACCACCGGGGATTCGGGCATGCGGAATAATAGCTCATGGCAAAACCACTGAGCCGGATCCTCGTCGTCGAGGACGATCCGCTCGCGCTGCGCGAGATCGTCAAGGGACTGAACGCGGCCGCGCGCTCGCTCGACAATCCGCTCGGCATTGCGTTCAGCGGCGTAGCCACCGCGCGCGAAGCGCTCGCCGCGATCGAGGCGGACGGCGACATCCAGGCGGTCCTGGTGGACGACCGGCTCTACTCGCTCCCGGACTCCAGAAAAAACCATGGCAGGAAAAAACTCCAGATGTCCGCGCTCGAGCTCGTGCAGCGCATCACGCGCTTCCGGCCCGAGCTCGATGTCTACGTGCTCATCGCCAAGGAGTCGGAGGACGAGGTCGTCGACGCGCTGTTCACCGAGGCGGTGGACGGCTACTTCTACCGCGAGGAGCGCGACTATCGCGGCATCTACCGCATCCTCAACGCGCAGATCCAGGAAAAGGCGCGCACGCCCTTCACCGACGCGCTGAAATCTTACGTGTGGATGGCCAAGGACCAGTGGCACACGCCCGGCCACTCCTCGGGGGATTCGCTGCGCGGCAGCCCCTGGGTGAACGACTTCTACGAGTTCATGGGCGAGCACGTGTTCGACGCCGACCTGTCGGTATCCGTGCCGATGCTGGATTCGCTCATGGAGCCCAAGGGAGTGATCCTGGAAGCGCAGGCGATGGCGGCCAAGGCCTTCGGCGCGCGGCGCACCTTCTTCGCCACCAACGGCACCTCGACGGCGAACAAGGTCATCTTCCAGACGCTGCTCGCGCCGGGCGAGAAGCTGCTGCTGGACCGCAACTGCCACAAGAGCGTGCACCACGGCGTGGTGCTCTCGGGGGCGCATCCCGTCTATCTGGATTCGGCCCTCAACCGAAAGTACGGACTTTACGGTCCCGTTCCTAAGCGAATTCTTCTGGATGAAATCGAAAAACATTCGGATGCCCAGGCGCTGATTCTGACCTCGTGCACCTACGACGGCCTGCGCTACGACCTGGAGCCGATCGTCGCGGCCGCGCACGAGCGCGGGATCAAGGTCATCGTCGACGAGGCCTGGTACGGCTTCGCGCGCTTTCACCCGGAGTTCCGCCCGACCGCCTTGGAATCTGGCGCCGACTACGCGACGCAGTCCACGCACAAGGTGCTGTCGGCCTTCTCGCAGGCCTCGATGATTCACGTCAACGACCCGGAGTTCCGCGAGCACCTGTTCCGCGAGAAC
>DATKKT010000112.1:0-26182 GCA_035542795.1 Burkholderiales bacterium
GCGCGATCGCGACGACCGTGCCGCTCGAGTACGCGCTGCGCTTCCTGGGCTGGCGCGAGGTGTTCGAGGGCATCTCGGCGCTGACCGTGGTCGCGAGCGCGCTGCTGTGGGCCGTGGTCCCCGAGCGCGACCCGCACCGCCGCGGCGGCGGGCCTCTGATGGCGCAGCTGCGCGAGTTCGCCGCGCTCGCGCACGACCCGGCGTTCTGGCGCGTCGCGCTGTGCATCGGCGCGAGCCAGCTCGCCGCGGTGTCGCTCGGCACGCTGTGGGTCGCCACCTGGCTGCGCGACGTCGGCGGCCTCAGCCGCGCCGAGGTGGCGCGCGCGCTGCTCGCCTTCAGTCTGTCGATGCTCGCCGGCTACCTCGGCTTCGGGCGCGCCGCGGACGCGCTTGCACGAGGCGGCCGCAGCACTCTGCCGCTGCTCGGCGGCGGCGTCGCGGTCTCGTCGCTCTGCCTCGCCGTGCTCGCGACCGGTCCGCAGACCGGCGCAGTCGCGCTCTGGTGCCTGTTCTTCGGCGCGTCGACGGCGGTGGTGCTGTCGTACGCGCTGTTCTCGCGCCGCTACCCGACCGCGATGGCGGGCCGCGTCAACACCGCGCTCAACGTCTTCGTCTTCGTCGGCATGTTCAGCGGCCAGTGGGCGGTCGGCGCTGTGCTCAATCTCTGGCCGCGCAGCGCGACCGGCTACGCGCTCGAAGGCTACCGCTGGGCGCTCGCGATGCTCTGGACGATCCAGGCGGCGGGCCTCGCCTGGCTCTGGAGCGGCCGCCGGCTGCTGCAGCGCCCCGCCGGCGCTACTTCGGGTTGAGCGCGCGGAAGGTGCCGATCGCCTTGGCGACGAGCTCGCCCGCCTCGTCGCGCGCCTCGCCCTCGCAGAAGATCGTGCTCTGGCCGGCCTTCATCACGCGCCCCTCGGCGCGCAGCAGGCCCTTCGCGGTGCTGATGAACTGGGTGGAAAGGTCGATCGTCATGATCGAGCGCGGCGGATCGAAGAGCGTGCGCGCCGTCATCGACAGCGTGATGTCGAGAAGCGACAGGATCGAGCCGCCGTGCGCGGTGCCCCAGCTCGTCATGAACTCGGGCTGGATCTGCATGCTGAGGCGCGCGACGCCCTTCTCGAGCGCATCCACCCTGATGCCGAGGTGCTCGGAGAACGGGATCTGCTTGGTGAACTCGTAGGTTTCCGCAGGTACGACTCCGGGCACCCCGCTCATATCAGCATGGCCCCGCCGTCCACTGCGATCGCCTGGCCGGTGATGTGGCGCGAGGCCTCCGAGGCGAGCAGCACCGCCAGCCCCTTCAGGTCCTCGGGGCCGCCGAGGCGCCGCGTCGGTGTCGCCTTGCGCACCATCTCGCCGGCGCTGTCCAGCGTCGCGTGCGTCATCTTGGACGGGAAGAAGCCGGGACAGATGGCGTTCACCGTGATGCCGTGCTCGCCCCACTCGGCGGCGAGCTGCTTGGCCATGCCGACGACGCCGTGCTTGGTCGCGTTGTAGGACACCGTGCGCACGACCGCCGGATCGCTCGCGTACAGTCCGGCGACCGAGGCGACGAAGATGATGCGGCCCCACTTCGCGGGAATCATCGCCTTCTTCGCCGATTGCTGCGCCATGATGAACCCGCCCAGCAGGTTGAGGCTGATGAGCTTGTCCCAGGCCTCGAGCGGGTGATCCTCGGCCGGCGCGCCCCAGACGGCGCCGGCGTTGTTGACGAGGATGTCCACACGGCCGAGCTTCGCCTTCATTGCGTCGAACGCTGCCGGGATCGCGTCGCGCTTGCCCATGTCGCAGGCGAAAGCGTGCGCGCGCACGCCCTGCTTGGCGAGGTGCTCGACCGCGTGATCGAGCTCGTCCTGCTTGCGCGCGGTGAGCGCGAGCGTCGCACCCATTTCGCCGAGCGCCTCGGCGATCTGCAGCCCCAGGCCGCGCGAGCCGCCGGTGATGATCGCCGTGCGCCCGCTCAGGTCGAAAAGCTTCTTGACACTCATGCGCGCTCCCCTAGTATGCAGCCTCCATGTTAGCAGCCGGCTCCGCGGCGGACCGCCGCATCTACACGCGCGCGGAGCTGGAGCGCCTCGTCGCGCCGCGCTCGATCGCCGTGGTCGGCGCCTCGCCGCGCCCGGGCTCGTTCGGGCTGCGCACGCTGGAGAACCTCGCGAATTTCCGCGGCGCGGTGTGGCCGGTGAACGCGAAATACGACCGGGTCGGCGCCTACGTCTGCTATCCGTCGCTCGCCGCGCTGCCCGGCAAGCCCGACCTCGTAGCGCTCGTCGTGCCGCGCGAGGGCGTTGAGGCCGCCCTGAAGGAGGCCGCGGCCGCGGGCGCGGGCGGCGTGGTGGTGTATGCCTCCGGCTACGGCGAGATGGCGCGCGATGAGGGCGCTGCCGAGCAGCACCGCCTGGGCGAGATCGCGCGCGCCGCGAAGATGCCGATGCTCGGACCCAACTGCATGGGCCTCGTCAATCACGAGCTCGGCGTGGGCGTGAGCTTCATTCCCGAATACGCGAAGCAGCCGCGCCACGTAGGCCCGATCGCCTTCGTGAGCCAGTCGGGCGCGCTCGGCTACTGCCTCGCACAGGCCGCGGAGCGCGGCGTCGGCTACCGCTACTTCTTCTCGGTCGGCAACTCCAGCGACGTCGATGTCGCGGACCTCATCGGCGCGATGGCCGAGGACCCCGGCGTGCGCGCGATTGCCTGCCTGTTCGAGGGCGTGCCGAGCGCGCGCCGCCTGCTGGAGGCCGGCGCGCGCGCGCGGCAGGCGGGCAAGCCTGTGATCGTCTACAAGCTCGGCGTCTCCGAGGACGGCGCGGCGGCGGCGCGCTCGCACACGGGCTCGCTGGCGGGCTCGGGCGAGGCGTTCCGCGCGCTCTTCGAGCGCGCGGGCTTCGTTGCCGTGGGCGATTACGAGGCCCTCGTCGAGTACGCGAAATTCTTCGCCGCGGCGGGCAGGCCGCTCGCGCGCGGCGTCGCCGTCGTCTCGGGCTCGGGCGGCGCCGGCATCATTTCGGCGGACATGGCGGCGCGCCACGGCGTGCCGATGCCGCAGCCGATGCCGCACACGGTCGAAGTGCTGAAGAGCGTGGTGCCCGAGTTCGGCGCGGCGCGCAATCCCTGCGACCCGACCGGCCAGGTGCTCAGCGTGCCCGAGTCCTACGCCAAGTGCTGCCGCGCGCTGCTCGAGGACCCGCAGTACGGCGTGCTGCTGTGCGCGATGAGCGTCGCCTCGCGCGAGACGGGCAACCGCCGCGCCACCGACATCGCCATGCTCGCGCGCGAGCAGCCCAAGCCGATCGCGGTCGCCTGGGTGTCGGAGTGGCTGCAGGGTCCGGGCTCGGACGCTTACGAGGCCGACGAGCGCGTCGGCTTCTTCCGCTCCATGGACCGCTGCTACGCCGCGATCGCCGCCTGGCAGCGCTGGCATGACATCGAGCCCAAGGTAGAGAATCGCCTTTCAACCAGAACACTCTTGTCTTTCTCAGCGGGGAAAAAAGTTCTCGGGGAAAGACAAGCAAAGGCGGTGCTCGCCAAGTACGGGCTCCAGTCCGCGCCCGAGCGTCAGGTGAAGAATGCCGACGAGGCGGCGAAGGCGGCAAGCGAGCTCGGCTACCCGGTCGTGCTGAAAGCCGACGGTGACATCGAGCACAAGACCGAGGCGGGCGCGGTGAAGCTCGATCTGCGCGACGAGGCGGCGCTGCGCGCCGCCTGCGCGGCGATGAGCGCCGCGAAGAACGGTTTCCTCGTGCAGGCGATGATCAAGGGCGGCGTGGAGCTCGTGGCCGGCGTCAGGCGCGATCCGCAATGCGGCCCGGTGCTGCTGGTGGGCCTGGGCGGCGTGCTGGTCGAAGTGCTGCGCGACACCGCGCTCGCGCTCGCGCCCGTGGGCAAGAGCGAGGCGCGGCGCATGCTCGAGCGCCTGAAGGGCTTTCGCCTGCTGCAGGGCTACCGCGGCGCACCGGCGGCGGACCTCGACGCGGTCTGCGAGGCGATCGCGCGCATCTCCGAGTTCGCCGCCGACCACGCCGACGCGGTCGAGGAAATCGACGTCAATCCGCTGCTCGCGCGCGCCGACGGCGCGCTCGCGCTCGACGCGCTGATCGTGCTGCGCGACAATTCAGCGAGATGCTGATAAGCGAGCAGTACCGGGAGCTGCAGCGCACGCTGCACGAGCGCCCCGGCTATGGCGTCGCGTCGCTGCTCTACGCGCCGCACGTGGCTGAGGCGCTCGAGCGCGCGGGCGCTGACGAGCTGCTCGACTACGGCTCCGGCAAGGGGCGCCTCGGGCCGGCGCTCGAGAAGATTCTCGGGCGTCCACTCACGGTGCACCAGTACGACCCGGCGATCCCCGAGTTCGCGGCCGCGCCGCAGCCCTGCCAGTTCGTCGCCTGCATCGACGTGCTCGAGCACATCGAGCCCGAGCTGCTCGGCAACGTACTTGACGACCTGAGGCGCGTCACTGCCGGCGTCGGCGTGTTCACGGTGCACTGCGGCGCGGCGGTCAGGATCCTGCCCGATGGCCGCAACGCGCACCTAACCCAGCAGCCCATCCAGTGGTGGGGGGCCCAGCTGCGCGCGCGCTTCGATCTGCTGCAGACGCGCCCGCTGCCCGAGGGCGCGTGCTTCTTCGTCGCGCGCAAGTCGCCCTGGTGGGCGCGCCTGTTGCTACGGATCGCGAGGCGGAAGGTCTGAAGCCTGGCTAGCCGTAGCTCTCGAACAGCGCGAGCAGGATCAGGGCGAGGGCGAGGCCCTGCCAGGCGACGCGCTGGAACATGAGCCGGTGACTCGCGCTGCGGTCCTCGGGCCCGCCGTGCGCCATCGACGACACGCCGTTGAAGAGGGAAATCGCCGCGAGCAGCGCGGCCACCATCACGAACACGGTGATCAGAGACATGGCTGCCTCCTTCTCGGTCCGGGGCACCGGGGAACGATGCCCCATCCCCGTCCAATACGCCGAGCCCGGCGTGCGGCCTTGATCTAAGCCAAAGGGCGCCGCTTATTGCGGCGCAGCAGGGTCGCCGCGCTCAGGCGATCTTGCAGGGAATCACCGCGTCCTCGTCGAAGGAGTAAACGGCGCACAGGCGGTGGTAGCCGTCGGCGACCACGACCTTGCCGTTCTCCCCGTCGCGCACGAGCAGCAGCGGCGAGAGCGCCTTGCCGTTCCTGATCTTCCTGCGGTCCTTTTCGAGGTGCGAGTTGCTCACGCCCAGGAGCGACAGCCCCGAGGCGCGGAAGATGTCCTTCGCCTTGAATCCGCTCATGCGCGCGCGCCGCAGCTTGCCGACGAGAGCGGCCGCGGCGCGCTCGTCGTAGACGAGGCTCAGGTAAGACTGGGCGGCCGGATAGTTGTGAGGCTCGGGCGCATCGAGCCATTGGATCGTCGAGCTTCTTTCGCGGCTCATGGCGCGGCCGCGAGCGCCTGGCGCATCGGCGCCTCAGCCCTTCAACTGCAGCGACTTGTACTCGAGGAACTCCTCCAGCCCGTAGACGCCGGCTTCGCGGCCGTGGCCCGACTGCTTGAAGCCGCCGAACGGCGCGTTCATGTTGAACGCGCCGCCGTTCACGTCGATCTGCCCGGCGCGGATGCGGCGCGCGACCTTCTGCGCGCGCGCCTCGTCGCCCGACCACACTGCGCCGGCGAGGCCATAGGGCGAGTCGTTGGCGATCTTCACCGCTTCCTCCTCGTCCTTGTACGGAATGATCGACAGCACCGGCCCGAAGATCTCTTCCTGCGCGATGGTCATCGAGTTCTTCACCTTGCCGAACACGGTGGGTTTGACGAAATAGCCGCCCGGCGCCACGCCCTCGGGCTTGTCCGCGCCGCCCGTGAGCAGCTCCGCGCCCTCGGCGACGCCCTTCTTGATGTATTCGCGCACGCGCTCGAGCTGCATCTGCGAGGAAAGCGGCCCGAGGCGCGTCGCCTCCTGCAGCGGATCGCCGAGAGTGAAGCCCTTGGCCGCCTCGACGGCGAGCTTCGCCGCCTCGTCGTACTTCGACGCGGGCACCAGCATGCGCGTGAGCGCGGTGCAGGTCTGGCCCGAATTCAGGTAGCAGCCGCTCACCGTGCCCTTCACCGCGGCGGCGAGATCGGCGTCCTCCAGGATCACCGAGGCGGACTTGCCGCCCAGCTCCAGCGCCACGCGCTTGACGGTCTGCGCGGCGACTTCCGAGATGCGCTTGCCCGCGCGCGTCGAGCCCGTGAACGAGATCATGTCCACGCCCGGGTGCTTCACGAGCGCCTCGCCCGCCGCCGGGCCGAAGCCCGTGACGAGGTTGAAGACGCCCTTCGGCAGGCCGGCCGACTCGACGACCTCGGCAAGGATGAACGCGTTGAACGGCGCGATCTCGGAGGGCTTGAGCACCACCGTGCAGCCCGCGGCGAGCGCGGGCGCGACCTTGAGCGCGATCTGGTGCAGCGGGTAGTTCCACGGCGTGATCGCGCCCACCACCCCGACCGGGTCCTGAACCACCAGCGAGTTGCCGACTTTCTTCTCGAACTCGTAGCTCGAAACGATCTTCGCGAAATTGGCGAAGTTGGCGATCGGCAGCCCGGCCTGGATGCGGCCGGCGAGCTTGATCGGCATGCCGACTTCCTGCGCGATCGTAGAGCCGAGCTCGGCGGCGCGCGCTTTCAGGCCGTCGGAGATCTTCTGCAGGTACTCGGCGCGCCTGGCGGCAGGCGTCGCGCTCCAGGCGTCGAACGCGGCGCGCGCGGCCGTGACCGCCGCGTCGATGTCCTTTTCCGTGCCCGCGGGCACCTTGCCCATCACCTCGCCGGTGCCGGCGCTGTGCACGTCGATCGTCTCCTTGGAGGAGGGCGCGGCCCATTGGCCGTTGATGAAGAACTTGTCGCGAAGAATCATGGATTTGGTCCCGGAAGAGGTGAAGCGGACCGCTACTGTAGCCAAATCCCCTTGACGCGGCCAGCCCTATATGTCTACGATATTAAACATATGAACAGAAACTACCTGCGCTCGATGCCCAAGGAATGGCGCGCGATGGCGAAGGTCTTCGTCGCGCTGGGCGACGAGCACCGCCAGCGCATGCTGCTCACCTTCGAGAAGGGCGAGCGCCTCACCGTAGGCCAGATCGCGGAGGTTTCGACGCTGTCACGGCCCGCGGTTTCGCACCATCTGAAGATTCTGCGCGGCGCCGGCGTGCTCGAAGCCGAGAAGGTCGGCAAGGAAGTGTATCTGCGGATCAACCGGCCGCTGCTCGAGCAGACGCTCGCGGAAGTGCTCGAGTTCGTGCGCGAGAACGGATGAGCGCAAAACCAACGTAAGCTGGAATCGGGGAGGCGGCATGAGGAGGGAGCACAGCCAGTTTTCGCTCTTGGCGGAGCGGCGGTTCCTGCCGTTCTTCCTCACGCAGTTCCTCGGTGCCGGCAACGACAACGTCTTCAAGTTCGCGTTCACGGTCCTCGCCACCTATCACGCGGCGGACTGGGGCGGACTGGAGCCGAAGTCGGCGGGCGCGGTGATCGGCGGCGTGTTCATCCTTCCTTACGTGCTGTTCTCCGCCACGGCCGGACAGCTCGCCGACAAGTACGACAAGGCGGCGCTGATCCGCTTCGTGAAGAACCTGGAGATCGCCATCATGCTGGTGATCGCCGCGGGCTTCGTCTGGAAGCTGGCGGCGCTGCTGTTCGCGGGCGTGTTCCTCATGGGCCTGCACTCGACGCTGTTCGGTCCCGTGAAGTACGCCTACCTGCCCCAGCACCTGCACGACACCGAGCTCACGGGCGGCAACGGGCTCGTGGAGATGGGTACGTTCGTCGCGATCCTGCTCGGCACGATTGCCGGTGGCGTGCTGATCGGCGTTCCGGGCGCCGGGCCGGAGCTCGTCGCCGCCACCTCGTTAGCGCTCGCGGTCGTGGGGCGGGTCTGCGCGGGCTTCGTGCCGCGCTCGCCCGCGCCCGCGCCCGAGCTCAGGATCGATTGGCATCCGGTGCGCGTGACCTGGCAGAACCTCGCCCACGCCTACACCAACCGCGCAGTCTTCCATTCGCTGCTCGGCATCTCCTGGCTGTGGTTCTTCGGCTCGATCTTCCTCACCACCTTCACCGGCTTCGCCAAGGAGACGCTGGGCGGCGACCAGAGCGTGGTGACGCTGCTGCTCGCGATCTTCTCGGTCGGCATCGGCGTCGGATCGCTGCTGTGCGAGCGGCTCTCGGGCCACAAGGTGGAGATCGGACTGGTGCCGTTCGGCTCGATCGGCATGACGGTGTTCGCGCTGGACCTGTGGCTCGCGAGCGGCGGCATGCAGCCGCACGAGCTCGCGGGGCTGTCCGCCTTCCTCGCCGACCGCGCCCACTGGCGCGTGATGGCCGACCTGTTCCTCCTGGCAATGTTCACCGGCTTCTACAGCGTGCCGCTGTATGCGCTGATCCAGAGCCGCTGCGAGCCCTCTCATCGCGCGCGCATCATTGCCGCTAATAACATCCTGAACGCGATATTCATGGTGATCGCTTCGCTGATGGCCGCCGCGCTGCTGCATGCGGGCCTGTCGCTGCCGCAGCTGTATCTCGTCGTCGGGCTCATGAACGCCGCGGTCGCGCTCTTCATCTACACCCTGGTGCCCGAGTTCCTCATGCGCTTCATCGTCTGGATGCTGATCCACTCGGTGTACCGGCTGCGCAAATCGGGGCTCGAGGCGATTCCCGACGAGGGGCCGGCGCTCATCGTCTGCAACCACGTGAGCTTCGTAGATGCGCTCGTCATCGCGGCCGCCTGCCCGCGGCCGATCCGCTTCGTCATGGACCACCGCATCTTCCGCCTGCCGCTGCTCTCCTTCGTATTCCGCACCGGACGTGCGATCCCGATCGCGCCCGCGAAAGAAGACGCCGCGATGATGGAGCGCGCCTTCGCCGAGGTCGCGCAGGCGCTGCGCGACGGCGACCTGGTGGCGGTCTTTCCCGAGGGCCGCATCACCGATACCGGCGAGCTCTTCCCGTTCCGGCCCGGCGTCTCGCGCATCCTCGCTGCGACGCCGGTGCCGGTGATCCCGATGGCCCTGCAGGGGCTTTGGGGCTCGTTCTTCTCGCGCAAGGGCGGCGCGGCGATGAGCAAGCCCTGGCGCTTCGTGCCGTTCCGCAGGATCGCGCTCGCCGTGGGCGAGGCCGTGCCCGCCGCCGCGGCGACGCCCGACGCCCTGCAATCGAACGTTCTCGCCCTGCGGGGCGAATGGAGGTAGCCGATGCCCGTCATCTTGGGTCTGGTCGGAGTGTTCTGGGGGGCCGTTCTCTTCAATTTCTGGGCCGCGGCGCTCCTTGGCGCCGCGGGCGTCTGGCTGGGCATCTGGATCAATCGCAACGATGCGGAGCGCAAGCGGCGCCGCGAGGCCGCCACGAGCTCCGGCACGGCGATTTCGGCGCCTGCCCTGGCGGCGGGCGGCGAGCCGCAGTTGGAAGACTTTGCGTCGCTGCGCGAAGAAGTGCTCGCGCTGCGCCGGCGCGTGGAGCAGCTCGAAGCCGGCGGCGCGATCGAGCGCCCGGCGCCGGCATCGCCGAGGCCGCAACCTGCAGCGACCTCGCCTGCGCAGGCGGTTGAGTGGGGAACGCCACCCAGGGTCGAAACCTGGACTGAACCGAGCCCCAAGCCGTCTTCCGCATTGTTTGCCACCGCGCCAGCCGCGAAGCCGGCCGCGGAATCGGCTGCAGCGGCGCCGGCGCCCGCGGCACCCGTGCAACCCTCGCGGCTCTGGAACCTGCTGTTCGGCGGCAACGCCATGGTGCGCGTCGGCGTCGTGGTGCTGTTCTTCGGCGTCGCCTTCCTCATGAAGTACGCCGCCGAGCACGTGCACGTGCCGATCGAGCTGCGCCTTGCCGGCGTGGCGCTCGGCGCCGTCGTGATGCTCGTCGTCGGCTGGCGGCTGCGCGCGCGCGCGGGCGGCTACGGCCTGGTGCTGCAGGGCGGCGGCGTGGGCGTGCTCTACCTCGTGGTCTTCGGCGCGTTCCGCCTCTGGCAGCTGCTGCCGCCGGAGCTCGCGTTCGCGCTGCTGGTGGCAATCGCCTTCTCCTCGGCGATGCTCGCCGTGCTGCAGGACTCGCGCGCGCTCGCGATCGCCGGCGTTTCGGGCGGCTTCCTCGCGCCGCTGCTCGCATCGACCGGCCAAGGCAGCCACGTGATGCTGTTCGGCTTCTACGTGGTGCTCAACCTCGGCGTGGTAGCGATCGCCTGGTACAAGGCGTGGCGCCCGCTCAATCTCGTCGGCTTCGCCTTCACCTTCGTGATCGGCGCGGTATGGGGCACCTCGTACTACCGGCCCGAACATTACGCGACGACGCAGCCGTTCCTCATCGTCTTCTTCCTGCTCTACGTCGCCATCGCGGTGCTGTTCGCGCTGCGTCGCGCCGAGGGCAGGCTCGACTACGTGGACTCGGCGCTCGTGTTCGGCGTGCCGCTGGTCGCCGCCGGGCTGCAGTTCGGCCTGATCCGCGAGATCGAGTACGGCGCGGCCTGGAGCGCGCTCGCAACCGGCGCCTTCTACGTGCTGCTCGCGCGGCGTCTCTGGGCGCTGCACCGCGAAGCGCTGCAGTTCCTCGCCGAATGCTTCGTCGCGCTCGGCATCGGCTTTGCGACGCTCGCGATTCCGCTCGCCTTCGACGGCCGCTGGACCGCCGCGAGCTGGGCGCTCGAGGGCGCGGCCGCGCTCTGGGTGGGCACGCGCCAGAACCGCCAGCTGCCGCGCGCCTTCGGCCTGCTGCTGCAGCCCGCGGCAGGTCTCGCCTTCCTCTGGGGCGCGCGCGTCGCGCCAGGCGCGCTCGCGGTGCTGAACAGCCACTTCATGGGCGGCATCACGATCGCGCTGGCCGGGCTATTCAGCGCCTGGACGCTGCGGCGCGGGCGCCACGATGCGCGCGACTGGGAGCCCGGCGTGGCCGGATTGCTGCTCGCCTGGGGCGTCGGCTGGTGGATCGGCACCGGTTGGAACGAGATCTCGCGCTTCGCGCCCGAGCGGGACATGGTCCACGCGCTGCAGCTCGCCTTTGCGGCAGCGAGCGCGCTGCTGTTCCTCGCTGCGCAGCGCAAGCTGCAGTGGGCAGAAATGTCCTTTGCCGCCAACGCGCTGCTGCCGGCGATGGTGGGCTTCGCGGTGCTCTGGGCGGCGCACTCGCATCCCTTCGCGGCCTACGGCTATGCCGCGTGGCCTGCCGGCTTCCTCGTCCTCTACTGGGTGATCCTGCGCGTCGAGCCCGACGTGCCGCCGGGACTCGCGCAGGCGAACCACTGCGCCGCGCTCTGGCTGCTCGTGGCGCTCGGCGGCTGGGAATGCGCCTGGCAGCTCGACGCGCTGGTGGGCGAGGGGCGCATCTGGTCGCAGATCGGCCGGCCGCTCGTGCCTGCGATACTCGCTGCCTGGATCGTCGCGCGCGCCGGCCGCGGCGGCTGGCCGCTCGGCACACACGGGCGGCTTTACCTCGCGCAGGCGCTCGCGCCGGTGATGGTCGCGCTCTGGCTCTGGGTTCTGTACATCAACTTCGCGAGCAATGGCGATCCGGCGCCGCTGCCCTACCTGCCGCTGCTCAATCCGCTCGACCTGGCCGTGGCGCTGATCGCGGTGGTCTACGCGATATGGCGCCGCGCGCTCGAGCGCGCGGGCATGCCCGAGCCGCTCTGGAACGTGCTGCGCGTAGCGCCGGGCTGGATTGGCGCGACGGCGTTCGTCTGGGCCAACGGCATCTTGCTGCGCAGCTTGCACCATTGGGCAGACGTGCCGTTCCGGCTCAGCGCGATGCTGCGCTCGACGCTCGTGCAGGCCTCGTTCTCGGTGTTCTGGACGGTGCTCGCGATGGGCGCGATGGTGTTCGCCAACCGGCGCCGCGTGCGCTCGCTCTGGATCTGCGGCGCGGCGCTGCTCGGCGTGGTAGTGGTTAAGCTGTTCATCTTCGATCTGGAGCGCATCAGCGGCGTCGAGCGCATCGTGTCGTTCATCGCAGTGGGCATCCTGCTGCTGGTGATCGGCTACATTGCGCCGGTGCCGCCCCGCACCGAGGAGAAGTCGCCATGAGAGCTCTCGTGCTCGCGCTGTTGCTCCCCTCGATCGCGCTCGCGGCCGATGCGCCGCGCGCCACGAGCGCCGCGCCACTCGAGCCGCAGGGCCGGGGCGCGGTCTACTCGCTTGCGCTGCCCGAGGCGGTCTACCGCGGCCTCTCGCGCCGCGACCTCGGCGACCTGCGCGTGCTGAACGGCGCGGGCGAAGTGGTGCCCTACGCGCTCGAGCGCGCGGCGGCGAGCGAAAAGGTCGCGGGGACGAGCCTCGCGCTCGCCTTCTTCCCGCTCGCGGGCGCGCCGGGCCGGCCGGTCGACGAGCTCAATCTGCGCGTCGAGCGCCGCGCGGATGGCACGGTGACGGCGGTGGTGACGCCAGGCGAGCGGCGTGCGCCCGAGCGCCGCGTCGTCGGCTACCTGATCGACGCGAGCGCGGCCACGGCGGCGCTGCGCGAGCTGCGCTTCGACTGGCCGGCGGGGCCGGACGGCACCGTGCTCGACGCGCGTATCGAGGCGAGCGACGACCTGCGCGCCTGGCGCGCGATCGCATCGGGCCCATTGCTGGTGCTCAAGCGCGGCGAGGCAACGCTCGAAAGGCGGGCAATCGATCTGCCCGCGCTGCGCGCGAAATACCTGCGCCTGTCATGGCGGCCGGGGCAGCGGGACCCGAAGCTTTCGGGCGTCGTGGCGCAGCTGGTGGACGCCGCCGCCGACGCGGCGCGCAACTGGTCGCGCTTCGAGGCCGTCGCCGGCGCGAAGCCCGGCGAATACCTGTTCGAGCTGCCGCCGGCGCTGCCGGTGGACCGGGTGCGGCTCGAGCTGCCGCAGGAAAACACCGTGGTGCAGGCGACGCTCGCCGTACAGGAGCGTTCCGGGGTCCCCGAGCGCCGGCTGCTTTCGGCGGTGTTCTACCGCATGGAGCATGGCGGGCAGAAGCTCTCGAATCCCGACTTGAAGCTCGCGCCGACCACCGAGCGACGCTGGCTGCTGCGCGTCGACCCGCGCGGCGGCGGCTTGGGCGGCGGCATGCCCACGCTGCACGCAGGCTGGCTGCCGCACCGGCTGCTCTTCGTCGCGCGCGGTGAACCGCCGTTCAGATTGATCTTCGGCAATTCCGAGCTTGCGCCCGCAGCGATGCCGGTGCGCGCCCTGTTGCCTGGCATCGCCGAGGACAAGCAGATCGAAGCGCTGCCGGCGGCGCTCGGCCCGGTGACGGCTGCGCCGCTCCCGGAGAAGACCTCCGCCGACGCGGTGCGCGGCTACTTCGAGCGGATGGATCGCAAGAAGCTGTGGCTCTGGGGATCGTTGCTGCTTGCGGTATTGGTCATCGTGGGCATGGCATGGCGCCTCACGCGCGAGATGCCCGCGCCGGGAGAGCCCCCCAGGGCGCGGCCGCCCGGCGAAACGCGCTAAGCGCGGCGGTCGCTGACGGCTATACTTCTTTGCGTCGAGAATTTCCTCGGAGCGTGTGATGGCCAGAACGGGCAAGGCGGCGATCTGCCGTGAACTCAACAAGCCGGTCGTCGTGGAGACGATCTCCGTAGACAGCCCGAAGCGCGGCGAGGTGATGGTCAAGCTCGCCGCCTGCGGCGTGTGCCATTCCGACCTGTCGGCGACCAACGGCACGATCCCGCTGCCGCCGCCGCTCGTGCTCGGCCATGAGGGCGCGGGCGAGATCGTGGAGTTGGGCGAGGGCGTCACGGGTTTCGCCGTGGGCGATCACGTCGTGGCCTCGTTCATCTATATGTGCGGCAAGTGCATCTTCTGCGCGGGCGGGCGGCCGGTGCTCTGCGTGGAGCAGGGCAAGGCGCTCACGACGCCGCCCGAGGGCACGCCTCGCGTCAAGGACGCCGCCGGCAAGCCGCTCAACATCTTCTCCGGCTGCGGCGTGATGGCCGAGTACGCCACGCTTTCCACCGACAACGTGGTCAAGATCGACGCGAAAATCCCGCTCGACCGCGCGGCGCTGGTGGGCTGCGCGGTGACCACGGGCGTGGGGGCGGTGTTCAACACCGCGCGCGTAGAGCCGGGCGCCACCGTCGCGGTGCTCGGCTGCGGCGGCGTGGGCCTGAACGTGATCCAGGGCGCGGCGATCGCCGGCGCCGAGCGCATCCTCGCCATCGACACCATGGAGTCGAAGCTCGAGATGGCGAAGAAGTTCGGCGCGACTGACACGCTCGCGATCAAGCCGGGCGAGGACGCCACCAAGGAGATCAAGAAGCGCACCGGCGGCGGGCCGGGCTACGCGTTCGAGTGCGTGGGCTCGGGCGCTCTCGCCGAGCTCGCCTACAAGGCGATCCGGCGCGGCGGCAAGGCGGTGATCGTAGGCGTCGCGCGCCCGACCGACGCGGCCTCGATCAGGCCGATGGGCATGGTGTTCGAGGAGAAGTCAATCCAGGGGAGCTACTTCGGCTCCTGCGTGCCGCGCATCGACTTCCCGCGCATGCTGCACCTGTACATGGCGGGCAAGCTCAAGCTGGACGAGCTCATCACGCGGCGCTACAAGATCGACGAGGCGCCGCAGGCGTTCGCCGATCTGGAATCGGGCAGGAACGCCAGGGGCGTGATCGTCTTCTAGGCGCCCTTGGCGAGGCGCTTTTCGACGAGGCGCGCGAAGAAGCTCGCGCCCAGGGGCAGGGCGCGGTCGTTGAAATCGTACGACGGGTTGTGCACCTCGCAGGCGCCTTCGCCATCGCCGTTGCCGATGTTGACGTAGCAGCCCGGCACCGCGTTGAGCATGTAGGCGAAGTCCTCCGAGGCCATGATCAGCGCCGGGTTGCGGTTGACGTTTTCCGCGCCCACCAGCTCGGCGCAGATGCCCGCCGCGTAGTCCGCCTCGGCGGCGTCGTTGATCGTGGGCGGGAAGATGGCGCGGAAGTCCGTCTTCGCCCGCGCGCCGAAGCCCGCGGCGACGCCCTCGGCGAGGCGCGCGACGTTGCGCCCGATCAGGTCCAGCACCTCGGTAGAGAACGCGCGCGCCGTGCCGGACAGGCGCACGCTCTGCGGGATCACGTTGTAGGCATTGCCGCCGTGGATCTGGGTGACCGACAGCACCGCCGTGTCGACCGGCCGGACGTTGCGCGCGACGATGCTCTGCAGCGCGACCGCGACGTGCGAAGCGACGAGCACGGAATCGACGCCCGCCTCGGGACGCGCGCCGTGCGAGCCGCGGCCCTCGATGTCGATGTCGAAAAACGCGCCGCCCGCCATCATCGGGCCGGCCTTCACGGCGAAGCGCCCGAGCGGCATGCCGGGCCGGTTGTGCATGCCGAAAATCGCGTCGCAGGGAAAGCGCGTGAACAGGCCGTCGTCGACCATCGCCTTCGCGCCGCCGAGGCCCTCCTCGGCGGGCTGGAAGATGAAGTTCACCGCGCCGTCGAAATTGCGCGTCGCCGCGAGGTACTTCGCGGCTCCTAGCAGCATGGTCGTGTGGCCGTCGTGGCCGCAGGCGTGCATGCGGCCGTCGTTGCGCGAGCGGTGCGCGAAGGTGTTGGCCTCATGGATCGGCAGCGCATCCATGTCGGCGCGCAGCCCGACGCTACGCCGCGCGCTGCCGGCGCGCAGCACGCCTACGACGCCGGTCCTGCCGACGCCGCGGTGCACCTCGATGCCGAAGGACTGGAGCCGCTCGGCGACCAGCTGCGACGTGCGGCTTTCCTCGAAGCCGAGCTCCGGGTGCGCGTGGATGTCGCGCCGCCAGGCGGTGAGCTCGTCCCGCAGGTCCTCGATCCGCGCGACGAGCGCCACCGGCGCCGATCCGTCAGGCGACCTCGAACAGGCCCGCGGCGCCCATGCCGCCGCCGATGCACATCGTCACCACGACGTGCTTAACGCCGCGGCGCTTGCCTTCGATGAGCGCGTGGCCGATGAGGCGCGAGCCGGTGACGCCGTAGGGGTGGCCTACGGCGATCGAGCCGCCGTCCACGTTCAGGCGCTCGTCCGGGATGCCGAGCTTGTCGCGGCAGTAGATCACCTGCACGGCGAAAGCTTCGTTGAGCTCCCACAGGCCGATGTCGCCGATCTTCAGGCCCGTGCGCTCGAGCAGCTTCGGGATCGCGAACACCGGGCCGATGCCCATCTCGTTCGGCTCGCAGCCGGCGACCGCAAAGCCGCGGAACACGCCCATCGGCTTCAGGCCCCGCTTCGCTGCCGCCTTGCCGCTCATGATTACCTGCGCCGAGGCGCCGTCGGAGAACTGGCTCGCGTTGCCGGCGGCGATCACGCCGCCCTCGATCGCGGGCTTGATCTGCGACACGCCCTCGTAGGTGGTGTCGGGACGGATGCCTTCGTCGTGCTCCGCCGTGACTTCCTTCATCGTCTCGGTGCCGGTGTTCTTGTCCACGACCTTCATCTTGGTCGTGATCGGCACGATCTCGTCCTTGAACTTGCCCTCGCTGCGGCTCTTGGCGGCGCGCAGCTGGCTCTGCACGCCGTAGCGATCCTGCGCCTCGCGCGGGATGTTGTACTTCTTCGACACGTACTCGGCGGTCTGCAGCATCGGCCAGTAAATTTCGGGCTTGTGGCGCACGAGCCACTCGTCCTTGCCGTGGTGCTTGTTGGCCTCGTTCTGCACGAGCGAGATCGACTCGACGCCGCCCGCGACGTAGATGGCTTCCTCGCCGGCGAGGATGCGCTGGCAGGCGAGCGCCACGGTCTGCAGGCCCGAGGAGCAGAAGCGGTTCACGGTCATGCCCGACACCGTCACGGGCAGCCCGGCGCGCACGGCGATCTGGCGCGCGATGTTGCCGCCGGTAGCGCCCTCGGGCGTCGCGCAGCCCATGATCACGTCCTCGACCTCCTGCGGCTCGACCTTGGCGCGCTCAAGGGCGGCGTGCACCACGTGCCCCCCCATCTTCGCGCCGTGGGTCATGTTGAGCGCGCCGCGCCAGCTCTTGCAGAGCGGCGTGCGCGCGGTGGAAACGATGACGGCGTCGGTCATGTCGGTGTTCCTCCTATCCGTTGAACTTCTTGCCTTCCTTGGCGAGTTTGACGAGCAGCGGCGCGGGCTTCCACACCTCGCCCTTGTAGCCCTTCTGGAATCTTTCGATCGCGGCGAGCACGCGAGGCAATCCCACGGTGTCGGCGTAGAACATCGGCCCGCCGCGGTAGGCCGGGAAGCCGTAGCCGGTCAGGTAGACCATGTCGATGTCCGAGGCGCGCAGCGCGATACCCTCCTCGAGAATGTACGCCGCCTCGTTGACGAGCGCGTAGATCAGCCGCTCGACGATCTCCTCATCGGAAATCTGGCGGGTCTTGATCTTGTTTTCAGTTCTATATTTCTGAATTATTTCTTCAACAGCTGGATCCGGAATCGGCTTGCGGTCGGGCAGGTTGTACTTGTACCAGCCCTTGCCGGTCTTCTGGCCGTAGCGGCCGAGCTCGCAAATCTTGTCGCCTACCTTGGAATAGACGAAGTTCGGCCGCTCGACGTAGCGGCGCTTGCGGATCTCCCAGCCGATGTCCAGGCCCGCCATGTCGCCCATCGCGAGCGGGCCCATCGCCATGCCCCACTTGTAGGCCGCCGCGTCGACCTGCTGCGGGCTGCAGCCCTCGTCGATGAGGAACAGCGACTGCTGGCCGTATTTCTCCACCATGCGATTGCCGATGAAGCCGTCGCACACGCCCGAGACCACGGGCACCTTCTTGATCGTCTTGCCGAGCTTCATCGTCGTGGCGAGCACGTCCTTCGCCGTCTTCGCGCCGCGCACCACTTCCAGCAGCCGCATCACGTTGGCGGGGGAGAAGAAATGCGTGCCGATCACGTCCTGCGGGCGCTTGGTGACCGCGGCGATCGCGTTGACGTCGAGCGTGGAGGTGTTGGTGGCGAGGATCGCGCCCGGTTTGGCGATCGCATCGAGCTTCTTGAACATGTCCTGCTTCACGTCCATGCGCTCGAACACCGCCTCGATGACGATGTCGGCGTCCTTCGCGCTCTCGAGCCTGGTCGTGGTCTTGATCAGCGACAGGCGCTTGTCCATCTCGTCCTGCTTGAGGCGGCCCTTCGAGACCGTCGCGGCGTAGTTCGCCTTGATCTTCTCGAAGCCTTTCTTCACCGCCTCTTCAGTCATGTCCATCATCGACACCGGGATGCCGGCGTTGGCGAAGTTCATCGCGATGCCGCCGCCCATGGTGCCGGCGCCGATCACCGCCGCGCGCTTGATCTCGCGCGTCGGCGTGTCTTCGGGCACGTCGGGGATCTTCGTCACCTGGCGCTCGGCGAAGAACATGTGCCGCAGTGCCTTCGACTCGTTGCCTTCGACGAGCTTCTGGAAGCGCTCACGCTCCTCCTTGCGCCCCTCGTCGAAGGGCTTGCTCGCCGCCGCCTCGACGCAGGCGACGATCTCCAGCGGCGCGGGGAATCCGCGCGAGGCCTTCGCCACCTCGGCGCGCGCCTTCTCGAAGAACTGCTTCGGGTCGCCGTCGACCTTGACGCTCATGTCCCGAATGCGCTTCGGGCCTTTCTTTTGTTCGATCAATTTCCGTGCAAAAGCAAGGGCGCCTTCCAGAAGGTCTCCCTGCACGATCTCGTCGACGAGCCCGAGCTGCACGGCCTTCTCGGCCGGCACGGGATTGCCCGTGGTCATCATCTGAATGCCCTGCGCCGCGCCCACCACGCGCGGCAGCCGCTGCGTGCCGCCGGAGCCGGGCAGCAGGCCCAGCTTCACTTCCGGCAGGCCGATCTGCGACTTCGGCAGCGCGACGCGGTAGTGGCAGCCGAGCGCGAGCTCGCAGCCGCCGCCCAGCGCGAAGCCGCCGATCGCCGCGATCATCGGCTTGGAGCACTGGTCCTGCGCATCGTTGATTTCCGGCAGCGACGGCGGCACCAGCATCTTCGGCGTATTGAACTCCCGGATATCCGCGCCGCCTGAAAACGCCTTCGCCGAGCCGATGAGGACCAGCGCCTTCACGGCCGGGTCGGCGCCCGCCTTCTTGATGCCGTCCATGATGCCCGGGCGCAGCACGCTGCCCAGGCCGTTCACGGGCGGGTTGTTAATGGTGATGACGGCAACGCCGTCGCGAACGGAATAGGAAACTGCGTCGCTCATGGGGAATCTCTCCGGGGGATCGGGGAATTGTACACGCCGCTCCGCAGCGCAAAGCCGCTGATTTGACGGATGTCAAAGCCGCTGGCGAACCGGCGGCTAGATTGGGGCGAGGAACTTGCCATGATCGACCTGCTTGCCGGCCTGCGCGGCGACCGCCATCCGATGCACAGCGCGGACGCGGCGCGGCAGATCATCTCGCTGCTGCCGGCCACGGACATGTCGCGCGCGCTCGCCGAAGTCTCGCGCTGGCTGCGCTCGGTCGGCGAGTCGCCGGACTTCAAGCCGCGCGTGCGGCAGGAAGTCGTCGGCCTGCTCGACGAGGCCGGGCGCCTGCCCGAGCAGGCGCTGCTCGCGGGCTATTTCAAGGATCCGCGCCTGCGCAACGTGCGAGGCCGCCTGGTCTGGAGCGGCGTCTACGAGTACTGGTCCGCGCTCGCCGACGGCTACCTGCGCTGCGCGCTCGAGGACATGCCGAAGTACGCGGTCGGAGAGGCGGGGCGCGCCCAGCTCGGCGTGCTCGCCGCGCGCGCGCTGCGCGCGCGCGCTTCCCAGCTTCGTCTCGCGCTGCTGCACTACGAGCCGGTGCCGGCGCAGCTCTGGTCGAACCTGTACGCGCTGCTCGCGCGCTGCGAGCAGGCCGGCATCCTCGGCGCCGCGGTTCGCGCCTACCCGGGCGAGCGCACTCACACCACGCCGCTGCAGGAGCTCATGACGGCGCTGCTGGTGGCGGTGGCGGCGCCCGAGCGCCTGCCGCCCGAGGAGATCGAGGCGGCGTTTCGCATCGCGCGGCGCTTCGCCGGGGCGGGGCGGATCGAAGCCGCGCCTTTCGAGGGCGCCACGCACGTGCTGCGACTGGACGGCGGCGCGCCGCCCGCGCGCATGGCCGCGGGCGCGGCGCGCGAGCCGCAGCTGCGCTACTTCGGCGCGGGCGAGGCGCTCGCGCGCCTGGAGCGCATGATCGGCCATCACGAGCTGTCGATGCTCGACGAGGACGAGCGCATCGCCAAGGATTACTCGCCGGGGCAGAAGGTCACCGTGCTGCGCCAGTTCATCGGCTACTGGGGGCCGCATCCGCCGCAGCCCGAGCGCAAGCTGATCCGGCTCGAGGGCGGGCTCGCGGTCGTGCACGGCTTCGACGCGGTGTGCCACTACGTGCCGCACGCGGCCACGGCGGCTGCGGCCAGGCAGGCCGCCAAGCCCGGCGAGAAGCCGATCGAAGTCGCCGAGGAAGAGGAACTTGCGACGCCCGAGTCGTGGCCGGAGCGCGACGCCGGCCTGCATACGGTGCATGCGCGCGCCGGCAAGGGCACGGGCGCCTGGGCCGAGGTTGGCGACCTCGCCGCGATCCGGATCCACGACCGCAGCGACTGGTGGCTGGCCGCGATCCGACGGCTCGCGCTGGCCGAGGAGGGCGCGCTCGACGCCGAGTTCGAGGTGCTCTCGCGCAAGCCCTTCAGCGTCTGGCTGCGCGTGCTGGGGCTGAAGGACCGCATGGCGTCGAACTGGGAGACGAGCGGCTCTTTCGCCTTCGACTACGTGCACGCGATCGTGCTCAGCGACCGCGCCGCGCCCGGGCATGCGCCGAGTGTGATCGTGCCCAAGGGCAAGTTCGTGCCCGGGCAGCTGCTGGAGCTCATGCACGGCGAGCGCAGCCGCAACGTGCGCTTCACCGAGTTCCTCGAGCAGGGCAAGGACTTCGACTGGTGCGGAATCGAGTGGGAGCCGGGCGCGGTCTGAGCGCGTAGCGCGCGCTAGGCGCCGGACGCCTCGGGCGCGCCTTCGTGCTCCTCGAGCCAGGCCTGCGGCGGCGGGCAGGCGCAGAAGAAGTGCCGGTCGCCGAACACTTGGTCCACGCGCTTCACCGGCGGCCAGTACTTGTGCGCGCGCACTGCGGGCAGCGGATACGCCGCCTGCTCGCGCGAGTAGGGGTGGCGCCATTCGCCCGCGAGCTCCTCGGCCGTGTGCGGCGCATTGCGCAATGGATTGTCCTCATGCGGCCAGGCGCCCGCGGCGAGGCGCTCGAGCTCGCCGCGGATCGCGAGCATCGCGTCGCAAAAGCGGTCCAGCTCGGCCTTCGGCTCGCTCTCGGTCGGCTCGAACATCAGCGTCTCGTGCACCGGGAACGCGAGCGTGGGCGCGTGGAAGCCGTAGTCCATCAGGCGCTTGGCGACATCCTCGGCGGTGACGCCGTAGCGTTCCTTGAGCGCGCGCAGGTCGAAAATGCACTCGTGCGCGTTGCGGCCTTGCGCGCCGGTGTAGAGCACGGGCCAGGCGCCCCGGAGCCGCTCGGCGACGTAGTTGGCGCTGAGCACCGCGGTCGCCGTCGCGCGCCGCAGGCCCTCGGCGCCCATCATGCGCAGGTACATCCAGGAGATCGCGACGATCAGCGCGCTGCCCCAGGGCGCGGCGCTCACCGCGCCGTTGGCCGGATCGAGCCCCGGGTCGTGCGCCACCGGGTGCGAGGGCAGGAACCGCGCGAGGTGCGCCGCGACCGCGATCGGGCCCATGCCGGGCCCGCCGCCGCCGTGCGGGATGCAGAACGTCTTGTGCAGGTTGATGTGGCAGACGTCGGCGCCGAACTCGGCGACGCGCGCGTAGCCGGCGAGCGCGTTCAGGTTGGCGCCGTCCAGGTAGATCTGCCCGCCCGCGGCGTGCACGAGGTCGCAGATCTCCCGCACAGCCTCCTCGAACACGCCGTGCGTGGACGGATAGGTGAGCATGAGCGCGGCGATGCGCGCGCCGTAGCGCGCGATCTTGGCGCGCAGGTCGGCGACGTCGACGTTGCCGTGCGTATCGCAGGCCACCACCGCGACCTCGAGCCCGGCCATGTGCGCGGACGCCGGATTCGTGCCGTGCGCCGAGGCCGGGATGAGGCAGACATCGCGCGCGCCTTCGCCGCGCGAGGCGTGGTAGTTGCGGATTGTCACCAGGCCCGCGTACTCGCCGTTCGCGCCCGAATTGGGCTGAAGCGACAGGGCGGGCAGCCCGGTGATCGCCTCGAGCGCCTTGGCGACGTCCTCCAGCATCGCATGCGTGCCGGCGGCCTGCTCGCGCGGCGCGAACGGATGCAGGCCGGCGAACTCCGGCCAGGAGATCGGCGCCATCTCGGCCGCCGCGTTCAGCTTCATGGTGCAGGAGCCGAGCGGGATCATGCCCTGCGCCAGGCCGTAATCGCGGCTCTCCAGGCGCTTCAGATACCGCATCATCTCGGTCTCGCTGCGGTAGCGGTGGAAAACCGGGTGCGCGAGGATCGCATCGGCGCGCACGAGCGCGGCGGGCAGCGCAAGCGCATCCGGCGCGAGTGCGCCCGCCTCGGTGCGTGCGTCGAACGGGCGGCCGGTGAGGATCCAGGCGAGGTCGGCGACGTCCTCGAGCGTCGTCGTCTCGTCGAGCGTCGCGCCCGCGCGGCCGGCATCGAGGTAGCGCAGGTTGACGGATTTCGCCTCGGCGCGCGCGCGCACTGCGGCGGCGTCGCAGCGCCAGTTGAGCGTGTCGAAGAACTCCTGGGATTCGGGCGGCACGGCGCGCGCGAGCAGCCGCGCGAGGAAATGCACGCGCTGCGCAATGCGGCGCAGGCCCTCGGGCCCGTGCCAGACGGCATACAAGCCCGCCACGTTGGCGAGCAGCACCTGGGAAGTGCAGATGTTGCTCGTCGCCTTCTCGCGCCGGATGTGCTGCTCTCGCGTCTGCAGCGCCATGCGGTAGGCGGGGCGGCCGGCGGCGTCCTTGGTCAGCCCTACGATGCGCCCGGGCATCTGGCGCAGCAGAGACTCGCGCGCGGCGAGGAAGCCCGGGTGCGGGCCGCCGCAGCCGAGCGGCACGCCGAAGCGCTGCGCCGAGCCGATCGCGACGTCCGCGCCGAGCGCGCCCGGCGAGCGCAGCAGCACGAGCGCGAGCGGATCGACGCCGAGCGAGACCAGGCCGCCAGCGGCGTGCACGCGCGCGATCACTACCGACCAGTCGCGGAGCCGTCCTGCGGTATCCGGGTACTGCAAGTGCGCGCCGAACACGGCCGCGGGGTCGAGCGCCGAAGCAGCGTCGCCTTCGACGAGCGGGATGCCGAGCCAGCGCGCGCGCGTGCGCACCACGGCGATGACCTGGGGATGGCAGCCGGCGTCCACGAAAAAGGCCTTGCCCGCGCTCTTCGCAGAGCGCTGGATGAGGCTCATCGCCTCGGCCGCCGCCGTCGCCTCGTCGAGCAGCGAGGCGTTGGCGACCGGCAGGCCGGTGAGGTCGATCAGCATCTGCTGGAACGTGATCAGCGCTTCGAGGCGTCCTTGCGAGATCTCTGCCTGGTAGGGCGTGTAGGGGGTGTACCAGCCCGGGCTCTCGAGCACGTTGCGCTGGATGACGGGCGGCGTCCAGGTGCCGCAGTAGCCCATGCCGATGAAGCTGCGCCAGGGGCGATTGCGCGCCGCGAGGGCCTTCAGCTCGGCGAGCGCCTGCTCCTCGCTGCGCGGCGCGGGCAGCTCGAGCGGCGTCGCCTGGCGGATCGACGCGGGCAGCGCCTGCCCCATGAGCGCCTCTACGGAGTCGACGCCGAGGGCGGCGAGCATCTCGCGCACCTCGGCGGGCCGCGGGCCGATGTGGCGCGCGGCGAACGATCCCGTGTCGAGCAGCTCTTCGAGCGTCATCGCGCGCCCGCTCAGGCGATCCCGAATGCCTTGCGATACGCCGCGGCGTCCATCAGCGCGTCGAGCTTCACGCCGGCCGCGGGCCGAATCTTGAAGAGCCACGCGCCATAGCAATCCTTGTTGACCTCGCTCGGCGCGTCCGCGAGCGCCGCGTTGCGCGCGACGACCTCGCCCGCCACCGGCGCGTACACGTCCGCGGCGGCCTTGACCGACTCGACCACCGCGCAGGATTCCCCGCCCTTGAGGCTGCGGCCGGCGTCGGGCGTCTCTACGTAGACGAGCTCGCCCAGGTTGTCCTGCGCGAAGTCGGTGATGCCGACGGCGAGCGTGCCGTCGGGCTCCGCGCGCACCCACTCGTGCGTCTCGGTGTAGCGCAGCGTTTCGGGGACTTTCATCGGTCAGCTCCGTTCAGACGAGGATTTTGCCGTGGCGCACGAATGGCGGGCGCACGAGACGCGCGGCGAGCCGCTTGCCGCGCACCGCGACCTCGACCCGCTCGCCGGGCGCGCAGGCCGCCGGCAGGCGCGCGAGCGCGATGGAGGCGTTCAAGGTCGGCGCGAAGCTGCCGCTCGTGATCACGCCTTCGCCGCGCTCGGTGCGGACCTCCTGGTGCGCGCGCAGCACTCCCGCGCGCTCTTCCAGCACGAGGCCCAGGCGCTGGCGCGCGGTGCTGCGCCGCTCGAGCGCCGCGCGGCCTACGAAATCCCGCTCGCCCTCGAGAGACACCGTCCACGCGAGGCCGCTCTCGAAAGGCGTGACCGCGGCATCCATGTCCGCGCCATACAGGTTCATGCCGGCTTCCAAGCGCAGCGTGTCGCGCGCACCCAGGCCGCAGGGCCCGATGCCCGCCGCGCACAGCCGCCGCCAGGCCCCGGGCGCGTCGCGCGCCGGCAGCATCAGCTCGAAACCGTCCTCGCCGGTGTAGCCGGTACGCGCAATGAAGCTTTCATTTCTCTCTATAGAACAAAAACTCGCGAGCTCCTCGCTTGCCGCCCGAAATTCGGGCAGTGCGTCCCAGAACTTCTCCCGCGCGCGCGGGCCCTGCACGGCGAGCATCGCGAGATCCGGGCGCGGCGCGAGGCGCACTCCCGCCGGTGCGAGGCCGCCGAGCCAGGCGAGATCGGCCTGCGCAGTCGCCGCGTTCAGCACCATGCGGTAGCGGCCGGGTTCCACGAAGTAGACGATCAGGTCGTCGAGCACGCCGCCGTCCTCGGCGAGCAGGCAGGAATAGAGCGCCTTGCCCGGGGCCTTGAGCCGCTCTACGTCGTTGGCGAGCGCCCGGCGCAGGAAGGCTTTTGCCTCTGCGCCCGCGACATCGGCGGCG
This sequence comes from Burkholderiales bacterium, assembly GCA_035542795.1. Taxonomy (GTDB): domain Bacteria; phylum Pseudomonadota; class Gammaproteobacteria; order Burkholderiales; family SG8-39; genus RBG-16-66-20. Next base: position 24,989 of record DATKKT010000112.1, read on the forward strand.
AGCATGTGCGAGATGTCGAACACGCCTGCAGCGCGCCGCACCGCGTGGTGCTCCTCGATCTGCGAGCCGTAGTGCAGCGGCATCTCCCAGCCGGCGAACTCGACCATCCTGGCGCCCGCGGCGCGATGCGCATCGAAAAGCGGCGTGCGGCGCATGCAGCGATAATAATCCCGAACCCATTCCGCCATGCGAACTCCTTGGAGCTGACCCTCGGCGTCACGCTCGCCGTGCTCGGCGCGGCGCTGCTGCACGCATCCTGGAACGCGCTGCTCAAGGCGGGGCGCGATGCGCAGCTCGACACGGCGCTGGTGGCGCTCTCCGGCACCGTCGTTGCCTTGCCGCTCACGCTTTTCGTGGAGGCGCCGGCGCCGGCCTCCTGGCCCTACATCTTCGCGACGGTAGTCGTGCACGTCGGCTACTACGCCGCGCTCGCGGCCGCCTACCGGCTGGGCGACCTGTCGCATGCCTATCCCATCATGCGCGGCGTCGCGCCGCTCATCGTCGCCCTGGTCAGCGGGTTCTGGTTCGCCGAGCGGTTGTCGGCGAGCGCCTGGACGGGCGTGCTGCTCATCTGCGGCGGCGTGCTCTCGCTCGCTTTCGTCGGGCGGCGTAAGGGCGGCAAGGACGCGAGCGCGACCACCCTCTGGGCGCTTTTCAGCGCATCGATCATCGCCATCTATACGATGATCGACGCGGCCGGCGTGCGCTCCTCCGGCGGCGCCGAGCGCTACCTCGTCTGGCTGTTCGTCTTCCTCGGGCTGCCGTACGGCCTCACGATCGCTGCGCTGAAGCGCGGCGCCTTCCTGCGCCACGCGGCGCGGCACTGGTGGCGCGGCGTCACCGGCGCGACGCTCTCGGGCCTGTCCTACGGCATCGCCCTGTGGGCGATGACGCGCGCGCCGGTCGCGCTCGTCGCCGCTCTGCGCGAGACCTCGGTGATCTTCGCCGCGCTCATCGGCGCCTGGCTGCTGAAGGAAGGGCACCTCCGGGCGCGGCTCGCGGGCGCCGCGGCGGTGCTCGCGGGCCTGATCGCGCTTAAACTCTGAGCGATGAGCTGGGAAAAGGAAGTCGAGGAGATCCGCCGGCGCGAGGCACTCGCGCAGAAGATGGGCGGGCCCGCGAAGGTCAAGCGCCAGCACGACGGCGGCAAGCTGACGGTGCGCGAGCGCGTAGAGCGTCTGCTCGATGCGGGCT
>DATKKT010000113.1:0-3482 GCA_035542795.1 Burkholderiales bacterium
CGCTGGACGGATGTCTCGGGCCACGAGGCGAACTTCCTCTCCGAGGACGAGCTGAAGAACCTGACCATCCGCGCCGGCACGCTGACCGGTGAGGAGCGTCAGATCATCAACCACCACATCGTGGCCACCATCAAGATGCTCGAAGCGCTGCCCTGGCCCAAGCACCTGAAGAACGTGCCCGAATACGCGGGCGGGCACCACGAGCGCATGGACGGCAAGGGCTACCCGAAGGGCCTGACGCGCGAGCAGATGTCGGTGCAGGCGCGCGTGATGGGCATCGCCGACATCTTCGAGGCGCTCACGGCCAAGGACCGGCCCTACAAGAAGGGCAAGACGCTGTCCGAGTCGCTCGAGATCCTCGGCCGCATGCGCCTTGGCGGCCATGTCGACCCTGACCTGTTCGACGTGTTCGTGCGCAAGAAGATCTACCGCCGGTACGCCGAGCTGTTCCTCGATAAGGAGCAGATCGACGAGGTCGACGAGACGCGCATTCCAGGCTACGCGCCGTAGGCCTTGCGGGAGATCGGCTAGGTAAAGCGGATCCCGGCGCGCGCCAGGCCCTCTTCGAGCTCGGCGAGCCAGCCGAGGCATTCCCTTTCAAGCCGGAATCCCGGCATCGACCCGTTGCGCGCGAGCGGCAGCAGCCACTTGCGCGAATGCTCGAACAGCGCCGTGCCGTCGGGCGCGTGCTGCAGGCGCACGGGGAACTCGACCATCGCCGGACGATGCGGCACGACGTAGGGCGGGCGCCGCAGGCATTCCCAGGCGAGCCGGAACGTGTCCTTGTCCCCGAACGTGCAGCGCTCGTAGTAGAAGTCCGAATGCTCGTTCATGTGGAACGCCAGCATCAGAGGCTCCCAGCAGGCCGACTTGCTGACCAGCAGCTGGCCGCTTTCCAGCTCGGCGCCTCGCCTCGCCGGCAGGCCGAGGAACTCCCAGGCGTAGGGCTTGATGGTCCAGTCGTTATCCTCCTCGAAGAGGAAATCCGGCCAGAAGATCTGCCCGTGGGAGCGGAACTGCGGATGCTCGAAGAGCGGCGTCGGGTCGAGCAGCGCGACATTGTCGGCATCGAAGGAGAACACCTCCTCGAACGGCGAATTCACGATCGAGAAGAGCTTGTTCTGCCAGCCGCCCAGCTCGCGCATCGGCCGGCGCTTGCGGACTTCGAGCGAGTCGACGCATTCGACGCCGTGGCGCTCGAACAGCGGCTTTGCGCCGGCGGGCATCTCGTCGGCGCCGAGGTGCCATAGCTGGATCGGCAGCGTGCAGCCCGCGGCGCGCAGGCTGCGGATCGCCACGTAGCCGGAGATGAGGTAGAAGCCCCCCGCCGAGACGACGACGCCGCGGCCGTGGAACGCGCGCTCGGGGCGCGGGATCGCGCGCAAGAACTCGTCGAGCGTCTGTCTCGTGTACATCGGCGGTAGCCTACTGCGGCCCGTCGGCGCGCGCCAATTCGGCGCGGCGTGGTTGGTCGCACGAGCGAAATCTCGGTACAGTCCCGGCATGCTCCGGGCTTGGCTCGCGCGGCTGCTGAAGGGAAACCAGGCCGGCGCGGGTCCCGCGGCCGACGCGGAAGCGCTCGTGCGCGAGGCGCTGCGCGCCAGAGCGGCGGGGGAGGCCGCGGCCGCCGAGCGGCTTCTTTATCGGGCCCTCGCACTCGTGCCGGAGTCCGCCGCGATCCACTTCCACCTGGGCGACCTGTTCCGCGCGCAGGGCCGGGTCGAGGCGGCGCTCCAGTGCTGCGAGGCCGGCGTTCAGCTCGCGCCGGACTTCCCCGAGGGCCGCAACAACCTCGGCAGCGCCCTGCGCGATGCCGGGCGACTCGCCGAGGCGGAAGCGGAATACCGGCGTGCGGCCGCGCTGGACCCGCGTCTGCCGGAAGCGCGCTACAACCTGGGCGTTCTGCTGGCGAAGCGCGGCGACCTTGCGGGCGCGGAGGCGGAGTTCCGCGAAGCGGCGGCGTTGCGGCCCGGCTTCGCGCTCGCGCAGCTCAACCTCGGTTTCACGCTCGAGGAGCGCGGCGAACATCGCGCCGCGATGCAGGCCTACGCGGCTGCGGTTGCGGCCGACGGCGGGCTCGTCGAGGCGCACGTGAACTTCGGCATGCAGCTGCTTCTCGCCGGGCGCTATGCCGAAGGCTGGGAAGAGTACGAATGGCGGCTGCGCTACCCCGAGTACAGCGGCGCGGACGCGGCGGCCCGCGCGCCTCGCTGGGACGGGAATGCGCTCCATGGGCGCACGATCCTTCTGGATGCCGAGCAGGGCTTTGGCGACGCGATCCAGTTTCTGCGCTATGCGCCGCTGGTCGCGGCCCGCGGTGGTCGTGTCATCGTGCGCTGCGCGCCGGAGCTGGCGTCGCTGATCGCCCCTGCGGCCGGCATCGCCTCGGTTGTGCGGCGCGGGGAGGCGTTGCCGGCGATCGACGCCTGGTGCCCGCTCCCCAGCTTGCCGCGCGCGTTCGGCACGACGCTGTCGAACGTGCCGGCGGACGTTCCTTACGTACGCGCCGATCCGGAGAAGGCCGCTCGCTGGCGGGCGCGAATTGCCGCGGCGCAAGGAGACTGCTGCGTCGGGCTGGTATGGGCGTCGCAATCCGGACACCGGACGGCCTCCGCGAAATCCGTGGCGCTGCCGGCGCTCGCGCCGCTCGGCCTGGTGCCCGGCGTGCGGCTCTACGGCTTGCAGCTCGGGGCGGCGGCGCGCGACCTGCAGTCTGCGCCGGCCGGCATGCGGCTCGTCGACCTGAGCGGGGAGCTCTCCGATTTCGCCGAGACTGCCGCGGCGATCCAGAACCTGGATCTGGTGATCTCGGTCGACACGGCCGTGGCGCATCTGGCGGGTGCGATGGGCCGGCCGGTCTGGACGCTGCTCAAGCTCGCGCCAGACTGGCGCTGGCTGCTCGGGCGCGAGGACAGCCCCTGGTATCCGACGATGCGCCTATTCAGGCAGGAGCGGCCCGGCGATTGGCGAGCGCCCGTCGCGCGCCTGGGCGAGGCGTTACGTGGCTTCGCGGACGCCCGGGCGGGCGCCGCGCGCTAGGAGCGGCAGGCCGCCGGACGGTACCGAATCGGGATATTGCCGCCGGTGCAGCTCCATTGCTTGGCGTCGCTCGTCGTATAGATCAGCGTTGCCGAAGTGATGGCGCTGTTGACGGACGTATCCTTCATGCGCACCTCGACGCTGAGCGTGCCGGAGCTCCCGGTCGCGCCCCCGAGGGTGATGGTGCACACGTACTTGCCCGCGAGGCTGCCCATGACATCGCTCGCGAACGTGGGCCACATGCCCTTGTCGTTGTAATACTCGGAGAGCGGCGTCTTGCTGCCCGTGCCGAGGCCGACGGCCTCCGCGACCTGGGCGCGCGCAATATAGTCTTGATAGGCCGGCAGTGCGACGGCGGCCAGGATGCCGATGATCGCGACTACGATCATCAGCTCGATCAGCGTGAAGCCTTTTTGCAGCCGGGTCTGCATAGGCGTCGAGAA
>DATKKT010000114.1:0-17650 GCA_035542795.1 Burkholderiales bacterium
GTCGGCGCCGGGCGTGTCGTAGAAAGCGAGCACCATGTGCGCCTCATTGGCCGCGAGCCAGGTGCGCGCGTAGACGAGGCGGAGCTTCGACACCGGCACGCCGAGCTCCTTGAGCGTGAAGTACTTGGCGATGGCGTAATCCTCGCAGTCGGCGCCGTCGGCCGCAAGCATCTCGGCCGGCGTGGCCCAATAGTCGTCGGCGTGCCAGAGGTCGCGGTCGGTCGCGTAGACGACGCGATTGAAAAACCGGTTGACGGGCGCGAGCAGCGCAGCTTCGACCGGCGTGTCGCGGTCAGAGACGGGCTGCGCTTGAGCGCGCCGCACGAGCTCCTGCCAGCCGTTCAGGTGCGCGGGCACGCGCGGACCGAACAGCGCCGCATAGTGCCGGACGAGACCCGGCGTCACGCTGCGCGAGAAGCCGGGCTCAAGCCCCGCCGCGAAGATCGCCGCGACAAGAAACGATGCCGCGATCGCTGCGCCGCCGCGTGCCAGCGCGCATCCCGCACAAGGCTTGAAGCGCGTTGGCCTCATCCGGCCTTCCCCTCCGGGGCGCAATCCATCATGGAAAACCTACACTCGTCCAGGTCCGGCGCAAGCCTGCGCAGCGGCGCTCCTCCGCTTCTCACACAATCTTTCGAATCTCGAAGCTAGATGCTTCCGTACAGGGACCGCCTTGCCTTTCACGCCCCGCGAGTAGCCCCCGCCGTCCCAGCGCTTGTGGTGGCCAAGGGCGGAATCGAACCACCGACACGCGGATTTTCAGCGGATCCAAGGCCTCCAATTGCTGTGCTAAAGGCCCGTCCTCACTCGCCAAAGCTCGCCCAGAACCGTACGGTTTCCTACGTTTTCCTTACGTTTTCAACTTGCGGATTGAAGGTCCGCTTTCGGCCAAAAGCGGGCATTCACCGAGTCGACTCGAACCGTTGGTTACTGAAGGCCGAGGCGCCGGGCTGAGTAATCACGATGAAGCCGTGATTCGCTGCGCGGTGACACGTATTACAGACCGTGGTCAAGACAGCGAACGATTTCCTGAAACCCGGCAAATCCTTCGCCTTGATCGCCTTGTCGATTGCCTCGAGCGGCCCGGGCGTGAGCTTATCAACGAGTGACCTGACCGGGACACTCTCGAAGGTGGGATGCAGGCCCTTGGCGTCGTCAAAGCCCTCCCGGAGTTCATCCAACTCGTACGCGGCAAGCGCCCAGTTCTTACGCGTACCCGCCAGCCAGAGCTTGGCGTGCCGCGCCTGCTGCAGCGACATGATTTCGCCGAGTCCTGGCGTAAACGCGCCCTTCTCGGCATACGCCTGACCGTAACCGACCAAAGCAAATCCTACGAGAACAATAAGAAATCTCATGGTGAGCTCCTCTGCACGCGAGGTCCGCTTTGGGTCGATAGCAGCCATTCAAACTACGGCCTGACGATGAATGATCCGGTATCTTCAGCATCTCGGCTCAGAGACTCGATCTTGATGCATTCGAAGTCCGCCAAATCTTCGGCCCGCATACCGAGATAAAGGGGGGCCGAATCGCTTCGGTGGATATTCATCTTGGCGTTGTAGACGTGCCTTAAACCACCATGCTTGTCGCGAATGTGGAAACGACTGACCATATACCGCCCGCCTCCAAGACTTTGCCCTGTGAGGTAGCAGCGAATGCTGGCCACTTGACCGTCCGAGATATTGAGACCATTCAACTGATCTAGTGTTATGGCCGTCCCCTCGACAAAGTCGGGCGTGTCAATGTGCATTCCGAAACCGAGCGCGCTGTCTGCAGACCGGAACGCGAAGTCGCCCATCAAAATCTGGCCCGGTAGCGCACGATCTACCATACGCGCGAGGTCTACGGTCACCTGTCCAACGATGTATCCGAAAGTGGTTGGATTGAGACCTTCAACCTGCTGAAATTCGTAGTGCTCGCCGACGTGAAAGCCGGCACGCAACTTGGGCACCCAGGAGCTTCGAGCTTTGCGCTGAGCGACAGCATTGTCTGCCAAGATCATCATCAATAGCTTGAACAACTCGGTATTGGCCCCGCTCGCGGTTGAACGATTCCAAATGTAGTATCCGTCGCCTGTTGTTGTGCGGGCAAAATTGACGTTGATGTTCTTCGAAAGGAGCTGGCCATAGGCTGAATTGATGGAGTAGGCGAGGCTATTCAGCATTGCCATCTGGTCCAGCGGCGCTCGCAGCGAGAAGCCAACGATGTCAAGCAGCACTACCGCGCGCTCGCGTACCAGGGAAACGCCGTAGCAGCGGACGATCTCACTAACGACTGCCGCTACAGTTTGGTATTCGGCGTGGAGTGCGACCTGAACCTTTTCCGGTTCGCGCTTGAAGGCTATGCAGACGCGCCTAAATTCATCTGGCGGCAGGTATTTCGGGCCGGCCAGCACTTCGTGAATGGAGCGACGCATGTCATCGCGCCTGCTTTCATCAGAATCAACCGCATGTACCGCTTCGGCGATCGCGTAGTGACGGACAGACAGAACGAGAACGCTATTGGCATCGTAGGTCCAGGCGAGCAAGACGTTGTCGCCGAGGTTCCAAATCCTATAGAGCTCGCCGTCAAGCTTTGCCAATTCCTCTCGCGTCTCCGCTTGGAGCCCTCGAGTCTTCGAGTCTGCGGCAAAGGTGTTGAACCAGCTTCCCCGTCTCATCGCGCGCCCCCCTGTTCTCCGCACGAATTCGATCACGCGCTTGCCAGCGCCAATGAGCACTCATGATGCAGCTCGCCGGGCACTAGCGCGGCGTGCGCGGGGCGAGTTGCGCCGTGATCTATGTCCGCTTTGGGTCGTAAGCAGACTTTAGTTTAGATCCGGTTTCGGTCAAACACGGGCATGCAACCAACGGATTAAACCCGGTTTGAAGGTCCTATTTTGATGCGCCAACGGCACGCCCTCACTCACGGAAGCCCGCCAAGACCTGCCGGGTTTCCTACATTTTTTGCGTTTTCCCTACGGTGGCGAAAGGAAGAGCGGCTAAGGCGCTGCTGCTAAGTATCTGAAGTGTTGGTGGCCAAGGGCGGAATCGAACCACCGACACGCGGATTTTCAGTCCGCTGCTCTACCAACTGAGCTACTTGGCCTTGAGGACGCGCCCCGAGATTCAGGCGCGTTTTGCAGGGGGCGAATTATAGCGCCCCAAATGAAAAGGGGCCCTTGCGGGCCCCTCTTCACGACGTTCGGCAATCGCCGAGTTACATGTCCATCCCGCCCATGCCGCCCATGCCGCCCATGCCGCCGTGGTCGTGGCCGCCACCGCCCGCCTTCTTCTCTTCCACCTGCTCCGCGACCATCGCGTCGGTGGTGAGCATCAGGCCGGCGACGGACGCCGCGTTCTGCAGCGCGGTGCGCGTCACCTTGGTCGGATCGATCACGCCCATGTCGACCAGGTCGCCGTACTCGTCGGTCTGCGCGTTGTAGCCGTAGTTCACGCCCTTGCCTTCGGCGACCTTGTTGAGGACGACGGAGGGCTCGGCGCCCGAGTTGGCGACGATCTGGCGCATCGGCTCTTCCAGCGCGCGCAGCACGATCTTCACGCCCGCGGCCTGGTCGTCGTTGGCGGTCTTCACCTTGCCCTCGATCGCCTTGCGCGCGCGCATGAACGCCACGCCGCCGCCCGGCACCACGCCTTCCTCCACCGCCGCACGCGTGGCGTGCAGGGCGTCCTCGACGCGCGCCTTCTTCTCCTTCATCTCGACCTCGGTCGCCGCGCCCACCTTGATGAGCGCCACGCCGCCCGCGAGCTTCGCCACGCGCTCCTGCAGCTTCTCGCGGTCGTAGTCGCTGGTCGCCTCGTCGATCTGCACGCGGATCTGCTTGACGCGGCCCTCGATGTCCTTCTTGTTGCCGGCGCCGTCGATGAGCGTCGTGTTCTCCTTGCCCGACTCGATCTTCTTGGCGCGGCCGAGGTCCTTCAGCGTCGCGTTCTCGAGCTTCAGGCCCAGCTCCTCGCTGATGACCGTGCCGCCCGTGAGGATCGCCATGTCCTCCAGCATCGCCTTGCGGCGGTCGCCGAAGCCCGGCGCCTTGACGGCGACCGTCTTCAGGATGCCGCGGATGTTGTTCACCACCAGGGTCGCCAGGGCCTCGCCCTCGACTTCCTCGGCGATGATCAGCAGCGGCTTGCCGGCCTTCGCCACCTGCTCGAGCAGCGGCAGCAGCTCGCGGATGGTGCTGATCTTCTTGTCGTGCAGCAGGATGTACGGGTCTTCGAGCACCGCGATCTGCTTCTCGGCGTTGTTGATGAAGTACGGCGAGAGGTAGCCGCGGTCGAACTGCATGCCTTCTACGACGTCGAGCTCGTTCTGCAGGCTCTTGCCGTCCTCAACCGTGATCACGCCTTCCTTGCCGACCTTGTCCATCGCATCGGCGATGATCTTGCCCACGTCGGTGTCGGAGTTCGCCGAGATCGAGCCGACCTGGGCGATTTCCTTGGAGCTCTTGCATTCCTTCGAGATCTTCTTCAGCTCCTCGACCACCGCGATCACGGCCTTGTCGATGCCGCGCTTCAGGTCCATCGGGTTCATGCCCGCGGCCACGTACTTCATGCCCTCGCGCACGACTGCCTGCGCGAGCACGGTGGCGGTGGTGGTGCCGTCGCCGGCGACGTCGGAGGTCTTGGAGGCGACTTCCTTCACCATCTGCGCGCCCATGTTCTCGAACTTGTCCTTCAGCTCGATCTCCTTGGCGACCGAGACGCCGTCCTTGGTGACGGTCGGGGCGCCGAACGAGCGCTCGAGCACCACGTTGCGGCCCTTGGGACCGAGCGTGACCTTGACGGCGTCGGCCAGGATGTTCAGGCCGTGGACCATCTTGGAGCGCGCGCCTTCGTGAAAGCGGACTTCTTTGGCTGGCATTGCGGAATCTCCTGTTTGCGGATGTTCTGTGTGTTGTCGAGGGGGCGCTTACTCGATGACGCCCATCAGGTCTTCCTCGCGCATGACGAGGAGCTCTTCGCCCTTCACCTTCACGGTCTGCCCGGAGTACTTGCCGAACAGCACCTTGTCGCCGACCTTGACGTCGAGCGGAATCAGCTTGCCGTTGTCATCCTTCTTGCCCTTGCCCACGGCGACGATCTCGCCCTGGTCGGGCTTCTCGGCGGCGGTGTCCGGGATCACGATGCCCCCGGCGGACTTGCGCTCTTCCTCGATGCGCTTGACGATGACGCGGTCGTGCAACGGACGAATCTTCATATGCGGTCTCCAGTAAAATTCGTTAGTTATTACAACGACTTAATGAAATCCTGGTGTCGGCGCCGAGGCAGGTTGTTAGCACTCGGCCTTTGCGAGTGCCAATGATAATAGCGGGGTCGCCCGATTTCAAGTGTTCTCTAGAATCCAGCCCGTGGCACGCCGAAGCGTTTTCTTCCTGCTGCTGAGCGCAGCCGCGCTGCTTGCGCAGGCGCAAAGCACGCTGCCCGGCAGCGTACAGCGGGCGCTCAGCGCGGCGAAGATCCCGGACGCCGGCGTCGCCGTGGTGGTCCAGGAGGTCGGCGTGCATCACGACCTCGTGCGCAACAACGCCGCCGCGCCGATGAATCCCGGCTCGGTAATGAAGCTGGTGACCACCTACGCCGCGCTCGAGCTGCTCGGCCCCGCATACCGCTGGAAGACGGCGGCCTATGCGGCCGGCACGCTCGCCGACGGCGTGCTCGAGGGCGATCTCGCGCTGAAGGGCGGCGGCGACCCGAAGCTCGACCTCGAAGCGTTCGGGCGCCTGGTGCGCGCGCTGCGCGGCAAGGGCCTGCGCGAGATCCGCGGCGGCCTGCTGATCGATCGCAGCTTCTTTCCCTCCGGAGGCGACCCGGGCCGCTTCGACGGCGACCCGTTCCGCCCCTACAACGTGCTGCCCGATGCGCTGCTCGTGAATTACAAGTCGCTGCGCTTCGTGTTCATTCCCGAGCCCGAGCGCGGCGCGGTGCGCGTCTACGCCGAGCCGCGGCCGCCGGCGCTGGAAATCGTCAACGTGCTGCGGCTCGCCGAGGGCGCCTGCCTCGAGGGCTCCGCGTTCCGCGATCTGCTGAAAGCCAGCTACGAGCCCGCGCGCAAGCGCGTCGTCTTCTCCGGGCAGTACCGCCAGAGCTGCGGCGAGAAGGACATGAACGTCGCGCTGCTCGAGCCCAACGACCAGGTCGCGGGCGTGCTGCGCGAGCTCTGGGCCGAGAGCGGCGGCGTATGGAAGGAGACCGGCAACGGAGACGGCGTTCGAGAGGGCAAGTTGCCGCCGGACGCGAAGCTGCTGCACGTGCAGGAATCGCCGCCGCTCGCGGAAATCGTGCACGACACGAACAAGTTCTCCAACAACATCATGGCGCGCCACCTCTTCCTGACGCTCGGGGCGCGCAACGGCGGCGCGCCGGCGAGCGCGCAGGCCGCCGCCGCGGCGGTGCGCGCGTGGCTCGCCGGCAAGGGCATCGCCGCGCCCGAGCTCGTCATGGAGAACGGCTCGGGGCTCTCGCGCGCAGAGCGCATCAGCGCGGGCAGCCTCGCCGCGCTGCTGCAGGCGGCCTGGAAGAGCGCGGTCATGCCCGAATTCATCGCCTCGATGCCGATCGCCGGCATCGACGGCACGATGCGGCGGCGCGTGCGCGGCGAGAGCGTCGCCGGCCAGGCGCACATCAAGACCGGGCTCCTCGCCGACGTGCGCGCGATGGCGGGCTACGTGCTCGACCGCTCGGGCAAGCGCATCGCGGTGGTCATGCTCGTCAACCATCCCAACGCGCAGCTCGCGCAGCCCGCGATGGACGCGCTGCTCGGCTGGGTCTACGACCGCTAAAAATCGGGGTCAGAGCCCGATTTCTTCGCGGCATGGGCGAGGGAGCCGGAAATCGGGCTCTGACCCCGATTTTCTGGACGCTAGAGCTTCAAATCCTTCCAGAGCGCGTCGACGCGCCTCTTCACTTCCGCGTCCATCGCGATCGGCCGGCCCCAGGCGCGCGAGGTCTCGCCGGGCCATTTGTTCGTCGCGTCGATGCCCATCTTGGAGCCCAGGCCCGACACCGGGCTCGCGAAGTCGAGGTAGTCGATCGGCGTGCTCTCGGCGATCAGCGTGTCGCGCGCCGGGTCGACGCGCGTGGTGATCGCCCAGACCACCTCCTTCCAGTCGCGCGCGTTCACGTCGTCGTCCACCACGACGATGAACTTGGTGTACATGAACTGGCGCAGATAGCTCCAGACGCCGAACATGACGCGCTTGGCGTGGCCCGCGTACTGCTTTTTCATGCTTACCACCGCCATGCGGTAGGAGCAGCCCTCGGGCGGCAGGTAGAAGTCGCTGATCTCCGGGAACTGCTTGCGCAGGAAGGGCACGAAGACTTCGTTCAGCGCCACGCCCAGCATCGCCGGCTCGTCGGGCGGCTTGCCGGTGTAGGTGCTGTGGTAGATCGGCGCTCGGCGCATCGTCATGCGCTCGATCGTGAGCACCGGGAACTTCTCGGCCTCGTTGTAGTAGCCGGTGTGGTCGCCGTGCGGGCCCTCAAGCGCGACATCGCCGGGGCGGATCACGCCCTCGAGAACAATCTCCGCCGCCGCCGGCACCTGCAGCCCGGAGCCGAGACATTTCGCGACTTGCGTGCGGGACCCGCGCAGCAGGCCCGCGAACTGGTATTCGCCGAGCGTATCGGGCACCGGCGTCACTGCGCCGAGGATCGTCGCCGGGTCCGCGCCCAGCGCCACCGCGACCGGGAACGGCGCGCCTGGATGCGCGAGGTTGTGGTCGCGAAAGTCGAGCGCGCCGCCGCGGTGCGCGAGCCAGCGCAGGATGACCCGATTGGGCCCGATCACTTGCTGGCGGTAGATGCCGAGGTTCTGGCGCGCCTTGTGCGGCCCGCGCGTCACGGTGAGGCCCCAGGTGATGAGCGGGCCCGCGTCCCCGGGCCAGCAGGTCTGGACCGGCAGCCTGCCCAGGTCCACGTCCTTGCCCTCCCACACGACTTCCTGGCAGGGCGCCGAGGACAATTCCTTGGGCTGCATGTTGAGGACCTGCTTCAGCAGGGGCAGCTTCTCCCAGGCGTCGCGCAATCCCCTGGGCGGATCGGGCTCCCTCAGGTAGGCGAGCAGCTCGCCCAATTCGCGCAATGCCGCGGCGTCCTGCACCCCCATCGCGAGGCAGATGCGGCGCACGGTGCCGAACAGGTTGCCCAGCACCGGCATCGTGTGGCCCGCCGGCCGCTCGAACAGGAGCGCCGGCCCGCCCGCGCGCAGCACGCGGTCGCAGATCTCGGTCATCTCCAGGCGCGGCGAGACTTCCGTGCCGACGCGCTTGAGCTCGCCCAGCTTCTCCAGCTGCGCGAGGAAATCCCGCAGGTCGGCGTAATGCACGGCGCTAGCCCCCGCGCTCGGCCAGGCGCTCGGCCACCAGCTCGGCGAAGTCCTGGAGCCGCCGGTCGCGTCCGCGCACCGTGCAGGCGCGCTCGGTCGCGGCGAAGGCGAGCGTGAGCGTGCTGCGGCCGAGCGCATGGAACACCAGCAGCAGCGCCGCGAGCGCCGCGAGCAGCCAGGCCAGCGGCACGAGCAGGCGCGCGAGGTGCGCGATCGCCGAGAAGCAGGCCGCCAGGACCGCCTCGATCGACTCGCCCGTGCCGCCCGCCGAGACTTTCGCCTGCAGCGCCTGCATCCAGCCGTCGAGCGGCGCCGAGAGGGCGCCCAACGCGAGCGCGACAAGCGCGAGCGCGATCGCCCAGCTCAGCTTGCGCGCTTCGCGCTCGAAGGCGATCCGCACCGAGGCGAGGTGCGCGAGCGGCACCGTTTCCATCACGTTCGGCCCCGCGAGCACGAGCCGGTTGGCGTAAAGCGTGAAGCGTGCGCCGCGTTGCGCGCCGCTCGCGACTTCGTATTCCGCGATCGGCTGATCCGCGCTCACGGCCGGGCCGGCAGCTCGAACGACAGCGCGATGCCCGCGAACACCGCGAGCCCGATCCAGTTGGCGTGCCGGAACGCGCGGAAGCAGCCCTCGCGCGAGCGCGCGCGGATCATCGGGTAGTGCCAGGCCGCGAGCGCGCCCGCGACGGCAAGGCCCGCCCAGTAGGGCCAGGCGAGGCGCAGCGCAGCGCCGAGCCAGGCCAGCAGCGCGAGCATGCCCGCGTAGCTCGCCAGCACCGCTGCCACATCCATGCGGCCGAGCGTGATCGCGGAAGTGTGAATGCCGATCCTGAGATCGTCGTCGCGATCCACCATCGCGTACTCGGTGTCGTAGGCGAAGCCGTACAGGATGCCGGCCGCGAACAGCAGCCAGCACGGCCAGGGCAGCGCGCCGGCGACCGCCGCGAACGCCATCGGCACGCCGAACGCGAAGGCGACGCCGAGGAAAATCTGCGGCAGCGGAAACACCCGCTTCGAGAACGGGTACAGGCAGGCGATCGCCAGCGCGACGAAGGACAACAGGATCGCGAAGCGGTTGAGGAACAGCACGAACGCGAAGGCGAGCGCGGCGAGCACCGCGCCCACGGCGAGCGCCTCGGCGGGCCGGATCTCGCCCGCCGCGAGCGGCCGGTCGCGCGTGCGCTTGACCTCGCCGTCGAAATTGCGGTCGGTCCAGTCGTTCATCGCGCAGCCCGCCGAGCGCATGAGGATCGTCCCCATCACGAAGATGGCGAGCATCTCGGCATGCGGACGGCCCTGCGCGGCGATCCACAGCGCCCAGAGCGTCGGCCAGAGCAGCAGCAGCGTGCCGATCGGCTTGTCCAGGCGGATCAGCCGCTCGTAGGCGTCGACGCGCTTCAAGGCCGAGGCGAAGTCCATGCGCGCTCAGAGAATATCAGGCGCGGGCATAGTCCTGCCGTGACGCAAGCCAGCGTTCGACGTGGCCGCGCGCGGCAGCCTCGTCGCTCGCGAGCAGCGCCTCGGCAGCCTCGCGCGCTTGCTGCACGAGGGGTTCCTCCTTCAGATCCGCATAGCGCAACAGCGGCAGCCCGCTCTGGCGCTCGCCAAGAACCTCTCCCGGACCCCGTATTTCCAGATCCGCCTTGGCGATGGCGAAGCCATCCGCAAGCTCGTGAATGACCTTCAGCCGGTCGCGCGCGCCCTCCGAGAGCGGCGTGGCGTAGAGCAGGATGCAGACGCTCTCGCGCGCTCCGCGCCCCACGCGGCCGCGCAGCTGGTGCAGCTGCGCGAGGCCGAAGCGCTCGGCGTGCTCGATCACCATGAGCGAAGCGTTCGGCACGTCCACGCCCACCTCGATGACCGTGGTGGCGACGAGCAGATGAATCCTTCCAGAGAGGAACGATTGCATGGTTTCCGCCTTCTCTTGCGGGCTCATTCGCCCGTGCAGCAGGCCGACCTTTAGTCCCGTCAATTCCCGCGCAAGCGTGGCGTGCGTTTCGAGCGCGGTCTTCAGCTCGTCCTTCGACTCCTCGATGACCGGGCAGACCCAGTAGGCCTGCTGGCCCTCGGCGCAGGCCTCGCGGATGCGCGCGAGCACCTCGGCTCGCTTGTCCGCGGCGAACAGCCGCGTCGCCACGCGGCGCCGGCCGGGCGGCAGCTCGTCGATCGTGGAGACGTCGAGGTCGGCGTAGTAGGTCATCGACAGCGTGCGCGGAATCGGCGTAGCGCTCATCATCAGCTGGTGCGGCACGACCTCCGCGCCTCCTTTCTTCCGGAGCGCGAGGCGCTGCTGCACGCCGAAGCGGTGCTGCTCGTCCACCACCGCGAGCGCGAGCCGCGCGAAGGCGACCTTCTTCTGGAACAGCGCGTGCGTGCCGATCGCGATCACGGGGGTGCCCGCGGCGAGCTGGCGCGCGACGGCGTTCTTGCCCGCGCCGCTCAAACCGCCGTGCAGCCAGGCGATCGGCACGCCCAGGGGCTCCAGCCATTCGCTGAACTTGCGCAGGTGCTGCTCGGCGAGCAGCTCGGTGGGCGCCATCACCGCGGCCTGCGCGCCCGCGTCGATCGCCGCCAGGCAGCCGATCGCGGCGACGATCGTCTTGCCGCTGCCGACGTCGCCCTGCAGCAGCCGCTGCATCGGGTGCGGCTGCGCGAGGTCCTTGAGGATCTCGGCCATGGCGCGGCCTTGCGCGCGCGTGAGGCGGAACGGCAGCTTGCCGAGAAATTTCTTCATGAGCGGCCCGTTCGAGGGCAGCGCGAGCGCCGTGCGGCGGCGCCGCGCGCGATAGGCCATGCGCATCGAAAGCTGCTGCGCGAGCAGCTCGTCGAACTTGACGCGCCGCCACTCGGGGCTCGTGCGCCCGGCGAGCGCCGCGGTGTCGGCGCCGGGCTGCGGGCGGTGCAGCGCGTGCACGCTCGGCGCGAGCGCGGCGAGGCCGTAGCGCTCGCGCAATGCCGCGGGCAGCGTGTCCTCCAGGTCGACCGCGTCGAGCGCCTCCAGCACGAGCTTGCGCAGCTGGAACTGCGAGAGGCCGGCGGTGGTCGGATAGACGGGCGTGAGCGCGCGCGGCAGCGGCGTGCCCGGCGGCACGATGCGGTAGCGCGGATGCACCATCTCGGCGCCGAAGAAGCCCGGGCGCAGCTCGCCGTAGGCGCGCACGAGCTGGCCCTCGTCGGCCGCGCGCTGGAACTGCTTGAGCTGGCTGCCGTAGAAATTCAGGAAGCGCAGCACCAGGCCTTCGGCGTGCGCGACGAGCTGGCGCTTCGGCCGGTATTTCACGTCGGCGCCCAGCACGCGCGCCTCGACCTGCACCGGCACGCCGGGCGGCGCCGCCTCCAGGGGCGTGAGGCGCGTCTCGTCCTCGTAGCGCAGCGGCAGGTGCAGCGCGAGATCCTGCGGCGTGCGCAGGCCCAGCTTGGCGAGCTTCTTCTCGAGCGCGGGCGCCGGGGGCTTCGTCAACCGGCGTGGAGGATGCAGTCGATCTCTACGAGCGCGCCGCGCGGCAGGCTCGCCACGCCGATCGCGGCGCGCGAGGGATAGGGCTGGCCGACGTACTGCGCCATGATCTCGTTCACCTTGGCGAAATGGCCGAGGTCGGTGAGATAGACCGTCATGCGCACCGCGCGATCGAGGCCCAGTCCCGCGGCCTGCGCGATGGCCGCGAGATTGCGGAACACGCGGTGGATCTGCGCGTCGATGCCCTCGACGAGCTGCATGGTCGCGGGGTCGAAGCCGATCTGGCCGGAGACGTAGACGGTGTCGCCGGCGCGCACCGCCTGCGAGTAGGTGCCGATCGCCGCCGGCGCGTCCTGCGTCTGGATCGGAGTCTTCATATGGGGGTATCTTAGCTCCAATGGTTGCGCCCACCGCAGAGAGCCTGGAGAAGCTGATCGGCACGCCGCGCGACGGCGCCTTGCTGCGGTTCTCCTTGGGGCTCGAATTTTCCAAACGGCAGGACTTTCCGAAGGCGATCGAACACCTGCGGCGTGCGGTCGAGCTCGACCGGGGTTATTCCGCGGCCTGGCGCGCGCTCGGCAAAGCGCTCGAATCGGCGGGCCGGACGGACGAGGCGCTGGCAGCCTACCGCGACGGCATCGCTGCCGCGCAGAAGAAGGGCGACAAGCAGGCGGAGAAGGAGATGAGCGTGTTCGCGCGGCGCATCGAAAGGAAGCGGGCCGGATGAAGGATCGACGCGAAGCACAGGCGGCGCTCAACGTGCTCGGCGGGCCGCTCGCTCCCTGCAGCCTCGATCCGCTCACGGGCTTTTTCCGCGACGGCTGCTGCAACACGGGGTACGAGGACACCGGCATCCACACCGTCTGCGTGCGCGTGACCGCGAAATTCCTCGCCTTCTCCAGGCAGCGAGGCAACGACCTCTCCACGCCCGCGCCGCAGTTCGGCTTCGCGGGATTGAAGCCCGGCGACCAGTGGTGCCTTTGCGCGGGGCGCTGGAAGGAGGCGCTCGACGCGGGACTCGCGCCGCCCGTGGTGCTCGCCGCGACGCACGAGGAAACGCTCGCGATCGTGGCGCTCGAGGACCTCGAGCGCCACGCGCTCGACCGGAACTGACGCGGCCTGAAAACGAGGGGGATGGTGGAGACGAGGAGGATCGAACTCCCGACCTTCGCATTGCGAACGCGACGCTCTCCCAGCTGAGCTACGTCCCCAAGAGGGCGCGGATTCTACAGCAGAACCGCCGGGTTGGACAGGGTATCGGCTATCATCGCCCCATGCAGATCGCGCCCCCGTTCGGCTACAAGGAGATCGTCCCCCTCAACCGCGGCCAGAAGATCCGGCTGCTCGCGCCGGGCGAAATCCCGGAGTTCGCGCGCGCGCTCAACGCGGTGCCGATCAGCTACACCGAGTTCGCGCTGGTGGCGCGCGAATACCCGATCGTCTTCACCGTGGCGAGCGATGCCAAGACCTACGCGCCGGTGGCGGCGCTCGGCATGCAGAACGGCGAGAACCTCTACAACCAGGGCAACAAGTGGGCCGAGGGCGTCTACGTGCCCGCCTACGTGCGCCGCTTCCCCTTCTGCATGTCGCGCGTCACCATCGACAAGGTCGAGCAGAAGAACCGCCTGATCTGCGTGGAGAAGAGCCACGTAGACGACAGTGCGGGCGAAGCCCTGTTCGACGCCAAGGGCGAGCCTACCGAGAAGTGGAAGACGATCGAGCAGCTGCTCACGGACTACGAGGCCGACCTGGGCCGCAGCCAGGAGATGTGCGGCATCCTCGCTGACTACGGCCTGTTCGAGCCCTTCACCATGCAGGCCAAGATGAACCAGGGCGGCGGGCCGGTGGCGATGACCGGGATGTTCCGGATCACCGAGGAGAAGATCGAGCACCTCAACGCGGCGCAGCTCAAGAACCTCGTCAAGAAGGGCATCCTCTCGCGCGTCTACGCGCACCTGCTGTCGCTGAACAACTTCGCCAACCTGCTGGACCGCAAGGCCGCCAGGGCCGCCTAGCGCTCGCTCAGCGCTCGCGCCCGGCTTCAGCCGCGACTTTCTGCACCGGCGACAGCAGGTACTCGAGCACCGTGCGCTCGGCGAGCCGGATCTCGGCCGTGAGCTGCATGCCCGGCAGCAGCGCGTGGCGCGCCTCGCCCAGGCGCAGCTCCTGCACGAGCGGCTCGAGCTGCGCGCGATAGGCATAGGAACCGCCCTGCGCCCTGGCGCCGTCGGCGCGCTCCGAGGAATCCGCCGACACCCGCGACACGGTCGCATCGAGCATGCCGTAGCGCTGAAAGGGAAAGCTCGCGAGCTTGAGCTTCGCGCGCTGGCCGGCGGCGACGAAGCCCGCGTCCTGGTTGGCGAGCCAGACTTCCGCGACCAGCGCCTCGCCCTCGGGCACGAGCGTCATCAGCACCGTCCCGGGCGCGAGCACCGCGCCCGGCGTCTGCGTGGCGAGATCCTTGACGACGCCGTCGGCCGGCGCCCGCAGCTCGGCGAGGCGCTGCCGGTGGCTGAGCTTTTCCAGCTCCTGCTCCAGGCGCGCGAGCTGCGTCTCGGCCTCGGCGCGCTCGGCCTGCAGCTGCACGCGGTAGGCGGCCGCGAGCTGCGCGATGCGGCGCTCTCCCTGCTCCGCCGCCGCGCGCGCGGCCTCGACGCGGTGCTCCTGCGCGCGCAGGTCCTGCTCGACGTCCAGGCGCTCGCGGCTGCGCTGCGCGACCATGAGGCGTCCCGCATAGCCGTCGCGCGCGAGCTTCTGGAAGGCGCGCTCCTGCTCCTGCACCATCGGCAGCGCGCCCTCGAGCTTCGCGCGCGTTTCGCTCGCCGCCTGCAGCTCGCGACGCGCGCGCGCGACCGCCGAGCGTTGCTCCGCCAGGCCCGCCTCGTGGGCCTGCACGCGCGCCTCGCGCTGCGCCTCGGCCTGCGCGAACAGGCGTGGCGGATCCTCCGGGGCGCGCGCGAGCGCCCTGCCCGCGAGCTCGGCGTCGATGCGCCGCAGCTGCAGGCGACGCGTCGCGATCTCGTTGCGCGCGGTCGCCGCGTCCGCCTCCGCGGCGCGCACGTCCATGCGCGCGAGCACCTGGCCTGCGCGCACGCGCTCGCCCTCCTTCACGAGCAGCTCGCGCATCACGCCGCCCTCGGCCGGCTGCACGATGCGCAGCTGCGAGCGCGGCACGAGGCGCCCTTCGGCGACGGCGACGACGTCGAGCTTGCCGACGCTCGCCCAGAGGGCAAGCGCGCCGGCCAGCGCGACGATCACCCAAAGCACGATGCGCGGCAGCGGCGAGGGCGCTTCCTCCTGCAGCTGCAGAATCGCGGGCAGGAATTCCGCGCGGCGGGCCGCGGCGACGGGTGGCGCGGACGCACGCGCAGGCAGGCTCATGCGCCCGACCTCTGGCGGTGCAGCTCGAGAGGCTCGGCGCGCCGCCCGCGGCGCGATTCCAGCCGCGCGATGCGGTCGGCCGCCAGGGCCTCGGGGACGTGGTGCGCGATGAACAGCACCGTCGTGCTGCCGCGCAGCCGGCTCACCGTGCGCGCGAACGCCTCCGCTGTCTCTCGGTCGAGGCTCGCGGTTGCCTCGTCGAAGATCAGGATGCTCGGCCGGCGCAGCAGCGCGCGCGCGATCGCGATGCGCTGCTTCTGGCCGCCCGAGAGGCCGGCGCCGTTCTCGCCCACCTGCGTGCGGTAGCCGTCGGGCAAGGCCTCGAGGTCGTCGTGGATCTCCGCCTGCCGGCACGCGTTCATCACCTCGGCGAGGCTCGCATGCGGCTGGCCGGCCGTGAGGTTGTCGAGCACGGAGCCCGAGAACAGGCGCGTCTCCTGCGGCACCACGCCGAAATTCAGGCGCAGCTCGTTCGCCGCGATCTGGCGCGTGTCGCGCCCGTCGATGCGCACGGCGCCCGTGGCGGGCACGTAAAAGCCCTGCAGGAGCTTCGCCAGCGTGCTCTTGCCGCAGCCGGAGGGCCCGGTGAGCGCTACGCAGGCGCCCGGCTCGATGGTGAGGCTGAAGTTCTCGTAGACCGGCGGCTGCCCTTCGCGATAGCGGAAGCTCACCCGGTCGATTTCGATGCGCCCGCAGGCCTCGGGGCGGCGGCGGGGCTGAAGGCTGTAAAGCTCGGCGGGCGCGTCCATGAGATCGCCCAGGCGCTGCACCGCGATCGCCGCCTGCTGGAACTCCTGCCACAGGCCGGCGAGGCGCAGCGCCGGCTGCGCGAGTCGCCCGGCGAACATCTGGAAGGCGACGAGCATGCCGATCGTGAAGCCCTCCTGCGTCATCACCATCCAGGCGCCGGCGCCGAGAATCGCGACCGAGAGCGTCTGCTCCAGCGCGCTCGCGAGCACGCCGTAGCCGTTGGCGAGGCGCCGTGTGGCGAAGCTCGCGCGCAGGAAGTCGGCCAGATTGCGGCCGAAGCGCGCCGCCGCCTGCGGCTCCATCTGCAGCGCCTTGACCGTCTCCATTGCCGCCACGTGCTCGGTCACGAAGGCCTGGTTGCGCGCGCCCAGCAGGAACTGCTCGTTGAGGCGCCGGCGCAGCAGCGGCGTGACCGCCAGGCTCGCCGCCGCGAGCAGCGCGATGAGCGCGAGCGCCACCAGCGTGAGCGGCACGCTGTACCAGAGCATGATCGCGAGGAACACCAGCAGGAACGGCAGGTCGAGCAGCACGCCCGCGGCCGCGCCGGTGAGGAACTCGCGGATCGTCTCGATGCCCTGCAGGCGCGCCACCAGCGTGCCGGTGGGCCGTGTCTCGAAGTAGCGCGGCGGCAGGCGCAGCAGGTGCTCGAACACGCGCATGCCGAGCACCGCGTCGATGCGATTGCCGGTGTGCAGCAGCAGGTACTGGCGCGCATAGGACAACGCCGCGCCGAACACGACGAAGAGCGCGAGCGCCGAGAGAATCACGGTGAGTGTGCTCGCGCTGCGATGCACCACCACCTTGTCGATGATCACCTGCGTGCACAGCGGCACGGCGAGCGCGACGAGCTGCAGAACGAAGGCCGCCGCGAGCACCTCGCGCCAGACTGCCTTGTGACGCAGCAGCTCGGGCAGGAACCAGCGCAGGCCGAACGGCCGGTCGACGAGGCCGGCGCCCGGTGGGGCCTCCTGCGCGACCAGGGTTGCGACCAGCAGGCCGGAATGGAATCGCGCCGCAAACTCGCGCAACGGAACCTCGCGCGGCGCGGCATCTCGCTCGGCCACCAGGACGCTGTCCGCATCGGCGGACAGCACGAGCGCGAGCCGCGTCGCCTGGCCTTCGGCGCGCAGGGCGATGGCGGGGAGCGGGGCCTGGCGCAGGTCGCGCGCCGCGACTTCCCGTACCGCGATGCGCAGGCCGAGCTGGCTGCCCGCGTGGATCAGCGCGCCGACGTCGAGCGGCGGTGGATACTGCTGCAGCAGCAGGCGGGCATCGAACGCGAGCCGGTGAACGCCGCAGAGGCTGGCGAGCGCCCACAGCAGATCGACGGCCTCGATCGGCGTATCGGTGTGCAACGACAAAGCGCCCCCTCCACCATCGCCTGCCTGCTGCGCTCGGTATTCTTCTTCTGTTCTGGATTTTTCTTTTGTGCTGCGCTGGCAAAAGCATGCGCCGCGTAGAATCGCGCGTCAATGCAGGGACTTATCCGGTTGTCCGGATTCCGATCTCCCCCGATGCGCTGCGCTCCTCTCCTCCTGTTCATCTGCGCGACTGCCGCCGGCGCGCAGGCGCCCGGCGCTGCCGATCTGCAGCACAAGTACGCCGAGCTCAAGCCGCGGCTCGCGAGCAATGCCTACGGCAAGCCGTTGTACCTGGAGTCCTTCGAGACCAGGGAACGTCTTTCGGGAGACGTGTACGCCGTTTCCGCGCGCCCCTTCGCGTCGGCCGCGCCGGCGCTCGCGC
>DATKKT010000115.1:0-13049 GCA_035542795.1 Burkholderiales bacterium
GAACGCGCCCTCGCGGAAATGGCCGTTCATTTCCGGGTACTTGCCGCAGGCGAGCGCCACCGCCTTGAGGTAGAGCGCCGCGATCAGCAATCGCTCGGTGACCGGGCGCTCGGCGTTTTGCCGCTGCAGCCAGGCGAGCGCGGCGGCGAGCGGCACGGTCTCGGAGAGGTAGTAGTGCGGGATCTCGCGCTTGGACCGGCTCATCGCCGCGGCAATCGCGCGCCGCATCTCGGTCGCGCGGTCGGCGGCGGGCGCCTTCGCCGCGGGCGCCGCCGCGGCGCGCTCGACGTCCTGGAGCGTCACCGATCCCTCCGGTCCCGTGCCGGCGATGCCCTCGAGCGCGACGCCGAGCTCGGCAGCGCGCTTGCGCGCCGCGGGCGAAACGCGCTGCCTCGCGGTCGGCGCCGCGGCCACCTTCGGCCGGGCGGCAGCGGCGGGCTTCGCGCCGGGAGGCGGCGCGCTCTCGCCCGGCGCGAGCAGCAGCGCCATCACCGTGCCGACCGGGATGGTCTCGCCCGGCTGCACGAGGATCTCGTGCACCACGCCCTCGTCCCAGATCTCGACCTCTACCGCCGCCTTCGTGGTATCGACCACCGCGACGATGTCGCCGCGCTTTACGCGGTCGCCCGCCCCGATCTTCCATTCGAGGAGCTTGCCCTGGTCCATGTCGGCGCCCAGGGACGGCAGCTTGAATTCGATCATCGCAAATGCATCACAGCAGGCGCTTCGCCGCCGCGGCGATGGTCGCCGGCTGCGGCAGCGCCGCGTCCTCCAGGTGCTTGGCATAGGGCATCGGCACCTCGGCGCTGCACACTCGCGCCGGCGGCGCGTCGAGCTCGTAGAACGCACCTTCCACGATGCGCGCCATGACCTCGGCCGCGAGGCTGCCGCTGCGCCAGCCCTCATCGACCACCAG
This sequence comes from Burkholderiales bacterium, assembly GCA_035542795.1. Lineage (GTDB taxonomy): Bacteria > Pseudomonadota > Gammaproteobacteria > Burkholderiales > SG8-39 > RBG-16-66-20. Next base: position 917 of record DATKKT010000115.1, read on the forward strand.
CGCGCGGCGCGTCTTGCGCACGGTGGCGAGGATCGACGCGGTGTCGAGCGGGCGCAGCACGCGCAGGTCGAGCACCTCGGCCTCGATGCCCTCGGCGGCGAGCTGCTCGGCGGCTTCGAGCGCCTTCGGGAGGCAGCCGCCGTAGGTGATGATGCTGAGCTGCGTGCCGGCGCGGCGCAGCTTCGCCGAGGCGATGTCGACCGCCACCGTGTCGGGACATTCTCCTTCCATGTTGTACAGCTGCGCGTGCTCGAACACCAGCACGGTGTCGGGGTCCTGCAGCGCGGACCACAGCATCCCGCGCGCGTCCTCGATCGTGGCCGGCGCGACGATCCTGATGCCGGGAATGTGCGCGTACCAGCCCTCGAAGCTGTGCGAGTGCTGCGCGGCGAGCTGGCGCCCGGCGCCGGTCGCCATGCGGATCACCAGCGGCACCGAAAGCTGGCCGCCCGACATGTGGCGGAACAGCGCCGCGGTGTTGACGATCTGGTCGAGCGCGAGCAGGCTGAAGTTGACCGTCATCACCTCTACGATCGGGCGCAGGCCGCCGAGCGCCGCGCCGATGCCGGCGCCCACGAACGTCAGCTCGGAGAGCGGCGCGTCGCGCACGCGCTCCGCGCCGAATTCCTCGAGCAGGCCCTTGCTGATGGCGTAGCTGCCGCCGTAGCGGCCCACGTCCTCGCCCATCAGGAAGGCGCGCGGCTCGCGCCGCAGGCCGTCCTGCAGGGCGAGGCGCAGCGCTTCGCGGTAGGAGATCCGGGTCATGGCGCGCTCGTGTAGACGTCCTTCTCCAGGTCCTCTACAGGCTCCCAGGTGCCCGCCTCGGCGAACTCTACCGCCGCGCGCACTTCCTCCAGCACGCGCGCATCGATCGCGAGGAACTCCTCCTCGGTGAGCAGGCCCTGCGCCTTCAGCCTGGCCGAGAAGGTATGGATCGGGCCGCGCGTCTTCCACTGCTCGACCTCGGCCTTGTCGCGGTACAGCTCGGCGTCGAACATCGAGTGGGCGCGAAAGCGGTAGGTGCACAGCTCGAGAAATGCCGGTCCGCCGCCGGCGCGCACGCGCGCGCACGCGGCCTTCACCGCCTCGTGCACCGCCACCACGTCCATGCCGTCCACCTTTTGCGCCGGCATGGCGTAGGCCGCGGCCTTCACGCACAGGTCGGTCTGCGACTCGGCACGCTCGATCGCGGTGCCCATGGCGTAGAGGTTGTTCTCGCACAGGAACAGCACCGGCAGCTTCCACAGCGCGGCGAGGTTCATCGACTCGTGGAACGCGCCCTCCGCGGTGGCGCCGTCGCCGAAGAAGCAGGCGGTGACGCGCGGCTCGCCCTGCAGCTTCGCCGCCAGCGCGAGCCCCGCTGCGAGCGGCAGCCCGCCGCCCACGATGGCGTTGCCGCCGAAGAAGCGCGTGGCCGCGTCGAACAGGTGCATCGAGCCGCCGCGCCCGCGCGAGCAGCCCTCGCGCTTGCCGTACATCTCGGCCATGATCGCGCCCATCGTCACGCCGCGCAGCAGCGCCTGGCCGTGCTCGCGATAGGTGGCGACGATGTTGTCCTCGGGCGCGAACACGCGCATCGCGCCGGCGGCGACCGCCTCCTCGCCGATGTACAGGTGCAGGAAGCCGCGGATCTTGCCGGCGCCGTAGAGCTCGGCAGACTTTTCCTCCAGGCGCCGGATGCGCAGCATGTCCTGCAGCAGGCGCAGCGCGAGCTCGCGGCCGTACGGCACCGGCCCGCTCGGCGGCGGCGGCGCGGGGTGGGCGATCCCGGAGGCGCGCGGCTCGCTCATGCCGGGGCCTCGAGGGTCGAGGTGTCGCCTTCCGGCAGCCCGAGCTCGCGCGCCTTGAGCAGCCGGCGCATGATCTTGCCGCTTCGCGTGTGCGGCAGCGAAGCGGCGAACTCGATCTCCTTGGGCGCCACCGCGGCGCCGAGGCGCTTGCGCGCATGGCCGAGGATCTGAGCTCGCAGCTGCTCGCTCGGCGCCTGGCCCGCCTTGAGCATGACGAAGGCCTTCACCACCTCGCCCACGACCGGGTCGGGCTTGCCGATGACGCCGGCCTCCGCGACCGCCGGGTGCTCCATCAGTGCGCTTTCCACCTCGAACGGGCCTATCAGGTGACCCGCCGACTTGATGACGTCGTCGGCGCGGCCTACGAACCAGTAGTAGCCGTCGGCGTCGCGCCTGGCGAGGTCGCCCGTCAGGTACCAGCCCCCGGCGAAGCACCTGCGATAACGCTCCTCCTGCCCGAGGTAGGCGCGGAACATGGAAGGCCAGCCGGCGCGCAGCGCGAGCTCGCCCTCGACGTCCGGTGCGCTCACGATCTCGAGGCCTGCCTCCTTCCTGTGCACGATCGCCGCCTCCACGCCCGGCAGCGGTTTGCCCATCGAGCCGGGCTTCACGTCCATCGCCGGCGTATTGGCGATCATGATGCCGCCGGTTTCCGTCTGCCACCAGTTGTCGTGGATCGGCATGCCGAAGGCGTCCATCCCCCACCACACCGCCTCGGGGTTGAGCGGCTCGCCTACGCTGGAGACGAAGCGCAGCCGCGGGAAGCGGAAGCGCCGCGCCATCTCCACGCCAGATTTCATCAGCATGCGCAGGGCGGTCGGCGCGGTGTACCAGACGCTCACGCCTTCCTCCTGCAGGATGCGGTACCAGCGCTCGGCGTCGAACTCGGCCTCATCGACCACGCTGGTGATGCCGTGCAGCAGCGGCGCGACGATGCCGTAGGAAGTGCCCGTGATCCAGCCGGGATCGGCGGTGCACCAGAAGATGTCCTCGTCGTGCAGGTCGAGCGCCGCGCGGCCGGTCGCATAGTGCATGACCGCCGCACCGTGCACGTGCACCGCGCCCTTGGGCATGCCGGTGGTGCCGCTGGTGAAGTGCAGGAACGCGGGATCCTCGGGTCCGGTGCGCTCGATGGCGAACCGCTCGGCGGCGCGCTCGATCTGCGCGCGCCCCTCGTCGCTGTCCACGCGCAGCACGTGCCTGAGCGTAGGCATCTCGCCCGCCACCTTCTTCACCTTGCGCTCGTAGAGCGCCTCGGTGGTCACGAGCAGCTTGCCGGCGCCGAGATTGATGCGCGTCCTGAGCGGCTCGGGGCCGAAGGCGGAGAACAGCGGCGACACCGTAGCGCCGCACTTCAGACCGCCGAGCACGGCGGCGTAGAGCTCCGGGATACGGCCGCAGAGCACGAACACCACGTCGCCCTTGGCGACGCCGAGCGAGCGGAACGCGTTCGCGAAGCGGCTGGAGAGCGCCGAGAGCTCGCGATAGCTGATGTCCCGGCGCGCGCCCTGCGCGCCGAGCCAGCGGATCGCCACGCGGCCGGCGCGCGGTCCGGCTGCATGCCGGTCCACCGCCTCGTGCGCGATGTTCAGGCCGCCGCCCGGCAGGCCCGCGAGCCCGCGCCGCGCCTCCTCGAAAGAGAGCGGAGGGTTCGGCGCCACGCGCAGCTGCGCCGCGGACTTGCGGATGATCGCCGCGCGCTCCATGGGAAGATGGTGATCTGCCGCGCCCGCGCGGACTTGAGCCAAGTCAATGAATGTATCATTGCGCCTCCATGCGCGAATCCCAGCCGAAGGCCATCCATCTCAAGGATTACGCCCCGCCGCCGTTCCTCGTCGAGCGCGTGGCGCTCGACGTCGACATCCGCGCCGAGGACGCGCTCGTAAAGGCGAAACTCTCGGTGCGGCGCAACGGCACGCATGCCGAGCCGCTGGTGCTGGACGGAGATGAACTGGAACTGGTTTCCGTTTCCTTGAATGGGGTTCTCCTTGATAGAGACAAATACGAGACAACTGCTGAAACCCTGACGCTGCAGGACGTCCCGCACGCCTTCACGCTCGAAACCGTCACGCGCATCGTTCCGCAGAAGAATACGAAGCTGGAAGGCCTCTACGCCACGCAGAGCGGCTTCGTCACGCAGTGCGAGGCGCAGGGCTTCCGGCGCATCACCTGGTTCGTCGACCGGCCCGACAACCTCGCCGTCTACACCGTCACCGTGCATGCAGACAAGACGAGATATCCGGTCTTGCTGGTGAATGGAAATCTCCTGAGGAAAGGCGAAGAGCAGGGCAATCGGCACTGGGCGGCGTTCGAGGACCCCTATCCCAAACCTTCGTACCTGTTCGCGCTGGTCGCGGCGAACCTCGAATTTGTTTCCGAAAGGATCAAGTCGGGGTCGGGAAAGGACAAGACCCTCTACATCTACGTCGAGCCGGGCAAGCTGGATCAGGCGGGCTGGGCGATGGACTGCCTGAAGCGCGCGATCGCCTGGGACGAGAAGCGCTTCGGCCTTGAGCTGGACCTCGACGAGTACAAGATCGTAGCGGTGGGCGACTTCAATTCCGGCGCGATGGAAAACAAGGGCCTCAACATCTTCAACACCAAGTACGTGCTGGCGCGGCCCGACATCGCCACGGACACCGACTACCTGAACATCGACCGCGTGGTCGCGCACGAGTACTTCCACAACTGGACCGGCGACCGCGTCACCTGCCGCGACTGGTTCCAGCTGTCGCTGAAGGAAGGCCTCACGGTGTTCCGCGACCAGGAGTACGGCGCGGACACCTATTCGCGCGCCGTGGCGCGCATCCAGGAGGTGCGCGCGCTGCGCGCGATGCAGTTTCCCGAGGACGCCGGGCCGATGGCGCACCCGGTGCGGCCGCAGTCGTACATGGAGATCCGCAACTTCTACACGATGACGGTGTACGAGAAGGGCGCGGAAGTCGTGCGCATGCAGCACACGCTGCTCGGCGAGGAGAAGTTCCAGGCCGGCATGCGCCTCTACTTCCAGCGCCACGACGGCCAGGCCGTGACCTGCGACGACTTCGTGCAGGCGATGCAGGACGCCTCCGGGATCGACCTCGCGCAGTTCAGGCGCTGGTACGACGTCGCCGGCACGCCGGTGCTGGATTGCTCCGGGACTTATGCGAACGATGTCTTTTCTCTTTCGGTTCGGCAGTCCATGGACCCTCCGTTCCATGTCCCGCTGGCCGTGAAGATCGGGGGGCAGGAAGCGGTGCTTTCCGTGAAGGAGCGGGAGCAGACGTTCAAGTTCAAGGCCGAGTCCAGGCCCGTTCCTTCGCTGCTGCGCGGCTTCTCGGCGCCGGTGATCCTCAACTACCCGTACAGCGAGGCGGACCTGCTGCACCTGCTCGCGCACGACGACGATCCGTTCAACCGCTGGGAGGCGGCGCAGCGGCTCGCGACCGACATCATCCTCAAGCAACAGGGACAGCCTTCGCGCGCATTCCTCGGCGCGGTGGAAGAGCTCCTGAAGGAAAAGGATGCGGCGTTCGTCGCCGAGGTCCTCGCGCTGCCCTCGGAGACGTTCCTCGCCGAGCAGATGGCGGTCGTGGACCCCGACGCGCTGCACGCGGCGCGCAATGCTCTGAAGCTCGCTCTGGCCTCACATTTCAAGGATCTGTTTCTAGCAATCTATAGAGAGCAGAACGCAGAAGCCCCGTATTCTCCCGACGCGGCGTCGATGGGGCGGCGCGCCCTGCGCAACCTGCTGCTCTCCTACCTCATGGAGCTGGAGACGGCCGATCTGGTCGCCCTTTGCTACGAGCAGTTCGGCCAGTCGAACAACATGACCGAGCAGTTCGCCGCGCTCGCCTGCCTCGCCAACAGCCAGGCGCCGCAGCGCGCGATCGCGCTCGAGTCGTTCTACGACAAGTGGCGCGGCGAGCCGCTCGTGGTGGACAAGTGGCTCGCGGTGCAGGCCGGCTCGCGCCTGCCCGGCACGCTCGCGCGCGTGCGCGAGCTGCTGCGGCACCCGGCTTTCGACCTGAAGGTGCCGAACAAGGTCTACGCGCTCGTGCGCGGCTTCACCGCCAACCACGTGCGCTTTCACGCCGCCGACGGCGGCGGCTACGCGTTCCTCGCCGACCAGGTGCTCGCGCTGGATGCGCTCAATCCGCAGATCGCGGCGCGCATCGCGCGCGGCTTCGATCGCTGGCGCAGGTTTGATGAGCTGAGAATGGAAAAAGCGCGAAGGCAGCTGGAGCGCATCCGCGACTCAAAGGACCTGTCGAAGGACGTCGCCGAGATCGTCACCAAGGCCCTCGCCTGAGCGTGGACCCCTACATCCTCTACGCATCGGTCATCACCTTCCTGGCGACGCATTTCATCTCCAGCACGCCGCTGCGGCCGCTGCTCGCGCAGGCGATCGGCGAGCGGGGCTATCTCGTCGCCTACTCGCTCGTCGCCTTCGCCGCGCTGGGCTGGATGATCTGGGCCTTCGTCCGCGTGCCGCCGGAGCCGCTGTGGCCCGGACTGCGCCTCGCGCCGGCGCTCGTCATGCCCTTCGCATTCATGCTGATGGCGGGCGGGCTGCTCACGCGCAATCCTTCCGCGGTGGGCCAGGCGAAGGCGCTCAAGGCCGGGGAGCCCGCGCGCGGCATGTTGCGCATCACCCGCCACCCGATGATGTGGGGATTCATGCTGTGGGCCGCCGCGCACATCGTCGCGCGCGGCGAGCTGAAGGCGACCGTGTTCTTCGGCGCGTTCCTCGTGCTCGCGGCGCTCGGCGCGCTCGCCATCGACCGGCGCAAGGAAAAGACGCTGGGCGAGGACTGGCGGCGCTTCGCCGCGGCGACCTCCTATTTCCCCTTCCTCGCCATCGCGCAGGGCCGCAACCGCTTCGACGCGAGGGAGATCGGCTGGCGGATTCCCGCGATCGGCCTCGCGCTCTACGCGGCGTTCCTCTGGCTGCACCCCCTGCTGTTCGGCTTGCGGCCCTACTAGCTCAGACGGCCGCGATCCGCACGAGCTTCATGCGCCCGGAGGCGCCGCTGCGGATCTCGACGTCCGCCTTGCGGCAGCCGAAGCGCTCGGCGACGAGCGCGACGAGCTCCGCGTTCGCCTTGCCGTCCACGGGCGGCGACTTGAGCTGCGCGCGCCAGCTGCCGTCCTCGAGCCGCTCCAGCACGCTCGCGCGCGCGTTGGGCTTCACCTTGACGCGGATCGTCAGAGGGCCCGGCACAGCTCGTCCGCGGTCTGCACCTTCGCGAACAGGCCGTTCAGCCCGGCCAGGTAGGAGACCTGCACCTGCTCGGCCGGCACCTTGACGCCGCCGAACGCAAGCTCGCGCGTCGCGGTAGCGTCGTGCGCGAGCGAGCACGCGAAGCCGAGGTCGGCTGCGGCGCGCGTGGTCGTGTCCACGCACATGTGCGTCATCATGCCGGCGATCGTCAGCGCGTCGATGCCCGCGCCTTTCAGCTGATCGAGCAGCTTCGTGTCGCGAAAGCAGTTCGGGAAATGCTTCACGATCACGGTTTCCCCGGGCTGCGGTCGAACCGAGTCGTGAATCTCCGCGCCGCGCGTGTTCGGCAGGAAGAACGTCGCGCCGGGGCGCGCGGCGATGTGCTGCACGTGGATCACGGGCCTTCCCTTCTGCCGGTACGCGGCGATCAGCTTCGCGGCATTGGCCGCCGCCGCCTCGGGGTTGTGCAGCGCCATCGCGCCGCCGGGAAAGTAGTCGTTCTGGATGTCGATGATGAGCAGCGCGTTTTTCATTTAGTGGTCTTTCCTTACTTGCTTGAGAACCATGCGGTCGACGATGTCCGGCGCGAGGAGCTGCAGCCAGAGGCCGATTTTCGCCTGCAGCGTCATCACCAGCTGGCGCTTGCGCGCGAGCGTGGCGGCGAGGATCTGGCGCGCGCACTCCTGCACGCTCATCGCGCTCTCCTCGCGCAGGCCGCTCTTGCCCGCCGGCCTGCCGTCCGGGCCGTAGCCGTGCACGCGGATCCCGGTCGCCACCACGCCCGGGTAGACGACCGTGATGTCGACGCCCGCGTCTTTCAGCTCCAGGCGCAGCGCTTCGTGAAACAGCGCCTGCGCGGCCTTGGTCGGCCCGTAGGCGGTGCGCCCCGGCACGCCCACCCTGCCCGCGAGGCTGGAGATGGCGACGATCTGGCCGCGGCGCTTCTTCAGGTGCGGCAGCGCGTGGCGCGCGCAATACAGGCTGCCGAGGTAGTTCACGCGCATGATCGTCTCGTACCAGGCGAAGTCCGTGACCTCCTCGAAGCGCGCGTGGCCCGAGACGCCGGCGTTGTTGACGAGGATGGCGCGCGAGTCGTACTTGCGCACCGCCGTCTCGATGCAGTTGCTGCAGTCGTCCTCGACGCCCACGTCGCAGCGCACGGCGACCGCCTCTGCGCCGCGCACGCGGCATTCCTCGGCCACTGCCTCGAGCTTCTCGAGGCTGCGCGCGGCGAGCGCGAGCCAGACGCCCTTTCCGGCCATCTGGCGCGCTAGCTCGGCGCCGATGCCCTCCGACGCGCCGGTGATGGCGATGACCTTGCCCGCGAACATGGCTCTCCCTAGAAGCGATCCGCCCGGTAGGGATGCGGATCGATGGTCGGCGGCTCCCCGGCGATCATCTCGCCGATCAGCCGTCCTGTCACGGGCCCGAGCGTGAAGCCGTGGTGCGCGTGGCCGAACGCGAACCACAGGCCCGGGTGGCGCGGCGCCGGGCCGATGATCGGCATCATGTCGGGCGTGCAGGGCCGCGCACCCATCCAGGGCTCGGTATCGAGGCGCTCGGCGAGCGGAAACAGCTCGCGCGCCACCGGCTCGGCGCGCCCGAGCTGGACCGGCGTGCGGATCGCGTCGCGCAGCGCGAACTCGGCGCCGGTCGTCAGGCGGATGCCGCGCAGCATCGGCGCGAGCATGTAGCCGCGCTCGGTATCGAGCACGGGATGGTTGAGCATCGCCTTGCCGGCGGCGCGGTAATGCATGTGATAGCCGCGCTTCACGGCGAGCGGCAGGTCGTAGCCGAGCCGCCGCGTGACGAGATCAGCCCAGGGGCCCAGGCAAACGACGGCGTCGACCGCCTCCAGCAGGCCTTCGACCGTCTGGAGACGCCATTTCGCGCGGTCCGGCGACAATGACAATGCATTTCCCTGCAAGAACCTGCCGCCCCGGCTTTCGAACGATTTCAGGTACGCCAGCGCGAGCGCTTGCGGATCGACCACGCTCACCGGCTGGGTCCAGTGCAGCGCGCCTGCGAGCACGGGCGCGAGGTGCGGCTCCTTGTCGCGCAGTTGTCTGGCATCCAGTTTTTCGAAGGCAATTCCGAACTCCGCGTTCCAGCGCTCCGCCTCGGCGAAGCGCAGGTCGCGCTCGCGCTCGGTGCGGAACACGCGCATCCAGCCCTTGCGGCGCAGCAGCGCTTCGGCGCCAGCCTGCGCGGCGAGCGCCTCGTGCTCTACGACGCAGCGCTCGATGAGCCGCGAGTACAGGCGCGCGATGCGCGCATGGCGCGACGCGCGCGAGTGGCGCCAGTACTTCCAGAGGAACGGCGCCAGCTCGAGCAGCGCCGAAGGATGGTAGTAGGCGTCGATCGTGCGGTTCAGGCCGTAGCGCAGCAGCGCGCCGAAGTCGTGCGGGAAGCCGTATGGATAGACGCCTTCGCGCTGGATCAGGCCCGCGTTGCCGAACGAGGTCTCCTCGGCCGCGCCGCGCCGGTCGACGAGCACCACCTGCCGGCCGCGCGCCTGCGCGTGCAGCGCCACGCTGATGCCGACGATGCCGGCGCCGAGCACGAGCACGTCCGCGTCCAGCCTTTGTCCAAGCATGACAGGAGGTTACCGCATCGCCGCGCCGCCGCGAAGGACATGATTGCCTTGACAACTATTGCCTAGGCAATTATCGTCGCGCGCCATGCCCTCGCCCGGCTTCGACGCGCAGCGCTCCCAGGATTCGCTCGGCTACCTGATCGGCAATCTGCGCCGCGCGCTCCTCGAGGAGATGGACAAGGCCTTCGCGCCGCACGGCATCAACGCGACGCAGGCGATCGTGCTGTTCCAGATCGCCAACGGCGTCGCCCGCCACGCCGCCGAGTTCTGCCGGATGCTGCGCTACGACCCCGGCGCGATGACCCGCCTGCTCGACCGCCTGGAGGCGAAGGGCTTCGCGCGCCGCGTGCGCAGCGCGAAGAACCGGCGGAACGTGCGCATCGAGCTCACGCCCGCGGGGCGCGCCGCGCTGCCGCACCTGGGCACCGCCGCGTTCGCCGTGTTCGACGTCTTCCTGCGCGGCTTCACCAAGGCCGAGACGCGCCAGCTGTTCGGCTACCTCAAGCGCATGCTCGCGAACGCGCCATGAGGACCGCGCGCGCCGCCCTGCTCGTCCTGTTGTCGCTCGCCGGCTGCGCGAGCCAGGAGGGCCTGCAGAAGCACTCCGCCCCGCTCGCGGCGGACCGCCTGCAGGCCGCGCGCACGCTCGCGAGCGCGCCCGTGCGGCCGGACGCCTGGCCGAGCGAGCAGTGGTGGAAGGCGCTCGGCGATCCGCAGCTCGACCGGCTCGTCGACGAGGCGCTCGCCGCCAGCCCGTCGATGCGGCTTGCGCGCGCGCGCGTGAGCCGCGCGCTCGCCCTCGCCGAGGCGGCCGGCGCGCCGCGCTACCCGCAGGTCGGCCTCGACATCGAGGCGACGCGCGAGCGCCTGAGCGAGCACGGCATCTTCCCTCCGCCGCTGGCGGGCTCGACGATCTGGCAGAACGTCGCGCAGCTCAACTTCTCCTACGAGTTCGACTTCTGGGGCAGGAACCGGGCGGCGCTGGAATCCGCGCTCGGCGCGCAGCGCGCGGCCGAGGCCGACGCGCGCGAGGCGGCGCTCGTGCTCTCCAGCGCGATCGCCTCCGCCTATGTCCAGCTCGCGCGCACGCTCGACCAGCTCGACCTCGCGAAGGAGCTGCTGGCGCAGCGCGAGCGCCAGCTCGGTCTGGTGCGCGAGCGCCTCGCCGCCGGCCTGGATTCGCGCATCGAGCTCAAGCAGGCCGAGGGCGCGCCGCACGAGGCGCGCCAGCGCATCGCCCAGCTCGAGGAGACGGCCGCGCTGACGCGCCACCAGATCGCCGCGCTGCTCGGCCAGGGGCCCGACCGCGGCCTCGCGCTCGCGCGGCCGGCGCTGGCCGCCGGCCCGCTCGCGCTGCCCTCGCAGCTGCCGGCCGACCTGCTCGGCCGCCGGCCCGACATCGTCGCGAGCCGCTGGCGCGTCGAGGCCGCGGCGCAGGACGCCGAGGCGGCGCGCGCCGAGTTCTATCCCAACGTCAACCTGATCGCCTTCATCGGCTTCCAGGCGATCTCGTGGACGCACTTCCTCGACGCGGGCAGCCTCGTGCCGGGCATCGGGCCGGCGCTGCGCCTGCCGGTCTTCGACGGCGGGCGGCTGCGCGGCAACCTCGGCGCGAAGTACGCGGACTACGACGCCGCCGCCGAGCAGTACAACCAGGCGCTCGCCGACGCGCTGCGCGACGTCGCCGACCAGGTCGCGTCCTGGCGCTCGGTCGAGCGCCAGGACGCGGAGGTCGCCGCGGCGCTCGCGGCCGCGCAGTCCGCCTACGAGCTCTCGCTCGCGCGCTACCGCGCCGGGCTGGCCAACTATCTCAGCGTGCTCAGCACCGAATCGCAGCTCACCGCGCAGCGCGTGCTCGCCGCGGACCTGCGCGCGCGCCGCCTCGAAGCCTCGATCGGCCTCGCCAGGGCGCTGGGCGGCGGCTACACCGGAAGGACCTGAACATGGCCCAGGAACAGGGATTGCCCGCGACCGGCAACCGCAAGCGCAGGAACGCGCTGAGCGCGATTGTCGCCGTCTTCGTGCTCGGCCTCGCCGCCTGGGGCGCGTGGTGGTGGCTCGACGGCCGGTGGCACGAGGGCACCGACGACGCTTACGTGGGCGGCAACATCGTGCAGATCACGCCGCAGGCGCCGGGCACCGTGGTCGCCGTGCGCGCCGACGACACCGATTTCGTGAAGGCGGGCGAGGAGCTGGTGCGCCTCGACCGCGCGGACGCGAAGGTCGCGCTGGAGCAGGCCGAGGCGCAGCTCGCGCGCACGGTGCGGCAGGTGCGCACCTACTACGCCACCGACGCGCAGCTCGCCGCTACGGCCGCGCAGCGCGAGAGCGATCTCGCCAAGGCGCGCCAGGACCTCGTCCGGCGCGAGGCCGCGGCGCCGAGCGGCGCCGTGTCGCGCGAGGAGATCGACCACGCGCGCGACGCCATCGCCTCGGCGCAGGCCGCCCTCGACGCCGCGCGCCTCGAGCTCGACAAGACCCTCGTGCGCGCCCCCTTCGCCGGGGTCGTCCTCCGCAAGGACGCCGAGGTCGGCGAGATCGTCG
>DATKKT010000116.1:0-3355 GCA_035542795.1 Burkholderiales bacterium
GGCACCGCGAGCAGCGAGAGGATCAGCGCCGAGAGCGGGACGCCCATGCGCCAGAGCAGCTCGCCGAGGTTGCTGCGCGTCGGGTTCTCGATCAGCGCGAGCGTCGTCAGGCTCTTGTGCGTGGCCTCGGGCTCGTCGCCCTCCTTGGTCTGGATGCGCGTCGCGTAGCGGTCGTATTCGGCGATGCTGTAGTCCGCGCTGCCGGGCTCGCCCTCGTAGCGCCGCCCCGTGAGCATGACGAGGAAGCGGTCGCCGTTGGGCGCGTACTCGGTGAAGCCGCGCTCGCTCATCATCACGCCCGAGCGCCGGTGCTGCACCGAGTTGACGAACACGTGCTGCACGGACGACTTGTCGCCGGCGATCGACTCGACGAAGAACACGCGGCCCTTGCTGCGCGACTCGCCGAAGGTGCCCGGCTCTACGCGCGAGATGTCGTCGCGCGATTCGAGCCGCGCGCGGTACTGCCCCGCCATCTGCACCGTCCAGGGCGAGATCACCAGCGACAGCAGCGCGATCACCAGCACCAGCGGCGCGGCGAACGTCAGCACCGGGCGCATCCAGGCCGTGAGCGCCAGCCCCGCGCCGAACCAGATCACCATCTCGGAATCGCGCCAGGCGCGGTTGAGCGCGAGCAGCACGGTGATGAAGAGCGTGAGCGACAGCAGCACCGGCAGCACGCCGATCGCCGAGAAGCCGAGAAACGCGACCACCGCGTCCGAGGGAATCTTGCCGCCCGCGGCGAAGCCGAGCAGGCGGATCAGCCGCGTGGTGAGCGCGATGAGGAACAGCGAAAGGAACACCGCGATGCCGAGATTGGCGAATTCGCGCAGCAGCGAGCGGCGGAAGATCATGCGATACTTGGTGCGAGACCCCGTGGCGAATTTCGTGGGAGAAATCCGGTGCAATTTAGCATAAGGGCGCAGCCGCCCGAGAAGCTCCAGACCGCCTGCCTCGTGCTCGCCGCCTACGGCGGCAACGCGGGCGAAGATGCGGCCGCGAGCGAGCCGGGCGCCACGCTCGCGCGCGCCGCGCAGGCCGCCGATCGCGCGGCGGGCGGCGCGCTGCGCCGCGCGCTCGCGCAGGGCGATCTCGCGGCCAAGGCGGGCTCGACGCTGCTGCTGCATGCCGTGCCCGGGGTCGCCGCGAAGCGCGTGCTGCTGGTCAGCCTCGGCGCGCGCCGCGAGTACGGCGTCACCGCGTTCCGCGACGCGATTCGCGGCGCCGCTGCGGCGCTCAGGGGCCTCGGCGCGAAGGACGCGGCTCTGTATATCGCCGACTTCGCGGTCGCCGGCCGCGGCCTGCCCTGGGCGCTGCGCAACGCGGTGCTCGGCGTGCGCGAGGCGTTCTACCGCTTCGACCAGATGAAGACGCAGAAGAAGCCGCCGGCGCCCGCGCTCGGCGCGCTCGCGCTCGCGCTCGCCGCCGGGCCGGTCACGCTGCAGGCGCAGGCGGCGCTGAAGGAGGCGGTCGCGACGGCCGACGGCGCCGACCTCGCGCGCACGCTCGGCAACCTGCCGCCCAACGTCTGCACGCCTGCGTACCTCGCCGACGAGGCGAGGAAGCTCGCCCGGCAGTTCGGCCTCGGCGTCGAGGTGCTCGAGCGCCGCGACATGGAGCGCCTGGGCATGGGCGCGCTGCTCGCGGTCACCGCCGGCTCGCGCCAGCCGCCCAAGCTCATCGTGCTGCGCTACGCGGGCGCGGCGAAAGGGAAGAAGCCGCGAGCGCCGAATCTTGCCCTCGTCGGCAAGGGCATCACCTTCGACACGGGCGGCATCTCGCTCAAGCCCGGCGCCGAGATGGACGAGATGAAGTTCGACATGTCCGGCGCGGGCAGCGTGCTCGGCGCGCTGCGCGCGCTCGCCGGCATGAAGGCGCCGGTCAATGTGGTGGGCCTCATCCCGACCTGCGAGAACATGCCCGGCGGCGCGGCGACGCGTCCCGGCGACATCGTCACCACGCTCTCGGGTCAGACCGTGGAGATCCTCAACACCGACGCCGAAGGGCGCCTGATCCTGTGCGACGCGCTCACCTACAGCGAGCGCTTCTCGCCCGAGGCCGTCGTCGACATCGCCACGCTCACGGGCGCCTGCGTGATCGCGCTCGGCCACGTCGCTTCCGGCCTGTTCGCGAACGACCAGAAGCTCGCCGGCGAGATCGTCGCCGCGGGCGACGACGCCTGGGACCGCGTCTGGCAGATGCCCCTCTGGGAGGACTACCAGGAGCAGCTGCGCTCCAACTTCGCCGACATGGCCAACATCGGCGGGCGCCCCGCCGGCAGCGTCACGGCAGCCTGCTATCTGTCGCGCTTCACGAAGAAGCTGAAATGGGCGCACCTGGACGTCGCCGGCACCGCCTGGAAGAGCGGGCGCGAGAAAGGCTCGACCGGCCGTCCGGTGCCGCTGCTCGTGCGCCTCGCGCTGCGCCGCGCGGGCCGACGATAGGAAAACCCAGACGCCGCGTGACTTCGATCGACTTCTACTTCAACGCCGGCGACCGCCTCGACGTCGCCTGCCGGCTCGCCGGCAAGGCGCTGCAGCAGAAGAAGCGCGTGCTCGTGTACGCGCCGCAGGCCGAGCTCGCGCAGAGGATCGACCGCATGCTCTGGACCGCGCAGGCGGTGTCCTTCATCCCGCATTGCGCGGCGCACGACGCGCTCGCCGCCGAGACGCCGGTGCTGATCACCTCCGACGCTGAAGCGCCGGCCCATGCCTGCGAGGTGCTGCTCAATCTGTCGGCCGACTGCCCGCCGTTTTTCGAGCGGCACGAGCGCCTGCTCGAGATCGTCCCGCAGGACGAGGCCGAGCGCCAGGCCGGGCGCGCACGCTTCAAGTTCTACCGCGACCGGGGCTACGCGATCCGCAGCCACGACCTGGCGAAGGACAGCGCATGAGCGAGGAAGAGCGCGGCCAGGGCAAGGACCCGAACAACCTCATCGCGCGCGTCGACGCGCTGGTCAAGCGCCAGCAGGAAGAGTCGCTGCGCGCCGTCGAGGAAGTGCCGCTGCTCACCGAGGTGGTCGAGCACGACCCGGCCGCCGCGGCCGCCGCCGCGGCGCGCGACGAGGCGCTCGCCGCCGACATCGAGCGCGTGCTCGTGGTGCGCCTGATCCCCGAGCTCAACAAGCAGATCGCGAACCTGCGCACCGAGCTGGAGAAGCAGCTGCGCCGCTCGGTGCGCGAAGCCGTCGAGCACGCCCTCGCCGCGCGCAAGGCCGAGCCCAAGAAGAAATAGCATGGCATTGGCAAAGAGCTTCGATCCGAAGGCGGTCGAGGGCCGCTGGTACGCGCAGTGGGAATCCGCCGGCCGCTTTGCCGCGCGCGGCGCCGGCCGGCCGTACTGCATCCAGCTGCCGCCG